>JBGVKJ010000047.1:0-50049 GCA_045123695.1 Acutalibacteraceae bacterium
TGAGTCAAAGCCCGTGTCAGGGCCGATTTTGTTGAACATAAGTGTGTTGTTGTTACGCATCGGGCCCATGTGAAGCTCCATCGCCCAACCTCTGCGTGCGTATTCCTTTGCCATTGTGCGAAGCAGAGCGGTACGGTATGCATCAAGCTCGTGCTGTGTAAATTCACCGCCGAGCCTGCCCTTTTGGAATATAGCCTCAAGCTCGTCTGCGGTAGCTTCTGCATAGGGTACATAGGTGAATGCGTGGTCGCTTGCACGGCAGCCCATTTTTGCAAATGCTTCAATTCTCTCGAGCAGAGCTTCTTCAAGTGCTGTGTAGCTCTCAATTTTTCTGCCGACCCTTGCTTCAAGTGAAGCGAGCCACGGAATGAAAGAGGGCAGCTCGATTGAAAGCGCCTTGTCGGGACGGAAAGCAGGAATAACCTTTGTCTTGAAGCTCTCGTCCTGAGCTAAAAGCACGTGGTATTCGAGTGAATCTGCAGGGTCGTCGGTAGTATAAACGCAGGCGACGTTGGAGCGTGCTATAAGCTCACGCGGAGTGAAGCCGCCTTCTGCTATTTTTGCGTTTGCTTTTTCCCATATCTCTTCGGCGGTTTTTGCACTCAAGGGTGTATCAATTCCGAAGTAACGCTGAAGCTCAAGGTGAGTCCAGTGATAGAGGGGGTTGCCGGGTGCGTAAGCGAGCATAGTTGCGTAGGCAACAAATTTATCGTGCCAGCTTGCATCGCCCGTAATGTATTTTTCGTCAATTCCGAATGAGCGCATTGCACGCCACTTGTAGTGGTCACCTGCAAGCATCAGCCAGGCAATATCGGAAGGCTGCTTGTTTTCGTAAATCTCTTTGGGTGAAAGGTGACAGTGCCAGTCAAAAATCGGCATTTCGTTTGCAGCGGCAAAAAGCTCAACTGCCGCAGGGTTGTTGAGGAGAAAATCCTCGCCCATAAACTTTTTCATATCCTATCTCCTTTTTCAAGAATGAGCACTTTACTGCTCGTATATAAATTCTTTCAGATAATCAATATTTTCACCAAGGTCAATGCGGAGCACAGACTGACCGTTGACTTTGGCATTTTCCCAGGTGTCCTTTTCGGGCACGCTGCCTTGCTCAATATCGTAGTGCAGATATCTGAGCAGAGCGTTTATCGAAATGCCGGTCAGCTTTGCCGCTGACATATCAGTCTCGACCTCGTCTATAACGCTGCTGAGAATTTCATACATTTTTAACGGATTGGTTTTGGTGCATTTATCAATGATTGCCGTCATAACCTTGCGCTGACGTTTTGTGCGCATAAAGTCGGAATCGAGCTTTCGTATGCGGCAGTACCAGAGTGCCTCCTCACCGTCAAGCTCAACAGATTCACCTGCTTCTATATCGGAGAGGTGTACGGCGTCACGCATATATTTTGCCTCTTTTTCCGTCACTTCAACCTCAATTCCGTCAAGTCCGTCAACAACGCTTTCAAATATTGCGAAATCGATAAGCATATAGTTGTCGATTTTTATGTTGAAGTTGTATTCGATTGTGTCCATTACCAGCTGTGCGCCGCCCCAGGTGCAGGCTGCGTTGAGCTTTGCATCCTTATGCCCCGGTATATGTACATAGCTGTCGCGCATAAATGAGGTCAGCAGAATTTTTTTGGTTTCGGTGTTGATTGAAAGCAGCAGCATCGTATCGGAGCGTGAATTTTCGTCTTCGTTGCGGCGGTCAACACCTATAATCAGTATGTTTTTAACCTTGTCGCTCTGCATAAGCTTGCTTCTGTCAAGGTAAACATTGTTGCCGTGACCTGTTTCGTTGTAGTTTACTTTGCTGAAGGTGTGGTAAATAAGTGCAGTGCCCATACCTGCAAGGAGCACGAGAATGAGGAATATCGCCTTGATTGCGCGTCGGATTTTGCTTTTGCGCTTTTTAGGTTTTTTCTTAGGCGGCTCATCGTCGGGTAATTGGTTGCCGCCGTCGTAGCCGTAATAATCTTCGGGCAAAGGCTGTTCGATATTCTGTTGTCTGCGGTATCCTTGTTGGGAGATGTAAATATCTTCAGGATTTTCAGCAAAGGTATTACGGGGCGTGTTATTGCCGCCTACATAAATATCTTCCAATTCCCAATCTTTCCTTTTCGTTGTTGTAAAAAAGCACAAGCGGATCTGTAAGCCGGGTTCTGTCGTTTAAGGCAACTATCTTTCTAGGCGTTGCGTTGCCGCAACGCTCAAGCCACCCGTCGGAGTATGGGCCGAGCAAGCCACTCCATTCGGTGTTGCTTCGGATAGGGTTTACAGGGCCGTACAGTCTCCTGCACGCCGGTGAGCTCTTACCTCGCCTTTCCACCCTTACCTGCAGCCTGAGGTTGCAGGCGGTATATCTCTGTTGCACTGTCCCGGAGGTCACCCTCGGCGGCCGTTAGCCGTTATCCTGCTCTGCGAAGCCCGGACTTTCCTCGCCGGTAAGGGTGATAAGTCCTTACCGCCGCAGCTGCCCAATCCGCTTGTAAATATATATTTTATATCAAAACTTACTGTATGTCAATTAATAATAATATATATATTTGCATATAAATTAAGGAAGTAAAAATAAGGGTGGCAACGGAATGGATTTTCACTCAATCGGTATAAACGACACAGCGCAAAAGCTGAAAACAGACATAAAAAACGGACTAAAAAAATCCGAAGCACTTAAAAGGCTTAATGAGTACGGCGAAAACAGACTCAGCGAAAAAAAGAAAACAAATATTATCCTGCGATTTTTGGCGCAGTTTAAAGATTTTATGGTTATCACGCTGATTATTGCGGCAGTGATATCATTTTTTACTGCATATATCGAGGGTGAAGGCTCGTACGCAGACCCCATAATTATTCTTGCAATTGTAATACTCAACGCCGTTATAGGCGTAGTGCAGGAGAGTAAAGCAGAGCACGCAATCGACAGACTCCGTCAGATGTCGGCACCCGAAGCAACGGTTGTGCGTGATTCGCAGGTGCAGAAAATTCCTGCCGCTCAGGTTGTTGTCGGCGATATTCTTCTGCTTGGTACGGGTGACTGTGTTGCCGCAGATGCAAGGCTTACAGAGTCGGTCGGATTTAAAACAAACGAGAGTGCTCTGACGGGTGAGGCTTTGCCTGTTGAAAAAAATTCCGCTGTTTTGCTTAGTGACGATACTCCGCTTGCAGAGCGGTGTAATACGGTTTATGCAACTTCAACCGTGCTTTCGGGTCACGCAAAAGCTGTTGTAACTCATACGGGAATGGACACGCAGATTGGCAGAATAGCCGATATGATAGGCAGTGAAAAATCACCTCTGACTCCGCTACAGTTAAAGCTTGAAAAAATCGGCAGAGCACTCGGCCTCGGTGCGGTTGCAATCTGTGCGGTGATATTTATTCTCGGTGTGCTCAGGCGAGACGGTCTGCTCTCGAGCTTTATGCTTTCTGTCAGCCTTGCGGTTGCGGCAATCCCCGAGGGTCTGCCTGCGGTTGTTACGGTTGTGTTGAGTACAGGCGTATCGAAAATGGCAAAAAACAAGGCTATAATCCGCAGACTTACCGCAGTTGAAGCACTTGGCAGTGCTACATACATCTGCTCGGATAAAACGGGCACGCTTACACAGAATAAAATGACGGTAAGTCGGCTTTGCTCACCTTACAGCGAGATTGATGCCGATTCCGATGAGGGTAAAAATCTGCTGAAAACAGCCGCACTCTGCTGTAACGCAACCGTTGAAAGCGGTGAGCCTACCGAAACGGCAATCGTGCGCGCGGCTTCACAGCAGAAAGTACTTGTTAAAAATGCGGTAAGGCTTCGTGAAGAGCCATTCAGCTCGGAAAAAAAGATGATGACGGTTGAGGTTGAGCTTGACGGCAGACGGCTTGAAATAGTCAAAGGCGCACCCGAAAAAGTGCTTGCACTATGCCGTTTTCAGGGCAACGCTTATATGCTGAATAATCGGCTTGCCGACGAGGGTTTGCGTGTGCTTGCCGTTGCAACGCGTGAGGGTGGAGAGCTGTTTGAACTCGTCGGACTTATAGCAATAGAAGACCCCGAAAGACGCGAAGCTGCAAGGGCTGTTAAACTTTGCAAGCAGGCAGGAATTACCCCCGTGATGATAACGGGTGACAATCCCCGTACAGCTTCTGCTATTGCCGTAAGACTCGGCATAGCACAAAAAGGCGACGATGCCGTTACGGGTGCAAAACTCGACAGTATGAGCGATAAAGAGCTTTGTCAAACGGTTAAAACAAAGCGTGTTTTTGCAAGGGTAAGCCCCGAGCATAAGGTGCGTATAGTCAAAGCTCTGCGTGCAAACGGCGAGGTCACCGCTATGACGGGTGACGGTGTAAATGATGCCCCTGCACTTAAGGCGGCGGATATCGGATGCGCTATGGGTAAGGGCGGCACAGAGGTCGCAAAGGGTGCGGCAGATATAGTGCTTGCCGACGATAATTTTGCAACAATTGTCAAAGCAGTGCGTGAGGGCAGAGGGATTTATGACAATATAAAAAAGGTTATTCATTTCCTGCTCAGCAGTAATATCGGCGAGATAATTCTTGTGTTTTTTGCAGGGCTTATTCACCTGCCCTCACCTTTGCTTCCGATTCAGCTTCTTTGGATAAATCTTGTTACGGATTCACTGCCTGCAATGGCACTCGGAGTAGAAAAAGCGGACAGCGACATTATGACCCGACCGCCCGTTGACCCTAAAAAAGGTCTGTTTACAAAAAACGGCTGGATTGATATTGCGCTCGAAGGTGTTTTTATCGGTGTACTTGCCTTGCTCGGCTTTGTGCTCGGCAGAGCCTTCTGGGGGCTGGATGCAGGCCGAGCGGTCTGTTTTTGTACGATGAGTATATGCGAGCTTGTGCACGCGCTCAATTCACGCAGTAAGCACTCGGTTTTGAGTATCGGTCTGCTTTCAAATAAGCGGATGAATATTTCTTTTGCGGTTTGTATGCTGCTTCAGGTCGGTGTTGTGATGATTCCGCAGGTTGCCGCTGTATTCGGTGTAGTGACTCTCTCTTTTATACAGTGGTCTTTGGTAGCCGCACTCAGCCTTGCACTTCTTGCGGCTGTGGAGATTTCAAAAAGAGTGAAATATTGACAAAGTCATCTTGATTAAAGTATACTTGAAATAAACAAACAGTGAAAGATATGTGCTGATTTTACTCGGATTTGTCGGAGATGTGAAAAAATGATTGAAAAAAAGGCTGAAAAAAATTACGGAATAGAATTTCTCAGAATTCTTTCTATGTTTATGGTTGTGGTGTTACATATTTTCCGAGGCGAAAGAACAATCTACGATGTAGCTAATCTTTCGGGCAACCGTATGGTAATTGTTTTTATTCACAGTTTTTGCTTTGTTGCTGTCAACTGTTTTGCCTTAATCAGCGGATATGTAATGTACAACTCCAAATTCCGTATATCAAAAATCTGTCAGCTCTGGGCTCAGACATTTTTTTATTCCGCAGGTTTTCGTGTGCTGTTTTCAGTTGTCAAAAAAGAGTTCAATACCATTAAGCTGATAAAAAGTTTTCTCCCGATTTCATCCGCACAGTATTGGTATGTTTCAGCCTATTTCGGAATGTTCTTTTTGATTCCGCTGCTCAATGCGGTAATAAATAATCTGGAAAAAAAGGTGTTTGAAAAGACCTTGCTCCTGTGCTTTATAGTGTTCTGCGTTAATTTTGCTTTGTTATTCGACCCGTTTGATCTGCAGGGCGGTTACAGTACGCTCTGGCTTGCGCTGATGTATCTGACAGGCGGCTATATCAGTAAGTATTCGGTAGCGGAAAAAATCAAAAAATCCACAGCACTGATTCTTTATTTTGTTATGGCAATCATAATGTTTTTGTCAAGGCCGATAATGAATGTTCTTACCAGAAAAGTATTCGGTAAAGTTCTTTATGAAGATTTGTTTATAAGTTACAATACCGCGCTTGTAATTCTGGCATCGCTGGGATTATTTGTTTTCTGCGTCAAGCTCTCTTTTTCAGAGCGTACGAAAAAAGTTATCGGATTTTTTTCGCCCGCAGCACTCGGCGTTTATCTGATACACTATCATCCGAATGTGATTACCGACGTAATAAAAAAAGCACTGCCTGATTTGGATGCAATAAATATTTTCTTAGTGCCTGTTTTTGTTTTTTCTTTTGCGCTTGTTATTTATGTTGTGTGCAGTCTTATTGAAAAGGCAAGAATTTGTCTTTTCAAGCTTCTGCGTATTAACAGTCTATTTGTAAAATTTGAGAATCTGACAGATTGCATTTACGAAAAGGTTTATAATAAGCTTAATGCAAATAAAGCCGTTGAATAATTGACAAAAAAGCGTATATGCTTGTATAATCAACTTCAAATAAAATTAAGGATTGAATTGGATTTTGAATAAAGAATTTGAAAAAAAGTCAGTTTTGCCGCTGATTCTGCGAATCTGTTTTCTTGCGGTAATTTTTGTTGCCGTTGTGCTCAACTATGAAAAGCTTGTCAACCTCGATGTGCGAGCATTGGTTGCCGCCGCACCGAGTCAGTTTATGGCTGTTGCGATTGCCGTAGGCATATTCGGCCTCAAGGGTCTTACTTTTGTAATTCCCGCTTCGCTTATTTATCTTTCTGTCGGTATGGCGTTTGATACTCCGGTTGCAGTTTTAATAAGTATTGCCGGTATTGCTCTTGAGGTTACCGTAACCTATTGGTTCGGCAGAGCACTCGGCGGCGAATATGTCACAAAGCTGCTGCATAAAGTAAAGGGCGGCGACAAAATTCTCGGTATGAAAAACACATCAAAGTTTTCAACCGTTTTTGTTATGCGTCTTGTGGCACTGCCGATTGATTTTTCGAGCTTGTTTTTCGGCTCAATGAAGCTTCCGTTTTTCCGTTATATGGTTTTTTCCGTGCTCGGTATTGCACCGCGCGTAATCGGGCTTATTGTTGTGGGCGACAGTGTTTACAAGTATATCCCCATGTCGCTGATTATAAAAGCGATTATTATAGCCGTTCCGATTGTTGGCGCAGTGTTTTTAATCCGTTGGGTGATAAACCGCAAAAAGAAGCCGTCGGATAAGAAAAAGTCCTGATTTTTGGGCTGTTTTGCCGTAAACCAAGCGTTTTTTTGCCCTATTTATATTAAAAATACTATTGATATTTTATTTTTTTTATGGTAAACTATGGCTGTACGAATGATTTGACTGAAAGAGTGGGCTCTGCCCGCTCTTTTGTTTATTCATCCTGATTTTGTAACTTAAAAAAGGAGCGATGATATGGCAGGCAAAGGTAAGGGCGGCAACACTGTTGCAGCCGTAACGGCAATCGCTGAGCCGATAGCGGAGCAGCTCGGTCTCAGACTCTGGGATGTACGCTTTGTAAAAGAGGGTGCAAACTGGTATCTGCGTATTTTTATCGACAAGGACGGCGGCGTAGGTATTGATGACTGTGTCGAAATGAGCCACGCACTTGACAAACCTCTCGACGAGGCAGACCCCATTGAGCAGAGCTACTGTCTTGAGGTAAGCTCTCCCGGTATCGACCGTGAGCTTACACGTCCCGCACACTTTGACGCTTATATCGGTGCATCCGTAGTCGTAAGGCTCATCCGTCCCCTCGAAACAGGCGAGCGTGAGCTTCACTGTACACTCGATTCGCACGATGCAGGTAGCTTCACCGTCACACTTGAGGACGGCCGCACACTTGTTATCGAGCGCAAAGAAGCATCATGGGTCAGACTCGACGACTCAGGTGAAATATAAAACCGTAACTTAACGAAAGGATTGATATATCAAAATGGACACAAAGGAATTTTTTGAAGCTGTGAAGCTTCTCGAAAAAGAAAAAGGTATTCCTGCAGAGATTCTCTGCGAGAGAATTCAGGCTGCTATCGTATCCGCAATCAAGGGCGAGTACGGCAGAGATATCGGCTACTGCGATATCGACTACGCAAACGGTGAGATGGCTGTTTACCTTCGCAAGAATGTAGTCAGCGAAATCGCAGACCCCGTTACAGACCTTCTCCCCGAAGAGGCTGAGCGTTATAAGGCAAGCGCAGTACCCGGTGACATCGTTGAGATTCCGCTTGAGACAAAGAGCTTCAGCCGTATCGCTGCAAGCACAGTCAAGAACGTTATCCGTCAGGGTATCCGTGAAGCTGAGCGCAGCCAGATCAAGCAGGAATTCCAGAGCAAGCACAATGAGCTTGTAACAGTTAAGGTTGTAAATATTGACGCTGAAACAGGTAACGCTACTGTTGAGCTTGGCAAGGGCGAATCAATCCTTCCCAAGACAGAGCAGGTACCCGGCGAAGAACTTAAGATTGGTGACCTTATCAAGGTTTACGTCGTAGATATCCGCGACGGCGAGAAGAGCGGTGTCAAGGCTATGATTTCCCGTACACATCCCGGCCTTGTACGCAGACTCTTTGAGGAAGAAGTGCCCGAAATCTTCGACGGCACAGTTAAAATTCAGGCTATCTCCCGTGAGGCAGGCTCACGCACAAAGGTTGCAGTATTCAGCGCAGACGAAAATGTCGATGCTGTCGGCTCCTGCATCGGTGCAAGAGGCGCACGTGTAGGCAAGGTTGTTGACCTGCTCGGCGGTGAGAAGATTGATATTGTTAAGTACAGCGAAAATCCGGCTGAGTTTATTGCCGCTTCACTTGCTCCTGCTGATGTTATCAGCGTTGAAGTGCTTGAGGATGCTCCCAACTCCTGCCGTGTAGTTGTTCCCGACAACCAGCTTTCACTTGCAATCGGCAACAAGGGTCAGAATGCCCGCCTTGCCGCAAAGCTCACAGGTTGGAAGATTGATATCAACCCCGAAAGCGGATTTTTTGAGATTAAAGAATAATTAAAAGGGTGAGATAATGAACAAGCCCCAGAAAATACCTATGCGAAAGTGCTTGGGTTGCGGTGAAATGATGCCGAAGAAAGAGCTTATCCGTGCGGTACGCTCTCCCGAGGGTGAAGTGTCACTTGACCTTACGGGCAAGAAAAACGGCAGAGGCGCATATATCTGTCACAACAGAAGCTGCCTCACAAAGGCAATCAAAGCAAAAAGGTTTGAAAGAGCTTTCGGTTGTGCTGTTGAACAGCACGTATACGATAATCTGCTCGCACAGTTTGATGAGCAGGACTAAGGAGGAAAACGTATGGCAGCAATAAAATACAGAATTCACGAAGTCGGTAAGGATTTCGGCAAGTCAAGCAAAGTAGTGCTCGAGCTGCTTACACAGTATTTTGACGACACAAAGAATCATATGACAGCTCTTACAGATAAAGAGCTCGATGTTATTTTTGAAACATTCACACAGCAGTCTGCAGTAAAGAGCTTTGACGAGTACTTTGCAACCGCTGCAGAGGTTAAGCCCGAGCCCAAGAAAGAGGCTCCCAAGGCTGAAGCTGCACCTGCAAAGGCAGAAGAGAAGAAGCCTGAAGCAAAGAAGGCAGACGGCAAAAAGCCCGAAGCAAAGAAGGCTGACAGCAAGCCTGCGGCAGCACCTGCTGCAAAGCAGCCTGAGCAGCCCAAGAAGAAGGAAAAAGATCGTTCAGGTCCTCTTCAGGCAAGAACAAAGGGCGAAAAGAGAACAATCGACACACGTGCAGACAATGTACAGCTCGAAAAGTACAACGAGCATTACGAGAATATTGTGCCCGTAAACAAGTCACAGGGTATTCAGGATTCTTCTGTCCGTAAGCAGAAGCTCAACCAGAAGTCCAAGCAGTACCGCAAGCAGGGCACACGTACTCACCGCCGTGAAACAGAGCAGGAGAGAATCAAGCGTATCGAGGCAGAGCGTGCAAACAAGAAGATTACGGTTGTCCTTCCCGAGGAAATCTCTGTCGGCGACCTTGCCCTCAAGCTCAAGATGACAGCCGCCGAGGTTATCAAGAAGCTCTTCTTCCTCGGTCAGATGGCTACAATCAACGATACGCTCGACTTTGATACAGCAGAAATCGTTGCAACAGAGCTTGGCGCAAAGGTACAGAAAGAGGTTGTTGTCACAATCGAAGACAGAATTATCGACGCTACAGAGGACGACGATACAAACCTCGAGCCGAGAAATCCCGTTGTTGTCGTTATGGGTCACGTTGACCACGGTAAGACATCACTTCTTGACGCAATCCGCCACACATCCGTTACTTCAACAGAGGCCGGCGGTATCACACAGCACATCGGTGCTTACAGAGTAAAGGTAAACGGCGAGCTTATCACATTCCTTGATACTCCCGGTCACGCAGCTTTCACATCAATGCGTGCTCGTGGTGCAAAGGCAACTGATATCGCAGTTCTTGTTGTTGCCGCAGACGACGGTATTATGCCGCAGACTATCGAGGCTATCAACCACGCAAAGGCTGCAGGTGTCCAGATTATCGTTGCAATCAACAAGATGGATAAGTCCGATGTTAATCCCGAAAGAATCAAGCAGCAGCTTACAGAGCACGAGCTCATTCCCGAAGAGTGGGGCGGCGAAACAATCTGTGTACCCGTATCTGCTCACACAAGAATGGGTATCGACAGCCTTCTTGAGTCAATCCTTCTCGTTGCAGAGATGATGGAGCTCAAGGCTAACCCGAACAGAGCTGCAAAGGGTAGCGTTATCGAGGCAAGACTCGACAAGGGTCGCGGCCCGATTGCAACACTCCTTGTTCAGAACGGTACACTTCACGCAGGTGATATCATTGTTGCCGGCACATCCGTCGGCCGTGTACGTGCAATGGTTGACGAGCACGGCAGAAATGTCAAGGAAGCAGGCCCGTCCTGCCCCGTTGAGATTATGGGTCTTGACGAAGCTCCCCAGGCAGGTGACGCTTTCGACGCAGTAAGCGACGAGCGTCTTGCAAGAGAGCTTGTTGAGCAGCGTAAGCAGAAGATTAAGGATGAGCAGTTCAACTCCGTACAGAAGGTTACACTTGACAACCTCTTCTCCTCACTTCAGGCAGGCGAGGTCAAGGACCTCAACGTTGTTGTCAAGGCTGACGTTCAGGGCTCGGCAGAGGCTGTCAAGCAGAATCTTGAGAAGCTCTCCAACGACGAAGTACGCGTACGTGTTATCCACAGCGGTGTAGGTGCAGTAAGCGAGAGCGACGTTATGCTTGCAAACGCATCCAACGCTATCATCGTCGGCTTCAATGTCCGTCCCGACCCTGCTGCTCAGGCAAATGCAGAGCGTGACGGTGTTGATATGAGAATGTACAGAATCATCTACGACTGTATTGAGGAGATTGAGGCTGCTATCAAGGGTATGCTCGCTCCCAAGACACGTGAGGTTGTACAGGGCCGTATCGAGGTTCGTAACATCATCAACATCTCTTCTGTCGGTAACGTTGCAGGTTGCTACGTGCTCGACGGTAAGGTTACACGTAACTCCAAGATTCGTGTTGTACGTGACGGTATCGTCATCACAGAGGACGAGATGGGCTCACTCAAGCGTTTCAAGGACGATGTAAAGGAAGTTGTTTCCGGTTATGAGTGCGGTATCGTTCTCAACAAGTTCAACGATATCAAGCTCGGTGACATCTTCGAGTCCTTCATTATCGAGGAGTACCGCGATTAATTAATTGAAAGGTAAATGCAGGGGCTGACGGTGAATTTTTCGTCAGCCTTTGCCTCAAAATATTATGGCAGGATATAAATCTGACAGAGTTGCGGAAGATATCAAGCGTGAAATAATCGCAATCATCCGTGACGAAATAAAAGACCCCCGTGTTCAGGGCAAGCTCCTCACCGTTATCCGTGTTGAGGTTACGGGCGACCTTTCTTACGCCAAGGCTTATATCAGCGCTATGGAGGGTATCGATGCGGCTAAAGAGGCTGTTGCAGGCCTTAAGAATGCCGCAGGCTATATCCGCCGCGAGGTAGGCCAGAGGCTCCGCCTTCGTAAAACACCCGAGCTTCGCTTTGTCGCCGATGACTCAATCGAGCACGGTATGAGCATTGCAAAGATGCTAAACGATTTAAATAAGTAGGGGCGATTCACGAATCGCCCGCCCGAAAAACCTCCTTTTGAAAGGAGGTGTCACGGCGTAAGCCGTGACGGAGGATTGAAAGACGAATTCAGAATGAGCTACAATCTTCCGAATAATTCCTAATTCTTAATTCCGAATTCCGAATTTTAAAAGGGGGAAGAGCAATGCTTATAGATATCAGCAGTGCAGTTTCTTTCTTGAAGTCCCACGACAATTTTACAATCCTTACCCACGCTCACCCGGACGGAGATACTCTCGGTTCGGGTTTCGGTCTTTGTCTTGCACTGCGTGCACTCGGCAAAAAGGCAAACGTAGTCAACAACGAGGAGCTTCCGCCCAAATTCCGCTATCTTGAAATTGAGCCGCAGGAGTTTGAGGAGCAGACAGTTGTTGCCGTTGATATTGCCGATGCAAACCTTATGGGTAACGACATAAAAGCAGAATACGAAACAAAGGTCGACCTTTCTATCGACCATCACGGTTCAAACAGACTTTTTGCAGCGCTCAATTATGTTGATTCGTCTGCGGCAGCCGCAGCCCAGATAATTTTTGAGGTTATCGAGCAGCTCGGTGTTGAAATTACACCGCAGATTGCAAACTGCCTTTACACAGGCATTTCTACCGATACGGGCTGTTTCCGCTACGCAAATGTTACGCCTGCAACTCTCCGTACAGCCGCAAAGCTTATTGAGTTTGGTGCAGATGCGGCAAAGATAAACGTTATGATGTTTGAAACAAAGACGAGGACTTATGCCGCACTTGAAAAGCTCGCTCTTGACGGTATGCAGTTTTTCTACGACGGCAAGTGTGCGCTGATTACAATTACACGCGATATGTTTGCCGAGAGCGGCTCTGATGAAAACGAGTGCGACGGTATTGCCGCAATCTCAAGGCAGATTGAGGGCGTGCTCGTAGGTGTTACCGTGCGTGAAAGGCGTGACGGCAGCTTCAAGGCTTCCGTACGCACGCACAACCCTGTAGATGCAAGCGCAATCTGCTCAAGATTCGGCGGCGGCGGTCATCCGAATGCGGCAGGCTGTCAGCTTCCCGGCACAAAGGATGAGGCTGTAAAACAGCTCATAGACGTAATCGGTGAATTTATATGACAGGTGTAATTTTTCTTGACAAGCCCAAGGGGCTTACCTCGTTTGTTGCCGCAAACAGAGTAAAAAGAATTCTGAATGCAAAGAAATCTGGCCATACAGGCACTCTTGACCCTATGGCAACGGGTGTGCTCGTTGTAATGCTCGGCAGTGCGACAAGGTTTATCGACTTTCTGCATACGCACGATAAGGCCTATGAGGCAACGGTGCGGCTGGGTGTCACTACCGATACTCTCGATATCGAGGGTGAGGTGCTGAGTCAGACCGAGACAAACTTCAAAACGGCTGATTTTGAGTCGGCAATGCTTTCTTTCCTCGGCGAAATCGAGCAGGTGCCGCCGATGTATTCCGCAATAAAAAAAGACGGCAAAAAGCTCTATGAGCTTGCCCGTGAGGGTATTGAAATAGAGCGTGAAAGCCGCAAAGTAAATATATATTCGCTTGAATTGACGGGTGCTGACGAGTCAAAGCAGGAGTTTTCGTTCCGTGTAAGTTGCTCTGCAGGCACTTATGTGCGCTCGCTTTCGTCCGATATAGGTGAAAAGCTCGGTTGCGGTGCTGTGCTTACTTCACTGCGCAGAGTTGAAGCACACGGTGTTGATATTTCCCGTTGCAAACCTCTCGAAGAGATTGGTGAGGGCGATGTTGTTGCGCTCGACAGTTTGCTTGAATATCCGAGTGTTACCGTAACAGCCGCGCAGGCACAGCGTTTTTCAAACGGCGGAGCACTCGACAGAAACCGTATTCATTCACCGCTTGAGGACGGTATACTTAAAGTCTACTCACCCGAAGGTAAGTTCCTCGGTCTGGGTGATGCCGATGCCGACCAACTTAAAATCAAGCGTATTTATTCCGAAACCTGAAGGGTGACGAATATGAATAATAAAAAAAGAGCAATAGCTCTCGGAAATTTTGACGGCATTCATAAAGGCCATACAGCGGTTATAAAAGCGGCTGTGCAGGCGGCGCGTCAGTGGGATATGATACCTACCGTGCTGATTCTCAGCCCCCTGCCTTCTTCCGTTATTGACGGACGAGAGGCACCGGCACTTTTAACCGAGGCAGATAAGGACAAGCTGTTTGCCGATATGGGCGTTGAGGTCGTCAGAATAGATTTTCTTAAAATTAAAGACTATGCACCGCAGGAGTTTTATGTAAAAATTCTTGCTGGGGAGCTTAATGCAGGTATGCTCAGCTGCGGCTTCAATTACCGCTTTGGTAAAGGTGGCGAGGGTGACAGCACTCTGCTCGGCTGGCTGTGTGAAATTACGGGTGTTATGCTTCGTGTTACGCCGTCGGTTAGCTTCCGCGGCGAAGCCGTAAGCTCAACACGCATCCGTGCGGCAATTGAGGGCGGCGATATTGAGCTTGCCAACGAAATGCTCGGCAGAGAATTCGGCTATACTCTCGAGGTTGTACACGGTGACCATCTCGGCAGGTCGCTCGATTGCCCGACTATAAATCAGCTCTTCCCCGAAGGGCTTATTGTGCCCAAATACGGTGTCTATGCTTCACGCACCTGCGTAGACGGCGAGTGGTATCGCTCCGTTACCAATATCGGCAGACGCCCTTCGTTTGAGAATGATGAGCAGCGAAGCGAAACGCACATCATCGGCTACGACGGTGACCTCTACGGTAAGTTTATAGAGGTGCGCCTGCAGAAATATAAGCGTGAAGAAATGAAATTTAATTCTCTCAACGAACTGAAAGCCCAACTTGAAAAAGATAAAATGTGAATATATTTGTAGGGGCGACCTGTGGTCGCCCGCAATAAAAAAGCTGTAAAAACTTATCGTTTTCACAGCTTTTTCTTTTTTATTCTATTGTTATTCTGACCTCACCGTTTGATATTATCGAAAGTATGAGAGTTTTGGTATCCTCATTCCACTCGGTCTTCATTGTTGCACCGTTTTTGCCTGCGGCAGTTACGGTAGGCTCTGCATCAAAGCCCGAAATCTCAATCACGGATTCTCTGAAATTCTTGGGGTCGCTTCGTTTGCCGCCGAGTGCGTAGGCGGTCATAAAGCTGTTTTCGTCTTCAAGACCGCTGCATACAGCGTCCGTATCAAGTCGCAGGTTGCAAAGGTCAATGTTTATGCCGCTGTCACTCTCGTTGAGTACTGCATAGGTATGTGCGACAAAGGTTGTGTTAATCTTTTTGCCGCTGTCGAGAGTGTAGCTGACAGATTGCTCGCTGTCGATAGTCTTGTTTTCGTTGCTGTTGAATATGTAAACGTAATCGTTGATATCAAACAGCACGCCGTTACCTTCGTAGGTTTCTTTGTAATGCTTATTGAAGAAATTAATCTTAAGAGGATTGATGAAAAGGAAGTTGATGAAGTAAGAGAAATCGGTGAGAATTGTGCTCTCGGGCAGTACTTCTTTTGGATTTGAATGAATCGGCAGAATCGGCACAATGTAATACCTTGCCGTTGAAGGTACCCAGGTTTTGGTACAGTCGAAGTATATGTTGTTGAATTTCTCCTGGAAGAATGTGAAGGTATCGCAGTAAAGACCCTGCAGAATGTGTGCATCGTTACCGCTGAGCGCGTAAGCTCGCGTACCGGACATTTTGTAAGCTACCTTTATGTTGGACTTAACCTCTTCTTTGTCGGGCACTGCACCGTTTAAAATCAGCTGATAAATCGGGTACAGCACCTCGTAAAATGTGGGAGTCATAACAACTTCACCGTTTACAAAGTGGTAAAGACCGCCTCTGCTGAATGCGCCTTCAATTGAGTAAACCGTAGCGCCACCTACAAGGTCGGCAATCATATCAATGCCGTAAAGTGCAGGCGGATATTTGGCTGTGTGAATCCAGTCAGGCTCATTCGGTGCAAGACCGAGGTCGTCGTAACCGACAAAGCCTTCTTCATACCAGAGGAAGTTTTCGAGGTTTACGCCCCAGTTGCCGCAAACGTCGTCAAGCCAGCAGCCGAGGATATTTGACTGGCTTGCAAAGTGTCTGCCGTGGCCGTTGTGCTTGTCCATAATTATTATGTTTTCGCTGTTTGCCTTGAGCAGGTCGTAAAGTTCTTTGTCCTTGATAAGCTGGTTTACGTAGTTTGCTTTTTTGTAGTAGATATATTCCATATCCTGCCAGATGAAAAGGCCGCCGTTTTCGGCACAAGCCTTTATGCAGGATTTCATACGTCTGAGAATGTTTTTGTTGACACCTTGGTCGTCTGTTACTTCATCATAAGCGAGCTTTTCGTTTGTAACACCGTTAGTCGAAAGCTCAACCTGTACAAAACCCATCATTGAGGGGTGCTGTCTGAATACTTCGGAAAGCTCTTCCTGAGTAAATGGGTCACGGGTTTTGTTGGTGCAGAAGCATTCGGACTGACATACTATCGGCACGTTTGCCGCATCGGTAACTGTCAGCAGCTCGTGCCAGAATTCGAGCTGTCTTGCAGGAGTCATATCCGTTGTGCCTTCGTCGATGTAGATTACTGCGAAGTTTCTTACATCCTCGGGCAGAGCGTAATATGTTTTGATTGCGTATTCAGCAAATGTTTCACCTGTCTGAGGTCCGCCCCATATCGGACAGTTTCTTATAATAAACAGCGGATTTTCTTCGTCAACATAAAGTCTGAGCCCGTCAACCTTTTTGCGTGTGCGAACTTCAGTCTGTGTTGTTTCAAGCTCAGGCAGAGTAACATATTCGGCTGAGTTGTTGTCTGCCGAGAATACCGGCAAAGCTGAAGTGAAAAGTAAAATCAGACAAAGTATTGCACTTAAAATTCTTTTTTTCATAAGTCAGTTCTCCGTGATTTTTTCAGTCAGCCTTTGTGCGGCTGTACGGACTCTTATATCGTTATGATTTATGCAATTTTTTGCGTATTCTGCGTATTTTTTCGGGTCTATGCTGTTTGACATTACATTCAGCGTCAGTGCCGTCAGCTTTGCAGGGCGCAGGTAGTTACCGCCGAGAATATCGCGGTAAGGTTCGCAGCCTTTTTTGCCCGAAGAAAATGCGGTGTAGAGGTTATCAAGATTAAACAGCTCTTTTTCTGTGTCTGTCATTTCTCTTGACTCAAGGTGGCTGTTGAACGGACAGCAACGCTGGCAGATATCACAGCCCCAGAGCTGAGTACCAACAGCCTCTGCGGCGGTTTTATCGCTAAGGTCGGCAGATTCCTGCACGCTTCTTATGCATTTGTTTCGTTCAAACGAATCAGCAGAAATACAGTTTCTCGGGCACATAGCCTCGCATATACCGCAGGTACGGCAAAACGCCGCCATATCTGGCTTTTTAAGTATATCGTCAACGGTTACTTCTTTAGCGTATACACCGCGTACGGCAACGATTTCGAGTGCCATACGCGTGCCGAATTTCTTGTTTGCAATAAGCGTACTGCGAAGCGGCACACCAAGCCCCGAATGATAGGCAATTCCTTTATATGGCAGGTTGCACTCAACTGTTTCAAAGCCTTCATCCGTCAGCTTTTTTACAAGCTCTTTGCGCAAAAAATACGCACGGTTTGATGCAACATAGTAGCTGTCGACAAATGCGTAGCCTTCGGGCGGAAAATCAAGCTGAGTATAGGGCAGGGCGAATACGGTATAGGTTATACCGTCTGCCGAAATGCTTGCCCACTCTGTTTCACCGAGCAGGCTTGAAATAAACTCGGTATAATCAGTCATCGTTTTTGGGCTCAATAACTTCTCTTGCTATATAAATCGGTCTGTTTTTGCTCTGCTCATAGGTCTTGGCAAGGTATTTGCCGATAATGCCTATGCTTATAAGCTGAATTCCGCCGATAAGCAGAAGCAGGAATATAATAAGCGTGTCGCGGATGTTTTCAAAATCGGAGCTGATAACAGAAATCAAGCCGTCAATGCCAAGGTAAAGGAAGGACACTACAGCCATAATTATGCCGAGCACTGTCGGGATTGCGAGCGGTGCGGTCGAGAAGGCCATAATACCGTCGATTGCGTATTTGAAAAGCTTCTTGAACGACCATTTGCTTTCGCCTGCGGCACGCTCCTGCACCTCGTACGGAATATACTCGGTGTTGAAGCCGACCCATGAGAGAATACCCTTTGAAAATCTGTGGTATTCGCCCATTGAAAGCACAGCCTCGGCTACAGTGCGGCGGAATGTACGGAAGTCACTCGCACCCTGTACAAATGTTGTGTCGGATACGGAGTTTATAAGCTTATAGAAGTTTGATTTGAAGAATGTAAGCAGACCGCTTTCGTGACGCTCTGCCTGGTAAGCGGCAACGCAGTCAAGCTCGGGTGCTTCGTCAAGGCGTTTTACCATGCCGACTACAACCTCAGGTCTTTGCTGGAGGTCGGCATCAATAAGGCAGATAAGCTCGCCCTTTGCGTGCTCAATACCTGCATACATAGCGGCTTCTTTGCCGAAATTGCGTGAGAAGCTGACAATGCGGATATTGCCGTCAGCCTCAGTATGCAGCTTTTTAAGTTCGCCGAGGGTATTGTCAGCCGAGCCGTCGTTTACAAAAACGCACTCGTAGCTGTATCCCTCTGCATCAAAAACTCTTTTTACTTCGCTGTAAAAGAGTGCAACATTCTGTTCTTCATTGTAGCAAGGTACAACAAGTGATAGTTTCATTTTTTTCACTTTCCTTTTAAATTATATATCAAACTTAATTCCCGTTTGTTTTCTTATCTTTTCCATTACGGCGCTTACTGCAAGTGCCATACGGCTTGCTTCTTGGTATCTTTCTGCCGTCTCTTCAGGCTTTGTAATGAAGTCATAGAAAGCCTGAGCTTCGTGCGACATAATTACATATTTCTCGGCTTCGCCGATAACCTCTTTGGGATCGTTACCCTTACGGCAGAATGAAATATGGTTAAGCTGTGAAATAGAGCCGATTGTGACCGTACCCTCGTCGCCGAGAATCTGACTGCCGCAGAAATCCTGCGAAACCTTTGACCAGGTCATTGTCAGCAGCATATTCTCATACTCAAAAACGGTTGTACCGCCGCTGTCTGCACCGCTTTCGAGAAACCTTGCGGTACTGATAATATTCTTTGGCATACCGAAAAGGTCAAGCGCAGGGTAGATACAGTAAATACCTAAATCCATCAGACAGCCCGTAGCAAACTGCGGGTTAAAGATATTCGGGTTTTCTCCTCTTTTATATGCAGGATATTTTGATGAAAGCTGTGAAAAATCGAAGTGTGCCGCTGTGATATTGCCGAGCGCCTGAAGCGAAGCTTTGAGCTTGGGTCTTACAGGGCTGTGCATATACATTATCGCTTCCATATAGATTCTGCCGTTTTCTGCGGCAAGTGTCTGCAGCTCGTTAAGCTCGGCAGGTGTAACCGTAATCGGCTTTTCACATATTACGTGCTTGCCTGCACCGAGTAACAGTTTGCACTGCTCATAATGCAGTGAGTTGGGGCTTGCCACATAAACAGCCTCAACATCGGCACAGCGTGCAAGGTCGTAAAGGTCGATAAAAACACGGGGTGCGCCGAATTTTTCGGCAAGTGCTTTGCCTTTTGAGTAGCTTCGTGAGTATACTCCGAAAAGCTCAAGCCCTTCAACAAGGTTTGCACCCATTATAAATTCTTCGGTAATCCAGCTTGTGCCGATAACGGCATACTTCATTTTTTTCAGTCCTTCTGATTAGTCTATATAATCTCTGTAGAATTCGTTGATATAGTCTTTTACGTCTTCTCTCGTGCCGCTGAACGGGCCGGGAGTTTCCATCTTGAGTGATACGGTTGCGGTTGCAAGCAGAAGTGCTTCGTCAATCTCAAACTCCTGTCTCTCGCAGATGTATGCGCTGAATGTTGTGTCGCCTCTGCCTGTTCTGCCGCTTAAGTTTCTTGAGCGGATGGGGCAGGTGTAGAAATTGTCGCCGTCAAATACAAGAACCTCTGTGTTGTGGGTGATAATTATTTCGTCTGCACCCCACTCGTACATTATTTTTGCGGCCTCGCGTCTGTCTGATGTGCCTGTGAGCACTTCAGCTTCTGCGGCATCAGCCTTGAGGTAGGTGATGTAGGGGATGATATCCTCTTTTTCATCCCAATCGCGAAGCTCCATTGTGCCGTCGTCGTTTACATGACGCAGGAAGCCCTGAAGGTCAACGGCAACTGCTGCCTGCTCGGAGGCGGCAATTACCATATCGCCGTCAAAGTCACCGTAGACAAGGCCTGCAAAATGGATTACGTCGGCCTCTTCGTCGGGAATATCCTCTGCGGTAAAAGGTGTTCCAGCACTTTCGCATACGCTTTTGCGGCGCTCCTTATCGGGTGTAAAGTAAGTGTTTACCATATCGCAAGCACTGTCGCCTGCGGAGCAGAAGATTGCGTCAGGCTCTACGCTGAGCTCAAGCACACGTGCCCTCTCGCTTACGGGCAGTTTTGTTACTGCGGCAACATCGTGGCCGAGTGCTGTTGCAGCGGCTGCGGAATAAAGTATTGCACCGCCTGCCATTTCCTCGGTGTTACCTTCGCAGTCGGTGTTTATATCGTTGGTGATGTGACCGATTATAATTGACTTGTAACTCATCTCTCGTTCAGTTCCTTTTCAAATTTTTCTCTGTATTCTTCTTTTACAGTGCCTTTAAGCAGGTTGAGTTTGATTATTTCGCGGCACTTGGAGTAATCCTCTGTCATAAAGTCGCCCGAAATTACATTTGCGCTCTCAAGATAGAATTTGTTTGCCGCAACACTGTCGATAATCTGCTGATAATAGGGTCGCAGACTTTTTTCAAGTGCGCGAGGTGTCTTCATTTTCAAGCCGAATACGGGTGTAAGCTGAGTCTGAAACCAGTAAATGCCGTTTGTCTGTTCGTTGTTGAAGTGCATAAGCACCTCTGCGGCAAATACTTCGGGCTTTTTGCCGTGAAGCACCGGGTTCCACGGAAGTATATGCTCAACCTCTCTGCACCACGGTTGGTATGCGTTACGGTAGTTGATAATAAGGTAACGCTTGCCGGATTTGCGTATGTCACCGAAGGTAATATCGCTTACGTGCTCAAAATCTGTGTAAGCATATTTTTCGGGTGCAAGGTATTCTTCGATAAGCTTAGTTACATCTGCGTCATCCGTAGGGTAATTTAAACTGAACGGACCTATTTTCTGATTATAGTATTCACGCATATCGAAGATAAAAAACTCGCTGTCGTTATCTTCAATCATTCTTCTTATGCTCATCAGACCTTCTGCGAGGGCAGCACCTTTGATGGGGCCGTGGCTGAGTACAATACCCTTCTTTTTGTCACCGCAGTAGCGGATGCAGAAGTGGCGTACGCCGTGTGCAAACTGTGAGTAAAAAGTACCGTCCTGACAGCATCCGACAGGTAACATACCGTAGCTGCCTGCATTGTGTGTGCCGGGCATAACTACCTCGGTGAGCTTGACGTCGTCCTTGATGTACTTCATCCACTCTTTGTATATCATAAGTTTACCTCCGAAAGCTGATAAAATTTGTCGATTCCTTTTCGGTTGCCGATGTTAAATTTCGTTAGTTTTACGGATAAAAAATTTATCAGTTGTTGAAATTCGGTACAAGCTCAAGCAAGAGGGTACGGACATTCTGCCTGTTTGCTTCTTTGAGCCTTTCAAGCCCTTCTTCGAGCTTTTTGCTGTCGAACTCTACGGGAGGCAGCACAAAAATCTTATCGTTTGCGGTGAGTTGCATTTCACTTTCTTCTTCGGCAAGGGTCAGTTCTTCGTAAAGCTTTTCGCCGGGACGCAGACCTGTAAATTCAATTTTAATATCCTCATAAGGCTTATAACCCGAGAGCGTGATAAGTTTTTCGGCAAGTGAAGTAATGCTTACAGGCTCACCCATATCAAGCACGAAGATTTCACCGCCCTTGGCAATACCGCCTGCCTGAACAACAAGCTGTGCAGCTTCGGGAATGGTCATAAAGTAACGTGTGATATCTTTATGTGTAACCGTTACGGGGCCGCCGTTTGCAATCTGCTCCTTGAAAATCGGAATAACACTGCCGTTTGAACCGAGGACATTACCGAAACGTACTGCGGCAAAGTGTGTACCTGTATTCTGTCGCTCGAAGTACTGAATTATAAGCTCGGTCACACGCTTTGTTGCACCCATAACGTTTGTCGGGTTGACAGCTTTGTCGGTTGAAAGAATAACAAACTTGCTGACGTTATGTTCGATTGCGGCTTTGGCTGTATTGTATGTACCGAAAATGTTGTTTTTTACTGCTTCGCAAGGGCTGTCCTCCATCAGCGGCACATGCTTGTGAGCTGCTGCGTGGAACATAACCGAAGGCTTGAATTCGGTGAGGACTTCATTGAGCCTTTCCGGATCCTGAACAGAACCGATGCGGATAAAGAACTGAACTTTGCCCTGATATTTGCGATCAAGCTTGTTCTTAAGAACAAAGGCGTTGTTTTCGTAGTTGTCAAATATAATAACCTTTGCAGGCTTGTAACGCGCAACCTGTGTACAGATTTCAGAGCCTATTGAGCCGCCGCCGCCCGTTACCATAATGGTCTGATCTTTGAGATATGAGCATATATCTGTATTGAGCAGAACTTCGGGTCTGGCAAGAAGGTCGGTAATTTCTACCTTACGTATTGTCGGTTCGTTTACACTTTTTTCGATGAATTCCTGAAGAGAGGGAGAAGTTTTTAATGAGCATCCCGTCTGTATTGCGAACTTGAGAATTTCGCTCTTGCGCTGAGCGGGAGCGGAAGGTATGGCATAAATAATTTCGTCAACTTTGTACGTTTTGGCAAGCTCGGGTATTTTTTCGCAACCGCCTTTAATGGGAATTCCCTCAACGCGTTTGCCGAATTTCAGCGGATTATCGTCGACAAAAACAACGGGCTTGCCGATTGAGAATGCATTTGCTTCAAGCTCTTTGAGAATAATTTGGCCCATATCGCCTGCGCCGATAATCATAACACGCTTGCCTGCACCTCTGCGTGAGCCTGCAGAGCGGGCTTTTCTTGTGCGCCTTATCACACGGTATGTAAGGCGTAAACAGCCGCTGGCGGCAATAATTACAAGCATTGATGTGAAATATATACTCAGGCTGAATGTATTAACATCCAAAAGATCAAAAGTGTCACAGATAAAGTCAGCCGCAAGGCAGACCAGAGTGGATAATACGCCTGCGCACGCGCAACGCACCATTTCGTGCAGACCGGCATATTCCCATAAGCTGTTGTAAAGGCCGAAGAATGCGTAAATGATAATGAATAATGCGGTTGTGTAGAATGAACGGCCTATAAGGGTCTGTATAACATCGTATTTGATTGTGTCGGGATAATACTCAATTAAATTTGCCAGAATGAAGGCTAGGTTAATAATCAGAGCGTCTAATAACGCAACTCCTACCCTTCTGATATTTAATAAAAAAAATTCCGTTTTTTCAGCACGTGTTTTCTCGGAAGAAAAAATGTTTTTCAAAATTTATGCCGCCTTTCGTTTAAAGTCGGAACTTGGCTATTATAAATAATCACAATATATTATAAGTCTTAAAAAAGACAATGTCAATATAATTTGCCGTGTTGACAAAATACGGAGCAAATGATATTATTTGTTCAACATAATTTTTCAAAGGAGTGCAGTGTAAATGAATCCTATAGGTAAATGGGCTTGCTCGGTAGATTCTATGCTCTTCCGCGGCGAAGCTAATGTTAATATTTTCGAAAAGGACGGTGCTTACGATTTCGAGCTTGAAATTTCCGGCATCGATATCCCCGAGTATACAATCAAATCTGTTGATGTCAGCGATAATCACCTCAAGGCTGTTATCAATATCGCAATGCTCGGCAAGGATGCAGAGCTTGATATCGATTTTGACGACGATTCCTTCACAGGCATTCTCAAAATTCCGTTCATCGGAAAAATCAGGCTTAAGAACGGCCATCGTATCTGATTTGTGAATATCAAAAAATAAAAAAATCAGTGAATTTCCGTTTGGATTTTCACTGATTTTTTGTTGCTTTTAGCAGGTTTTAAACTTTGCTTATCCGCAGATTAAACCCTGCTCTGAATATATGTTTTGTGAATATGCAGCTCAATGAGAGTGTCATAAAGACAGTGATGCTTGATTACCCCGCAGATTAAACCCTACTTTGAATATATGTTTTGTGAATATGCAGCTCAATGAGAGTGTTGTAAAGATAGTGCCGCTTGATTACCCCGCAGATTAAACCCTGCTTTGAGTATCCGCTTACCTGAGGTATTAAAATTTATCGAACTCGTCACGGTTTATGTAGTAGCCTACGATGAATTTTTTGGGGTTAACGGCAGCAGAAATACTCTGATATTCATACGGTCTTGCCGACTTTGGCATACGGTTGTAAATATAGATTTTTCCGTTGTAATTTTCAACAGCGAATGCGTGGATGGGCGAGAGAAATTTTTTTCCTGTACGGCAGAAAACAATTCCGCAGAAACCGGGCTGAAATCTGTTGCAGAAATCACGGTGATTTCTGTCGAGATTTACGGGCAGGTAGTGCGAAGAAAAATAACGGAAAACCTTAAGAGGATGTACGCCGAAAATGCCGAGCGGAGTTTTGGCTTTGATGTAAAGTTCACGCGCAGTGTCTGACAGAAGAGCGGCGCGGTTGAGCAGAATCATAAGATTATATACTGCGATTACTCCGCTGCCCACTTTTGAAAAACTGCACAGACCGAAACGCATCTGTGAACATTTATGGCGGGCATGTCCGTTGATTATTTTATACGGCTCACCAATCTTTTTGTTGTGTTGGTAGTTGCTTTTTTCGAGCATCAGACAAGTTCTTCCTTAAATTTGATTGTAAGGTCATCGTGATCAAGTTTGATCTTTGTCAGCTTGACTCCTGCGGCTGTGAGCATACGCTTGGAGGCGCGGGTGCCCCAGGTGTCGGCATATTTGTCGGAGAGGTAGATTACTTCGCTGATGCCGCACTGAATAATAGCCTTTGCACATTCGTTGCAGGGGAAGAGGGCGACATAGATTTTGCAGCCTTTAAGGTTACCGCCGGCGTTGTTGAGGATTGCGTTAAGCTCAGCGTGGCAGACGTACGGATATTTCGTGTCGTAGTCGTCACCAGAACGCTCCCACGGAAAATCCTCGTCACTGCAGCCGAGGGGGAAACCGTTGTAACCGACTGACATAATTTTGTTATTCTGATTGACGATGCAGGCACCGACTTGTGTGTTGGGGTCCTTGCTTCGTTTTGCGGAGAGCATGGCAATACCCATAAAGTATTCATCCCAGGAGATGTAATCCTGACGTTTAGGCATGGTAAAAACCTCCGTTTTCGTTTGTTTATCAAGAGTATTATACATTATTTTACGGGAATTGTAAACAGATTTTTCAGCTCGGCTTCAGTCAGAAAATCTGTGCTTTTCCGAGTCGGAATAAAGGTGTAAAATATTGACTTAAACACAAAAAATTGTTATAGTGAATCATACCGTTTAACTAATATGTTAACTGTCTTTTGAGAAAGGGGAATTTCTTTGTACGAATTATCTTTCTGGGTAAAACTTTACAGCGGCTTCTTCAAATGGCTTGTTTCTCTTATCCTCGGTATTTCGGTTGCAACTCCGCTGCCGACTTATGATTTTGCCGAGCCTGTCAGTGATTCACTCGACGTCAAGGTTATGAGCTACAATGTATATATCGCAGGTGTCGGTAAAAAATCACCCGACAACCGCGGTGAGCTTGTTATCAAAACAATCCGTGGCGAAATGCCCGATTCCTTCGGTCTTCAGGAGGCTGATATAGCTTGGGTCAACCGTGTAAGCGAGGGTATGCCCGAGTATGCATGGGCAGGTGTCGGCAGAGATGACGGCGCCGAGGGCGGTGAATTCTCACCCGTATTCTACCTTAAAGATAAGTATAACCTTATCGATAGCGGTACATTCTGGCTGTCCGAAACTCCCGATACACCCTCAAAGGGTTGGGATGCTATGTATAAGCGTATCTGCACATGGGTAATTCTTGAGGAGAAGGAAAGCGGTAAGCGTTATGCCCACATGAATGCTCATATGGATCATATCGGCGTTGAAGCACGCGAAAACGGCGCCAAGCTTATTGCCGAGAAGGCAAGTGCTTTTGATATGCCTGTAGTTGTTACGGGTGACTTCAACACCGAAGAGGGCACGGATGCATACAATACAATAATTTCTGCAGGCTTTATGGATACAAAGTATGCCGCAGATGAAACAATGTCTATGGGCACATACCACAACTTCGGTATGAAGAATGTTGAGAAAAAGGGTGCATCACCGATTGATTTCATCTTTGTTTCCTATGCAAAGGCAAAGGTTGAAAGCTATAAGGTGCTCAGCGGTAAGGTTGACGGTGCTTATTCTTCCGACCATTATCCCGTTGTTTCAAAGATGAAGCTCAGTTACGAGAATCTCGGTGAAACAGGCATCAGAATTATGTCCTACAACCTTCGTTTCAGAGACCCGATTATACGTCTGCAGGAGCTTACAGACGTTATCGCAACGGTCAAGCCCGATATCATCGGCACTCAGGAGGGTACACCCGATTGGATGTACCTGCTTACAACCGAGTATGCAGGTACTTATGCACATATAGGTGTCGGCAGAGATGACGGCGAAAATGCAGGTGAGCACTCCGCAATTTTCTACCGCACAGATAAGTATACAGTTGTCGACAGCGGTACATTCTGGCTCTCCCTTACTCCCGAAGTACCTTCAAAGGATTGGGAGTCTGCCTGTAACCGTATCTGTACATGGGCTGTCTTTGAGTGTAAGGCAGACGGCAGAAAGTTTGCTGTGCTCAACACTCACCTCGACCACGTAAGCGTTGAGGCTATGACAAACCAGGCAAAGCTTGTTGCTGACAAGGCAGACAGCTACGATATTCCTGTTGTTATTACCGGTGACTTTAATGCAACAGCCGATAGCGAGGCAATCAAGCTTATGACAGGCAGAGGTTATGCAGACTGCTGTGTTACAGCTCCTGTTACCGATAACTCCGGTACTTACAATGGCTACGAAGAGGGCAGAGACGATTACGAGCGTATAGACTACTGCTTTATCAACGACGGTTTTGAGGTTACAAAGTACGATGTTATGGACGGTATATATGCATCCGACCACTTTGCAATCTATTCTGAGCTTCTCTTTGCGGAGGATAAGGCATGAGCAGGCTTGTATTAGCGTCTGCTTCACCCCGTCGCAGAGAGCTTATGTCGCTTGCAGGCTTTGATTTCGAGGTTATTACTGCCGATGTTGACGAGGTGCTTGATTCGTCTCTCACACCGTGTGAGCTTGTAATGAGCCTCAGCTTTCAGAAGGCTTCGGCAGTTGCGGAAGATAACTCTGATGCGGCTGTAATCGGTGCTGATACCGTAGTTGTGCTTGACGGCAAGGTGCTCGGTAAACCGCACAGTGAAGAGGAAGCGGTGCAGATGCTTCGCAGCCTTTCGGGCAATACGCACGAGGTCTATACAGGTGTCTGTATTATCAAGGGCGACAGGGTGCATAAATTTTACGAGTGCACAAAGGTTACCTTCTGGCCGCTTGAGGATGAGCTTATTGCAGAGTATGTCGCAAGTAAAGAGCCTATGGATAAAGCAGGCAGTTACGGCATACAAGGTAAGGGCTCGGTGCTCGTAAAGGGTATCGAGGGAGACTATTTCAATGTCGTCGGCTTCCCCGTATCACGTTTTTGCCGTGAAATCAAGCCTTTTGCTTGACAAAGATAAAAAATAAATATATAATGCAATCCGTAATTTGAAATTGAGTTTCAGTTTCAAATTACGGATTTTTTATGTCTGGAGTATTGATATGCCTGAATATAATACAAAACAGCGTGAAGTGCTGTTCAAATTCTTTACCGATAATGCCGATGAGCATTTTACAGCCGCCGAGATTGAGCTTGCTCTTGCA
The DNA here is from genome assembly GCA_045123695.1 of Acutalibacteraceae bacterium. Taxonomy (GTDB): domain Bacteria; phylum Bacillota; class Clostridia; order Oscillospirales; family Acutalibacteraceae; genus UBA8612. Next base: position 27,880 of record JBGVKJ010000047.1, read on the forward strand.
CAAAAAGGCGAAAAGCTCGGCAAGGCTACGGTCTATCGCAGGCTCGAAAGGCTTGTTGAGGACGGTGTGGTGCGCCGCTTTGTCTCGGACGATGCGAAGGTGAGCTGTTACCAGTATGCAGGCGGCGAGGCTTGCAAAAACCACTATCACCTCAAGTGTCTCAGATGCGGAGCTCTTCTTCATGTCGAGTGTGATTATCTTGACGAAATGAGCAGCCATGTGCTTGAGCACCACGGCTTTATGGTCGATACCCATAAAATTACAATTTGCGGAGTGTGTGAAAAATGCAGAGAGGCTTAAAAATATTATCGTTGCTGCTCTGTGCAGTGCTCCTTGTCGGCGTTTCCGCCTGCGGTGCAGGTAAAAAAGACGACGGTAAATTCACTATAGTATGTACGCTGTTTCCGCAGTATGATTTTGTGCGTCAGCTCGTGGGCGACAAGGCGGAGGTTACACTTCTCCTCACCCCGGGTACGGACAGCCACAGCTACGACCCCAGCCCTGCGGATATGAAAAAAATCAACGATTGCGACCTGTTTATTTATACGGGAGATACTATGGAGGCGTGGGCGGCAAATATCATCGGCACACTTGGCGACGATGTAGCGGTGCTCAGTCTGCCTAAACCCGAAGGCCATTCGGAAACTGACCACGGTCACGACCATTCGGCAGACCCTCATATATGGACTTCGCCCGTAAACGCAATGGCAATTGTGCGTGAAATCTGCACAAAAATATGCGAAATAGACTCGGCAAACGCAGATTATTATAAAGCCAACGAAGAAACATATCTGAAATCTCTCGAAGCCCTTGATGCTGAAATCAGGTCAACGGTAGCGTCTGCCGAGCATAAAAAGATTGTAATGTGTGACCGTTTTGCAATGCTTTATTTCTGCGAAGAGTACGGCCTTGAGTATATCGCGGCACTTGATGCGTGTACATCGCATACCGAGCCAAGCCCTTCGGTAATTGTTAAAATAACGGAGACTGTAAAGACAGAAAAAATTCCTGCCGTATTCTGTGCGGAGCTTTCAAACCGCAAGGTTGCCGATGCCGTTTCAAAGCAGACGGGTGCCCGAGTGCTCGTGCTTCATTCGTGCCATAACCTTTCGTCGGAGGAATTCAATGCAGGCGAAACCTATCTTTCACTTATGCACAAAAATGCCGAAAACCTCAAAATCGCTTTAGGTGTAAAATAATGGAAAAAATAGTTGAAGTAAAAAATTTAACAATGAGCTATGAGCGTGTTGACGTGCTCAAAGACGTCAGCTTTTCACTGAATGAGGGTGAATGGCTGAGCATTGTCGGCGAAAACGGTTCGGGCAAAACAACCTTGCTCAAGGGTATCGCAGGTCTGCTCCCGATAAAGGGAGGCAGTATTGATTTCGGCTGTGGCTTAACACGCAAAAAAATAGGCTACCTGCCCCAGCAAACGGCTGTACAGCGCGATTTTCCCGCTTGCGTGCACGAGGTTGTGCTCTCGGGCTGTACGGGTGGCGCAAAGCTTCTCGGTATGCGCTCACGCTCAGATAAAAAGCGTGCTCACGATGCAATACACGAGCTTGGCATTGAGCATATTCACCACCGCCCTTACTGTGATTTGTCGGGCGGTCAGCAGCAGCGTGTGCTTCTTGCGCGCGCACTTTGTGCTACGGAAAAGCTCCTTATTCTCGATGAGCCGGTAACGGGTCTTGATCCGCTTGTTTCCGCAGAGCTTTACGAGTCAATCGCAAAACTCAACCGTGAACGCAAGGTTGCCGTAATTATGGTTTCGCACGATATTGCAGGTGCGGTAAAATATTCCGACAAAGTTCTGCATATAGGCAGAGGTGTCGAGTTTTTCGGCACAACAGAGGAATATCTTGCAAGTGACCTGGGCAAAAGGTTTGCAGGCAAATAAGAAGCTTTAAGCAAAGATATCAGAACTTAAATGATTTCGTTTAAGAGAAGTTCAGAAGGAGTAGTATGGTCGGAATACTTGATGTAGGCGGCGGATTAAGAGGAAACTACGTAAGCGGTATTATTGATTGTCTGCTCGATAATTCTGTTGATATCGAGTACTGTCTTGGTGTTTCCGCAGGCAGTGCAAACCTCATAACATATATAGCAGGTCAGCGAGGAAGGTTGAAAAGCTTTTATGAGGAATATTCGTTTGAAAAACAGTATATGGGTATCGGCAATTATCTGAGCAAAGGTATGTATATCAACCTTGATTATATTTATTCCGATATAACCAACAGTTACGGTAAAAATCCGTTGGATTTTGATGCCGTTACAAAATCAGACAAAATGTTTGTTGTCGCAACAACAGATGCATATACTGCAGAGCAGAAATATTTTAATAAAAGCGATTTTGCCTGTGATGATTTCACATTGCTGAAAGCAAGCTGCGCAATTCCCATTGCAACACGCAGACCGATTTTGTTTAAGAACGGAATGTATTTCGACGGCGGTGTATCTGACCCCATTCCGTATAAAAAAGCATTTGAAGACGGTTGCGATAAATTAATTGTCTGTCTTACACTTCCTGTTGACTATAAAAAATCCGCATTTCCTAAACAGCTTGTCAGAATCTTACTTCCACGCTATCCTCAGATTGCAAAAGCTGTGGCAATGTCGCATATAATTTATAATGACAGAATAAATGAAATTCTGAAGCTCGAAGAGCAAGGCAAGGTGCTGATTCTCAGTCCGAAGGAGTGCTTCGGAATAAAAACGGCAACCAGAGATAAGCAGGGTTTAAATAAACTGTATGAGCTTGGATATAAGGATGCCGAAAGAATAAAAGAATTTTTGAGGTAACAAGAAATTTAGATATACTGAAAAGTATTACGCTGTTAACCAAAAACCCGGCAGGTTCAAACCGAATCTGCCGGGTTTTGCTGCTTATTTCTTTACGAAAGAGTTACAGTCAACACATTCGGGCTGTGTGGGGTTAGCCTCGTGAGTGCCGATTGAAACTGTGTCAAGTGTGCAGTAGTTGGAAGTGTTGCAGTGATACTTGCACTGTGAAACGCTGCAACGGATGCACTTATTTTCCTTATCACATGTCATTTTTATATCACCTCCGCGTTAATTATTTTATCCACGCGGATAAATTATATTCATATTTGCTATTGAAAAACGTTTCAAACAATGGTATACTTACAGCAAGTATACTGAATTTGTGAGGTGCTTTATGAGAAACAAATCAAACAAACATCTGGGCATTGAGATTGACCCTGAACTTCACGCAAAGCTCAAATACATCGCAAAGTACGAGGGCAGAAGTATAAATGCACAGGTGCTCTACCTTGTAAGGCAGTGCATAAAAGAGTATGAAACCTTTGAGGGCAAAATAGACGTAAATAACGAATAAAAAAGCCGTCGACTTATGTCGACGGCTTTTGTTTTGTGTAGGGGCGAACTGTGTTCGCCTGCAATTAATTCCGAATTGTGCATTGCGAATTTTGAATTGTTTTATTTCTTGCTGTTGGTAAGTGATGATTTTATGATTTCGAGCGATACTCTGCTGCTGAAAAATTTTACCGTACCCGTAAGACGCTGAATCGGTGTCGGATTCCATTCTTCGGGCTTTGCAGGATTGATTCCCATACTTTTGAGCAGGGGTGTAATTTTTCTGAAGCGTTTTTCAAATTCGGTTGAGTCAAGGTTTTCTTCTTTGCTCCAGCCGACCTCTGCAACAGCCGCAATACGGGGGAAGAACATATAGCAAAGCTTTTCAAAATCGCAGACGTATTCTGTCCAGAGAGGAGCTTCAACACCTATAACGTGCTTTTGCATAACGGGTGCAATTCCTTTGAGCACGGGGTTGAATTTATATGCCTTTTTCAGCGGTGTCATATGGTAGGGATAATCGCAATAATAGTGGTAAAAATCACTTGTGATGACCTTACCTCCGCGGTTTGCGTGGCGTACGCTGTGCTTTTTGGGGTCAAGCCACATCTGTACAGTCGCTTCGTCTGTCAGCTTGCCGCCTGCAAGGCTCTCGTTCCATACTGTTGCTTTTTTGCCGTGCTTTTCAAGGTGCTCAATAATCTGCTTTGTGAAGTGCCACTGAAGCTGTGCGAAGTTTTCCAACCCGAGCTCTTGCTTTTTTGCACTGCATTTGGGGCAAGCTTCCCAGCGGTTGTATTTAACCTCGTCACCGCCTATGTGGAATCGCTCATACGGGAAGAGCGGAATAATTTCGTCGAGCAATTCGAAGACAAAAGGCAGTGTGTTTTCGTCACCTATGCACAGCACATCCTCAAAAATTCCCTGTCTTTTCTCAACGGGAATCTGCTTTTTCAGACAAGAAAGCTCGGGATATGAGCTGATAAGTGCTGTCGTGTGACCGGGCAGGTCAATTTCGGGTACGACATCAATAAATCTGTCTTTGCAGTATTTGACAATTTCTCTTATTTCGTCCTGTGTATAATATCCGCCGTAGCGCTGGTCGGATTTTATCGGGCCGAAATTGTCACCGTCACGCCAAGAGCCTTTTTCGTTTAAAAGCGGAAATTTTTTGCTCTCGATTCTGAAACCCTGGTCGTCGCAAAGGTGCCAGTGCATCGTGTTGAATTTGAGTAGTGCCGCAGCATCAATAAGCTTTTTTATTTCGTCAAGGCTCTGCATGTGGCGTGCACTGTCAAGCATAAAGCCGCGGTATTCAAACCTTGGTCTGTCGACAATTTCCATACACTGTATGGCAGGCGCCTCCATCAGCTGTTTGAGTGTCTGCTCTGCACGAAAAATACCTTTATCCGTTTGAGCAATAAGCGTGATTGACTCAGGCTCTGCACGCAGAATATACCCCTCATCACCTAAAGCGGAACTTTTTTCAATCAGTCGGATTACGTTGCTTTTCCTTGCAACTATACCGCCTTTGTATGTAACTTTTTCGGGAATCGGAACAACATTTATCATACCTATTACTCCTATGTATGGGGAATTTATCCCCATCAAAATCAGTCCATATGGTTGTCGTGCGTTGTGATTACTGTTGCACCTGCGGACTCTGTACGGAACAGCAGCGAGATGCACCAGATACCGGCAAGAGCGACAAGCGTGTAAACGATTCGGCTGGCGATGGAAGCCTGACCGCCGAAAATCCATGCGACGATATCAAACTTGAAAAGTCCGATACTGCCCCAGTTGAGAGCACCTACAATTACCAGTGCAAGAGATGTTTTATCCAGCATTTTTCTCACCCCTTTTTAACCGTTGTACGGTCGGTAATAGCATTACCGAAAAGGTGAAAATTATGCATTTATAATGCGTTTTGAAAAAACGCAAATCACGCAAAATAAAATTTTGCAAATCATGATTTCGTAAGAAATCAAATCATGCCGCAAGGCAAATCATTTTTAATGCCTCGATAAAGTTGATACACAAAGTTAAGATAGCGGCACCGAAGAAATTTCAATCCATTTTCTTTATGCTTTAATGATTTGGCTTCGCCATGATTTCTCGCTTAACGCTCCGTGATTTGTTGCGTTGCAACATGATTTGAATTGATAAATCAATTCATTGTAATCTATTGTTTTATGCGTTTGCCATAGCGGAAATTGCTTTTCTGAGCAGCTCAATCGGCTCGTCACCGGGCAGAATCTTGAGGGCAATATACGGCTTTGCGCCCTTTGCAACAATTGAAGCGCGGCCGCCCATTGTTGTAATCAGTGCGGCGACCTTGCTCATATCGGGTCGCTCAAGGTAGAGGTGAAGCACCTTCATCTTCTGACCGATTTCGTAAATACCGAGCTGTGCGGCAGAGTTGCGCAGGAGAGAAACGTTGATAAGTCCCGTTACACTCGGTGGCGGGTCGCCGAAGCGGTCGATAAGCTCGTCAACAACATCGTCTGCATCAGCTTCGTTTTTTATATCTGCAATTCTGCGGTACATTGCCAGCTTCTGCGGCACGTTTGAAATGTATTTTTCGGGAATGTGTGCATCAACACGCAGGTCGATAAGGCATTCCTTTGTAGGCTCGGTAGGCTCTTCGCCCTTTTCTTCGCTGATTGCTTCGCCGAGGAGCTTGACGTACATTTCGTAGCCGACAGCCTCCATATATCCGTGCTGCTGTGCACCGAGCACATTGCCTGCACCTCTCAGCTCAAGGTCACGCATAGCAATTTTGAAGCCGCTTCCGAATTCTGTAAATTCGCGTATAGCCTCAAGCCTGTGTGTTGCAATATCGGTAAGCTCCTTGCCGAGAGTAAAAGTGAAATAAGCACTCGCTCTTCTTGAGCTTCTGCCGACTCGGCCTCTTATCTGGTGAAGCTGTGCAAGACCCATTCTGTCTGCATTTTCAATAATCAGTGTGTTTGCGTTGGGTACATCAACACCTGTTTCAATAATTGTTGTGCATACGAGCACATCGGCTTCACCCTCGAGCATCTGCTGCCATACTTCGCTCAGCTCGTCTTCGCTCATTTTTCCGTGACCGATTACGATTTTTGCATCGGGCAGTGCATCGTGAAGCCTTGCGGCACATCGTTCAATATCGTCAACACGGTTGTGGATGTAGTATACCTGACCGCCTCTGCGGATTTCACGTTCAATCGCCTGGGTGATAATATCGAGGTCGTACTCGATAACGTAGGTCTGTACGGGATGTCTGTCCATAGGTGCTTCTTCGATTGTCGACATATCCCTGATGCCTGACATTGCCATATTCAGCGTACGCGGAATCGGAGTAGCGGACATCGTCAGCACATCAACTGCAGGATAAAGCTCCTTGAGCTTTTCTTTCTGCTCAACACCGAAACGCTGCTCTTCGTCTATTATAACCAGACCGAGGTCTTTGAATTTAATGTCTTTTGAAATAAGTCTGTGTGTGCCGACAATTATGTCGAGCGAGCCTCTGCGGAGGTTGGCAAGAATTTTTTCCTGCTCTTTTGGTGTGCGGAAACGCGATATCATATCACATTCAATCGGGAACGTGTCAAAACGCTTTTTGATTGTCTGGTAGTGCTGCATTGCAAGCAGGGTAGTAGGCACGAGGATTGCGCACTGCTTACCGTCGGCAACGCACTTGAATGCCGCACGCAGAGCAACCTCTGTTTTGCCGAAGCCGACATCACCGCAGAGCAGTCTGTCCATCGGGTGCGGCTTTTCCATATCGCGTTTGATTTCGGCAATACAGCGAAGCTGGTCGTCGGTTTCTTCAAACTCAAACCTGCGCTCAAAGTCACTCTGCATATCGATGTCGGGCGAGAATGCGTAGCCCTGAATGTTAAGTCGCTTTGAGTAGAGGTTTATAAGCTCTGCCGCCATATCCTTTACGCTTGAGCGTACACGTGAGCGGGTTTTTGTCCAGTCATCACTACCGAGCTTGTTGAGCGAAACAGTCTTTGTTTCACTGCCGGGGCCGATATATTTTGTGACAAGGTCAAGCTGAGTTACGGGCACATAGAGCACACCGTCTTTTGCGTATTTAATCTTGATATAGTCCTTTATCATTCCGTCGGCATTGAGGCTGTTTATACCGTCAAAAATGCCGATGCCGTGTGTTGCGTGTACAACATAGTCGCCTCTGTGAAGCTCGTCAAGGCTGTTGAAGGTCTGACCCTTGTTCTTTTTCTTTGCTTTTCTGAGTGAGCCGAGGTTTGCCTGCCTTGAGCCGTAGGTGATTACTATTACTTTTGCGGCAGGATACTCGAAGCCGAATGAAAGGCTGCCATTTATAATGCTTACACAGCCTGCAGGAAATTCTGCAGGCACAACGGGGAAGTACATTGTATTGACGTTTTCATCCTGAAGCTCTTCGACAAGCGACTTTGCCGCCTTGTCCGTGCCTGCGAATACAACTGCTTGGTAACCCTTTGATATGGCAGGTTTTACGTCCTCAATAAGGTCTGTCAGCTGACCTGTCCACGGCGGCAACTGCCTTGCCGAGAGTGTTACAAGGTTTTTGACAGGTGTGTCAAAACTGCCTCGGGGCAGGTTGTCGAGGTATACTGCGTGACGCTTTTCGTATATGGAAGTAAGCTCTGCGAAGCTGAGAGCGAATCTGTCCATACCCTTGGAAAGCACGCCCTCTTCAAACATTGCCTTTATATCTTCGTGCAGTAATTTTTCGCTTGATTCTGCGTGAGTTTTGACAGCGGAGGTTTCGCAGACAAAGAGCATATAACCCTCTGCGTGTTCAAATATAGTTGCACCCCCGTTGCCGAGCAAGGGGAGATAACGGTCGAGCGATTCGATTCGCACACCGTTGCGTATTTTCTCTATATCTTCGTCGAGCAATGCCTTTGCTTTTACCGAGCCTTTGCCTTTAAGTGTGGCTTTATGCTGCTCTATAATTCCTATAAGCGATTCGGGGCTTTCGTACAGAATTCCCGTTGCAGGTGTAATCATAACCTGACCGATTTGCTCTGTGCGTCGCTGTGTATCGGTTTCAAAGTATGCGATGCTGTCAACTTCTTCGCCCCACAGCTCAATTCTTACGGGGTTTTCGAGTGAGGGCGGGAAAATATCTATAAGTCCGCCTCTGATTGCAAACTGACCTCTGCCCTCTACAAGCTCGCATCTTGTGTAGCCTGCGGCAACAAGGTCATCGGCAATCATATCGAGCGGAATTTCACTGCCGACATCTATTACCATTGTGTTTCTGCGGAGAATGTGAGGCTCAATGGTGAGCTGAAGTGCCGCTTCTGCGCTCATTACAACGGCTTCAACAGTGCCCTGTGCCATTGATGAAAGCACGCCGAGCCTCTGCTGCTCATAGTCGTGTGAGTGTGCCTGAGTCGGTCGGAAGCTGAAGTCGCCTGCAGGGTAGAGTGCGGCGGCTGTGCCCATAGCTGTAAGGTCATTTCGCAGCTTGGTTGCCGAGCTTTCGTCAGGTGTTATGATGAGTGCTTTCCTCTTCTTTTCGGCACAAAGTGAGTGGATAAAATGTGCCTTGTGAATGTGAGAAAGGCCGAGCACACCCATAGGCAGCAGATTTTTGTCTATTGCCCTTGACAGCTCGTCGTATTCAAATAATCCTTTTGTAAAATTAGCTATGCCTGACATTTTGCCTCCTATAAGAATTAATGCGTTTTTTAAAACGCAAATCACGCAAAAATTAATTTTTTGCAAATCATGATTTCGTAATAAATCAAATCATGCCGTAAGGCAAATCATATTTTTAATACCTCAATAAAATTGATACGCAAAGTTAAGTCAGCGGCACCGAGGGAAGCTTGTGCCATTGTCTTTATAGTTCAATGATTTGGCTTCGCCATGATTTCTCGCTTATTGCTCCATGATTTGTTGCTTAATGCAACATGATTTGAATTGATAAATCAATTCATTTTTATGATTTAACGCCGAAAGGCAGGGAATGGCATTACCACCCCCTGCGGTATTGAAAATGAAAAATTAATGGCTGAATTTGCTCATAGCTTCGTCGATTTTGCCGTTTGTCAGAAGCTCGAGTGCTTTGCACGCCTTATCCATAGCCTGCTTCATCTGCGGGATTTCGTCTTTTGTAAAGCCGGAGAGCACGTAATCTGCAAGGTCAAAGTCCGGGTGCGGCTTTTCGCCTACACCGAGCTTGATTCTCGGGAAGTTGTCACTTCCGAGGTGCTGAATGATGCTCTTGATTCCGTTGTGTCCGCCTGCGCTTCCCTTGCGTCTGATGCGAAGTCCGCCGCAGGGCAGTGAAATATCGTCAAAAATTACGATTACGTTTTCGGGCGGTATCTTGTAGAATCTGCAGGCTTCGCCTACCGCTTCACCGCTGAGATTCATAAACGTCTGCGGCTTCATCAGCAGGCAGCGTGTGCCGCCGACATCAGCTTCGCAAACGGTTGATTTGTATTTGATTTTGTTTATCTTCACGCCGAGCTTGTCGCTGAGCATATCCATACAAAGCCAGCCTGCGTTGTGACGTGTATTTTCATACTGCTTTCCGGGGTTGCCCAGACCTACTATCAGGTATTCGGGGCCGCCGGAGAAGGTTTTCTTTTTGAATATCATTCGCTTGTGTAACCTCTGTCTGTCAGATTGTGGCTTATACGTTAAATCTGAAGAGTACTATGTCACCGTCCTGCATAACGTACTCCTTGCCTTCGCTTCTTACAAGGCCTTTTTCTTTAGCGGCTGTCATTGTGCCGCAAGCCATAAGGTCGTCGAATGCAACAACCTCTGCTCGGATGAAGCCACGCTCAAAGTCGCTGTGGATTTTACCTGCAGCCTGCGGAGCCTTTGTGCCGCGCTTGATTGTCCACGCTCTTACCTCGGGCTTGCCTGCGGTAAGGTAGGAGATAAGGCCGAGCAGATTGTAGCTGCGCTGGATGAGAAGGTCAAGACCGCCCTGCTCAATGCCGAGGTCGGAGAGGAACATCTCTTTTTCTTCCTTGTCGAGTGAGGCGATTTCGGCCTCAAGCTCTGCGCAAATGGGAAGCACCTCTGAGCCTTCTGCCTTTGCGATTTCACATACCTTTACATAGCCTTCGTTCTTGTCAAGGCCGTCAACAAAGTCCTCTTCACTCATATTGCAAGCATAAATTACGGGCTTTGCTGTAAGCAGAGTTGACTGGGAAAGGATTTCTTTTTCGTTTTCGTCGCACTCGATGTTACGTGCGGGTGTGCCTTCTTCAAGCTCTGTCTTTACGCGCTTGAGGAATTCAAGCTCTGTTGCAAGAGTCTTGTCGCCCTTCATAGCCTTTGCTGTACGGTCGATACGACGCTCAATCATCTCAATATCGGAGAAGATAAGCTCAAGGTTGATTGTTTCGATGTCACGCATCGGGTTGATACTGCCGTCAACGTGAATAATGTCGTCATTGATAAAGCAGCGTACAACGTGTACGATTGCGTCAACCTCACGGATGTTTGCAAGGAATTTGTTGCCGAGACCTTCGCCCTTTGATGCGCCCTTTACAAGACCTGCGATATCGACAAACTCGATTACTGCGGGTGTGTACTTGTCGGGGTTGTACATTTCAGCGAGCTTGTCAAGTCTGCTGTCGGGTACGTTGACAACGCCGATATTCGGCTCGATTGTGCAGAATGCGTAGTTTGCAGACTGTGCACCTGCGTTTGTGATTGCGTTGAAAAGTGTGCTCTTGCCTACGTTGGGCAAGCCTACGATACCAAGTTTCATTTTGTTACACCGATCCTTCAAGTGATATTAATCCATTATAACTATATAATTATATATGCTTTTATAAAAAAGTGCAAGTGAAATTTGATATTTTGAGTCGACCTGTCAGCATTGACAATATGAATGATTTGTTATATTATAATATAATAACATTATTAGGGGCGTTTTTTATGAAGATGAGACCTGAGTATGAGAAGAAGGCGGTAAAGGTGCTTGGCACGGTTGCTCCGTTTTCCGCTCTCTCCGCACATACGCTCACTCAGCTTGTACAAGACGATAATGTACAGCTCAAAGAGTTTTCTGTCGGTCAGCAGGTTTTTCCCTGCCGTACGGTTAAGGATTCACTCTGTGTGCTTTTAAGCGGTGAGTGCAGGTGTCTTTCGGGCAAACGGATTGTTTCCGTCGGCGGTGAAGGTACACTCTTCGGTGAAGAGTTGCTTTATACCGATGCCGAGTCCGATATAAAGGCAGAGGCTTCTCGGGTTTGCCGCGCACTCTTTATAAGCTGTGATGCGGTCGATATGCTGATTGAGGACAGCTCGGATTTTTCACGCAGCTATATTGCGTTGCTCAGCCGCAAGGTAGCGCTTGCCCAATCCAAGTCAGGCTCGGGCGATACAGCTCAGGCGGTATTTGCCGAGTATCTTCTCTCCCGTCCGCACAACGCAAAGGGCGAGGTTTCACTTCCGCAGGATATGTTAAAAACGGCGAAACAACTAAACCTCAGCAAGTCAGCTCTTTTCTCTGCGATTGATGCACTCAATTCCTCCGGTGCGATTACTTTTAACGGCAACGCCGTATGCATCAAAGACGAAGAGAAGCTTAAGAGTTACACATAAGCGACAGAGAGTAACTTTATTTTCATCATATGGGTGAATATAGTCAATGTGTTTTGAAAAAACACAAATCACGCAAAATTTATTTTGCAAATCATGATTTTTAAAAATCAAATCACGCCGTAAGGCAAATCATAAAAAAGTATTAAATGATTTGCTGTGCATGATTTGGCTTTAAGCCATGATTTTTCGCTTTGCTCAATGATTTGAATTGATAAATCAATTCATTACTGTTCTATTAATACAGAAAGTAACGTAAGGAAGGTAAACAAATGTCTATTTTTAAAAAGATTTTCGGTGACTATTCAACAAAGGAGCTGAAGAGAATTACTCCTCTCAAGGATAAGGTACTTAAGCTTGAGGATGAGTATTCCAAGCTCAGTGATAAGGAGCTTCAGGCAAAGACTCCCGAATTTAAATCAAGACTTGAAAAGGGCGAGACGCTTGACGATATTCTGCCCGAGGCATTTGCCGCCTGCCGTGAGGCTGCGTGGCGTGTGCTCAAGCAGAAGCATTACCCTGTCCAGATTCTCGGCGGTATCGTGCTCCATCAGGGCAGAATTGCCGAAATGAAAACAGGTGAAGGTAAAACTCTTACAACCACTCTTCCTGCCTACCTCAATGCTCTGAGCGGCAAGGGTGTGCACATCGTTACCGTTAACGATTACCTTGCACGCCGTGACTCCGAGTGGATGGGTAAGGTCTACCGCTTTATGGGTCTTACAGTCGGCCTTATTGTGCACGATTGCAGTAATAAAGAGCGCCGTGAGGCTTATGCGGCAGATATCACATACGGGACTAACAACGAGATGGGCTTTGACTATCTTCGTGACAATATGGTGCAGTATAAAGAGCAGCGTGTACAGCGCGGTCACAACTTCGCAATCGTCGACGAGGTTGACTCAATCCTTATCGACGAAGCAAGAACTCCGCTTATCATTTCGGGCAGAGGCGAAGCATCAACACAGCTTTATGACCTTGCCGACAGATTTGCAAAGTCACTCAAGATGGTAAAAGTACGCGAGGTTGACAGCAAGAAGGAAACCTTTGAATCCGTTGCTGACGACGGCGACTATGTTGTTGACGAAAAGGCACGCTCCGCAACATTGACAAAGAGCGGTGTCGAGAAGGCAGAGCGTTACTTCAACGTCGAAAACCTTATGGACGGTACAAACCTTACAATCCAGCATCACATCAACCAGGCTATCAAGGCTAACGGTGTTATGCGCCGCGATATTGACTACGTTGTAAAAGACGGCAAAGTTCTTATTGTTGACGAGTTTACGGGCCGTATTATGCTCGGCAGACGTTATAACGAAGGTCTGCACCAGGCTATTGAAGCCAAAGAGGGCGTAAAGGTCGAGCACGAAAGCAAGACTCTTGCTACCATCACATTCCAGAACTACTTCCGTATGTTCGACAAGCTCTCGGGTATGACAGGTACTGCCAAAACAGAGAGTGTTGAATTCCAGGAAATCTATAGCCTCGACGTTATCGAAGTGCCCACAAACAAGCCTATGGCACGTAAGGATAACCCCGATGTTATCTATAAGACAGAGCCTATCAAGTTTAAGGCAATCCTCGACAGAATCGAAGCCTGCCACGCAAAGGGTCAGCCCGTGCTTGTAGGTACAATCTCAATCGAAAAGTCCGAAGTGCTCAGCCATCTTCTCAAGAAGAGAGGCATCAAGCATCAGGTGCTCAACGCAAAGTTCCACGAGAAAGAAGCCGAGATTATTGCTCAGGCAGGTAAGTTCGGCGCTGTTACAATCGCTACAAATATGGCGGGCCGTGGTACCGATATCAAGCTCGGCGGTAATGAAGAATTCCTTGCAAAGAGTGAAATGCGCCGTATGGGCTACAGCGAGGAAATGATTGCCGAAGCAACAGGCTTTGCCGATACGGATAACGAAGAAATCCTTGAGGCTCGCAAGACATATACAGAGCTTGAGGCTAAATATAAGGCAGAAATTGCCGAGGAAGCAGAGCAGGTGCGTCAGGCCGGCGGTCTTTATATCATCGGTACAGAGCGTCACGATTCACGCCGAATCGATAATCAGCTCCGCGGTCGTTCAGGCCGTCAGGGTGACCCCGGTGAAAGCCAGTTCTTCCTCAGCTTTGATGACGATGTAACTCGTCTCTTCGGCGGTGAAAGAGCACAGATGATGCTTGAGCGTCTCAATGCTCCCGAGGATATGCCGCTTGATACCAAGATTTTCTCCAACATCGTTGAAAACGCACAGAAGAAGGTTGAAAGTCAGAACTTTGCAATCCGTAAGAACGTTCTTCAGTATGACGATGTTATGAATCAGCAGCGTGAGCTTATCTATACCCAGCGTAATCAGGTGCTTGACGGTGATGAGCTTAAGTCCAAGATGACAAAGATGCTGGGCGACAGTATCGGCGATATGGTAGACCTCTACCTTCCTGCAGAGGCTGAGCCGAAGGATTGGAGTGTAGATGCACTCCGTCAGTATTTCCTCGGCTGGCTCATAACAGAAGACGATTTTGCCGACGGTATTGATGACCGCGACGAGGCAAGAGAGCTTCTTATGAAGCGCGGTGAAGAGCGCTATGCCGCAAGAGAAGAGGAGCTCGGCGAGCTTATGCCGCTTCTTGAGCGTAAGGTGCTTCTTGATAATGTTGATGCAAAGTGGATGGATCATCTCGACGCTATGGATGAACTCAAGCGCGGTATCGGTCTGCGTGCATACGGTCAGAAGGACCCTGTTGTTGCATTCCGTTTCGAAAGCTACGATATGTTTGACGATATGACTGCACAGATCAGACACGATACAATCCGTATGCTCCTCACAGTCAAAGTAAAGACAGAGGAAGATACAAAGCGTGAGCAGAAGGTCAAAGAGGTTGCAACAAACGCAGGCGGTGATACTTCAGACAAGAAGCGTCCCGTACGCAAGTCTGCAAGCGAAAAGGTCGGCCCGAATGAGCCTTGTCCCTGCGGCAGCGGCAAGAAGTATAAGAAGTGCTGCGGTTCACCTGCCGCACGTGCACAGCAGAAATAATTTATAAACACAAAAAACGGTGAAGGGGCGGTAATACCGTCTCTTTGCTGTTTGGATAAAAGAGGTTAGCTCTATGTATCAGAAGCTTATTGATTTTTTTAAGGATAAAAGTGTGCTCATACTCGGTCTGGGCAGAGAGGGCAGGGCAACGCTTGCTTTTCTTCGCCGTTACTATCCCGAGATGCATATAACTATAGCAGATAAGAATCCCGTAAAGGTTGAGGATGACAATGTCACTCTCATCTGCGGTGATAATTATCTTGACTGTATAAACGATTTCGATATCGTTATGCAAAGCCCGGGTATATCACTGCGTGATGTTAAGATTGAAGAGGGTACTACAGTTACGGGCGAAATGGATTTGTTTCTGCGTTTCGTGCCCTGCAAAAAAATCGGTATCACAGGCACAAAGGGTAAAACTACCACAACTACTCTGGTCTACCGTATGCTTCAGGCAGGCGGTGTGCCTTCTATGATTATGGGCAATATCGGTACACCCGTTTTTGAAAGCCTTGACGAAATTGAGGGCAAGGTTGCCGTAATTGAAATGAGCTGTCATCAGCTCGAGTTTTCGCACGCTTCACCCGATGTTGCGATTTTTACAAACGCATATCCCGAGCATCTCGACCATTACAACGGCTTCGAGGGCTATATCGGTGCAAAGCTGAATATCATCCGCTACCAGAATGAGGATAATCTCTTTATCTCCAATGCAGACCAGCTGCTTGAATCGGTTGTCGGTGACCTCAGTTTTGTGCGCTCACGCAGAGTAAACGTCAGCCGTAAGGCATACGAAAACGATGCGTTTTTCAAAAAGCTCACCACACTTACCGAGGCACTTCCCGGTGAGCATCAGTGGCAGGATATTTTCTTTGCCGCGACTGCAGTGCGTGAATTCGGTGTAAGTGACGAAGCTATCGAAAAAGCTGTAAGTGAATTCGGCGGTATTGAGCACAGACTCGAAAAGTTTGCCGTCAAAAACGGTATCAGCTTCTATGACGATGCTATTGCTACAATTCCCAATGCCGTTATCGGCAACGTAAAGGCGCTCGGCAACGTCGGTACGCTTATCATCGGCGGTATGGACAGAGGCCTTGACTACTCGCAGTTTGTAACCGAGCTTATGAGTGCACCGATTGATAACCTTATCTGTATGCCCGAAACGGGTTATAATATTGCTTCTGAACTTGAGGTAAAGGGATGCACGCTCAATATTGTGCGTTGCGAAACTCTCGAAGAGGCTGTTGAAAAAAGCTTTGAGCTGACAGCTTCGGGCAAAGCCTGCCTGCTCTCTCCTGCGGCGGCAAGCTATAACCGCTACCGCAATTTTGAGGAGAAGGGCAACGCTTTCAAGAAAATGGTGGCTGACTATGCAGGCTGAGTATCTTATTGAAAACGAAAAGCAAATCGGTATTGAAATCGATTCGCTTACTGCCGAAAATCCGCAGGCAGCACTCGAAAAAGTGCTCGGCATTTTAAAGGAAAACGAAGAGCTTTTTTCTCATTCAAGAGCGGTCAGTGCCTGCCTTGCAAGGCTTGTCAGCCGTTACCTTATGCACCGTAAAAATAAGGATAATATGGTGCGTGTTATTGCAGAGAATGAGTATCTTCGCCGCGTTTATTTCGGCTCTCTCAATACTTATAAATATTCGCTTATCTTCACCGCAAAGCGTGTAATGCGTAAGGGTGATGTTGAGCTGAGCCGTGAACTTATTGAGCTTATAAAAAATAACCCCTACCGTGACGATACGGCAGAGGATTACAGCGAGCGTTATTCGTGGCGGTTTATCGCCAAGAAAATCCTCGATTCGCAGGAGGAATATCTGAAGCTTTCGGATGAAATAATTGAGCTGTTGAATCAGTGAAAAAACAGAGGCTAACACTTTCCTCGGTGTCTCAATGTACGACAGTATAGCAACTTTATTGAGGTATTAAAAATGATTTGCTTCGCATGATTTGATTTTTTCCAAAATCATGATTTGCAAAATAGATTTTGCATGATTTGCGTTTGAAAACGCATTAATAACGAAAAGACAGAGGCAGAAGCTTTCCTCGGTGTCTCAATGTATGACAGCATAGCAATTTTATTGAGGTAATAAAAAGACAGAGGCAGAAGCTTTCCTCGGTGTCTCAATGTACGACAGCCCAGCAACTTTATTGAGGTATTAAAAATGCAGAAGATGATGAGCCATATGCGCTCGGCAATGGAAAAATATAATATGATAACTGCGGGCGACCGTGTTGCTGTAGGGCTTTCGGGCGGTAAGGACAGCACGGCTATGTTGGTTGCGCTCGCAAATATCAGGCGATTTTATCCCGAGCCGTTTGAGCTTGTCGCAATCTCGCTTGACCCGTGCTTCGGCGGTGAAGAGACGGATTTTTCTCCCCTCCAGAAGCTGTGCGAAGAAATCGGAGTTGAGTACATAATCAAGCGTACGGAGCTTGGCAAAATTATTTTTGAAACACGAAACGAAAAAAATCCCTGCAGCCTCTGTGCGAAAATGAGGAGAGGCGCTCTCCACGATGCGGCGAAGGCGGCAGGCTGTAATAAGGTCGCACTCGGTCACCATATGGACGATGCGGCAGAAACTTTTATGATGAATCTTTTAAACGGCGGACACATCGGCTGTTTTTCACCTGTGACATATCTTTCCCGTAAAGATATTCACGTAATCCGCCCGATGATTTTCTGCAGAGAAAGCGAGCCTGCACGAATCTGCCGCAGAATGGAGCTGCCCGTTGTCAAAAGCCGCTGCCCTGCAGACGGTGTGACGGAGAGGGAGAGTATGAAACAGCTTCTCTCGGGCTATGAGAAAAAGTACGGCGATATACGTTCAAAAATAATAGGAGCAATGCAAAGAAAAGGAATTGACGGTTGGGGGTATAAAAATGAGGAAGATTGAAGCAATTTTATTTGATATGGACGGAGTGCTTGTAGACTCCGAAATTCCGCTTATGAAGTGCTGTATAAAGCACCTTAAGGAAAAGTACGGAATTGATGCAAAACTTGAAGATTTTAACGATTTTGTCGGTATGGGTGAGGATGCCGCAATCGGCGGAGTTGTTGAGAAAAACGGCGGTACCTATCTGCCGCAGATGAAGGATGAGTGCTACGAAATTTATATTCAGCTTGCAGGTACTATTGTCGATGCCGCACCGAATATGAGTACCGTCCTGCCTGAGCTTAAGAAAAAATACCGCCTTGCAGTTGCATCCTCTGCAGACAGACGTAAGGTTGTTACAAATATAAACGTGCTCGGTGTTGAAGAGAGCGTGTTTGACTCGGTAATTACGGGCAGTGATATTACAAACAAAAAGCCCGACCCCGAAATTTATCTCAAAGCGGCGGCTTCTGTCGGCGTTGCACCCGAAAACTGTATGGTTGTTGAGGACGCTGTTGCAGGTGTGCTCTCGGGCAAAGCTGCAGGATGTTATGTCGTAGGTGTCAAAGGCAGTTTCAGCAAAGACGAGCTTATCGGTGCAGGTGCTGATGCGTTTGTCGATTCAACCTGCGATATAGTTGACATACTTGCCGCGTTTTGATAAAATTTAAGTATAAATTATAAAGGAGAATAAAATATGAAAAAAATAGTTTCTTTTATTCTTGTAACAATACTTCTTTTCAGCCTTGCTGTCGGTGCTAATGCAGTTGACCTCAGCTCTCAGATTAAGGACCTGCGTGCAAAATTCCAGGCAGGTGAAGGTCCTGTTGCAGGCGACTACTCGGTAGATTATATGTATTACTCACCCGTAAAGTCGGGCGATACAAAGAAATATCCGCTTGTAGTGTGGTTCCACGGCCTGGGCGACGGTAACTACGCAGGCGAGCAGATTGACAAAAACTACGTCGCTTTCTGGGCAAGTGAAGAGTATCAGAGCCGTTTCGGCAACGTAGACGGTGCATTTATTCTTGCCATACGCTCACGCGAGGAGTTGAGCAACACATGGGAGAACTCAATGATTTTCCCTGCTCGTGCCGCAATTGACGATTTTATAGCAAAGAATAAGAATAATATAGATCTCAGCAGAGTTTATGCCGGCGGCTACTCTATGGGCGGTAAGATGGTTTATAAAATGGCTGTTGCATACCCTGATATGTTTGCCGCAATTTTCCCGATATGCCCTGCTTGGTCGCCCTCAAAGACTCAGGCTGAACTTATCAAGGATATTCCCGTGTGGCTCACATCCAGCAGCAAAGACCCGATTGTAAACTATAAAAACAGCGTTGTACCCGGCTGGAACAATGTCTGCGCAACAAGTGCTGTTGCGGCTGATTGCAGGTTTACAACTCTCGGTACAGCACGTATGGGCGACGGCACACCCTGCAAGAGCAATCACTATGCATGGTTTGCAGTAAATAACGATATGTTCGGTTATGACGGCAAAGCATACCCCGATTCTTCAACTGTTGACGGCACAGGCAAGGCAGTTAATCTCACAAGCCCCAACGGTATGATTTCCTGGCTTTATTCCCATACATCCGATTTTGACGGTGCAAAGGCAACCGATATGGGTAACCTCGAGGGTCAGGGCGACGGCGGAATTATGGTGCTTGTTTTTGACTATTTCCACTACGTAATTGAGTTTATCAAGAAAATTCTTGCAATGTTCGGCGTAACCTTAACAGCATAAAATAAATCAACCGCACTGTTTTTAACAGTGCGGTTTTTTACATTCGCTGTTCGAATCCCTATTCTTATTTTACACAAACAAAAAAGCAGCATCTCTGTTGAGATACTGCTTTTTTCTGTGCTTACAGCTTAATTTAGCAATAAGTATTAAATGTTTTGTATGTTAAAAATTGAAGTAGGGATGATTTTTGTATTCTATAGGAAGTTTTTTTTCGAGATTTGTCCAACCAAGATTTTTTACAAAAACTGATTTTTGCTCAGGAAAAGCGACCTCATTCAGATAATTAATAAAGTCTGTTTCATTAAAGCACCAACCACCGTTGATTTTAAATCTTTTGTCATTGGGACTTTTTTTCATCCACTTATCGAAAAAAACGCAATGTTTCTTCAAGTTATCGGCTACTTCATCCGGAACCAAATAAACCATACTATCGCCATCGGAACTGATGATTATCTCTTTCATTATAAACATCTCCAAGAATTTTTAGTTTGAGATAATCATATCACACATTTTATTTGATTACAACTGAAAAGTGAAGAGTGAAAAGTGAAGAGTGAAAAAGTAAAATCGACATCCTTCTTACGAAGAATGTCGATTTTTGGCTGGGGAATAGGGATTTTATCGCCTCGCTTACGCTCGTTGCGACTCGGCAAACTCTCCACAGGAGAGTTTGTTCGCCTTACGGCGAATACCCTTCGCTGTTCGAATCCCTATTCTTGATTATACAAACAAAAAAGCAGCATCTCTAACGAGATACTGCTTTTTTCTGGCTGGGGAATAGGGATTCGAACCCCAACAAACAGAGTCAGAGTCTGTCGTGCTACCGTTACACTATTCCCCATCGCGAAGAGTATTATATACATTCTGAGAGAAAATGTCAATACTTTTTTTAAAAATATTTTTCACTTTTATTTTTATATATACATTGTAAGTTTTCAAAAAATTTGAGACTATAATATATAACAGTAAATAAAGGAGGATGTAAAATGAAAATAGCATTTTTTGATACAAAGCCTTATGACAAGCCGTCGTTTGATAAATATGCCGAAGCGTACGGTATTGAAATAAAATATTTTGAAACAAAGCTCAATGCCGATACGGCAGAGCTTGCTCACGGCTTTGACGGTGTGTGCGTTTTTGTAAACGATACGGTTGATGCCGAGGTTATTGACAAGCTTTGTGAGCTGGGTGTAAAAGTGGTGGCTCTGCGCTGTGCAGGTTTCAACAATGTTGATATCCGTCACGCACGCGGAAAAATAACCGTAGTGAGAGTGCCTGCTTATTCTCCTTATGCCGTTGCCGAGCACGCTATGGCGTTGCTGCTTACATCAATCCGCCGTATTCACAAGGCTTATATACGCTCGCGTGATTTTAACTTCAGCCTTTCAGGGCTTACGGGCTTTGACCTTCACGGCAAAACCGTCGGCGTAATCGGTACGGGTAAAATCGGCAGAGTTTTTATTGATATCTGCCGCGGCTTCGGTATGAAAGTGCTCGCTTACGATAAGTTTCCCGTGTCTGACCTTGATAACGGCGATACTGTGCGTTATGTCGGGCTTGACGAGCTTTTGTCAGGCAGTGATATTATATCGCTTCACTGTCCGCTGACAGAAGAAACTTATCATATGATAAGCGAGGATGCAATTGAAAAATGCAAAAAAGGTGTTGTTATTATCAACACTTCAAGAGGTGCGCTTGTAGATGCGGAGGCTCTGCTTGCAGGTATCAAATCACGCAAGGTCGGCGCCGCCTGCCTTGATGTTTATGAGGAAGAGTCCGAGCTTTTCTTTGAGGATAATTCGGGTCATATTCTTGAGGATGATACGCTCGCACGACTTATCTCTATGCCGAATGTTATCGTCACTTCCCATCAGGCGTTCCTTACCGAAGATGCGCTTGAGAATATTGCCGAAACAACGGTTGCAAATATTGTAAGCGTTTTTGAAAAAGGCGAATGCCCGAATGAAGTCGGTTGACTTAAAATTTACCATCGAAAAGCTGATATTTTTACTTGTTACCCATTGACTTGGGAACTGTTGTGGCTATATAATTTAAAATAACAAATTTGTATAGCGGGGTATAAAAATATGGCTTTTTCCGATAACGATATAGCTTTTCTTATTGCACTGGGTGCGTTCCTTATAAGTGCGTTTATTTATATTATACCTATTATTGTTGCAGCTAAAAAGAGAAGCCCGAAACTTAAAATGATTGTTCTTCTCGATATCTTTCTTGGCTGGACTTTTGTTGCGTGGGTAGTGTGCCTTGTACTTGCCTGCAAGAAGGCCGAAACAACCGGAAAGGAAGATATAAAGACGGAAGAAACCAAACAGGATGAAAAATCACCCGAAGTTGAAACAGTATAAAAATAAAGAGGTAACAGAGTCAGTCTGTTACCTCTTTTATTGTCTCTTCAGCAAAGACAAAACCCCCGGTTCTACCGGGGGAATAAAAAAGCTTTAGTAAAAATAAACGTGGCGAGCAATGGCAAGCCACAAAAAGCAGTAGAGAAGAAATTAACCTCCAAGTATAATAGAAATGGTTTGGCAGCCGCATTACTAAAATACAGGAGGTTAAAAACATGTTTAAAAAAGATGGCAAC
>JBGVKJ010000048.1:0-18583 GCA_045123695.1 Acutalibacteraceae bacterium
CAGCATCAAGGTTGAGCGTGTGCTCTACGGCGGCATTCTCAAGAGTGAGCTTTTCAAGCAGACAAAAATCATAATTGACGATACGTCAACAGACCCCGTCTACCATATCGATTTCGAGAAAGACGGCGAATACATAATCACACTCGAAGACAATACCGACGAAGACGAAAACACAACGCAGGTTGATAACGAAACCGATTCCGATGATGACAAGGATAAAGACGCACCGTCAAAGGTTGTTATCAAGGTAACTGTTGACGACGATGACGACGAGGCAATCGGCTCGGTTGACCTCGATTCAAAGCCCGGTGATGACCCCGTTGAAATTCCGTCGGATGATATATCTTCCGGTGAGTTTATTGAAGCTACAGATGAGGATTTTGAGAATTTCCAAAAATGGGCGAGAGTTACAGAACTGATTAACTACAATTGTGAGAATTCATCTGCTCAGTATGTTGTAATTAATTTGATTCTTGACCCGTTTTTGGCAGGATATGAATTGTTTTATGATGCACCGCAGGATTGGATAAGTTCAAATAAAAATCCGGATCCTTTGGGAAAATTTGAGTATGAATGTTACTGTATGATACCTGAAGAAAATGTTAAGTGGATATGTGAAAACATATATAACGTCAGGTATGAAAATTTGTCAGAGGGTGACGTTATTGAATCCGAAATGGGATTTGAAATGAATTACCTTTATGACGGCTATTATTATCAAAAGGAAGCCGGTTTCGGTGACGGCGCTATGTGGAATATCACAGTAGACAGTCATCGGGTTGTTGATAACAAATATGAATTTATTGTCAACACTTATGAAATCGACTTTGACAGCAACTACAGAACATTGAAAGCCACACAAAAAATCACAGCCGCACTCAAAGAGATTGACGGCGAAAGATACTGGTCAATCTACAGCATAGAAAATGCGGATAAGACCGATGATAAACCCGAAAATACAGACCGTCCGACATCTGTTGACGCTTACGCAAGAGATGCCGAGATTTATTCAGCTTACCTTACAGGCGGCGAGCTTGAAGGTATAGCTGAATATATGAATAAAGATTATATAGTAGTCGAAAGCTGTATGGTTGATTTTGACAGCGACGGAACATACGAGCTTGTGCTTTCAATCAGAGATGAAGAATACCCCGGCCCCAGAGGTTACTATACCATAAGTGCTGTATATGCAATAAACAATGGTGCTGTTACTAAATTGGATCAGGTTGAAAATCCCGGCGGCACAGGTGGCGGTGACAATTTCTATATAAAATACGATTCAAAAACCAATAAGCATATAGTTATGAAAACATCACTCGGACGTGATGGTGTATGGGCATTCGATTATAACCGCACAGCTTATACCGTAAGCGGCGGACAGCTCAATGAATACTTAAAAATTACTACCGTTTTCAGAAGCTTTGATAACACAGTTTACGGATCAACAGCAGAACAGATTAAAGAAGAAGTTCCTTTAAGTTATGAAGATAACGACGGAATATACTATCACGAGATAAACGACAACTATGTTTCCAAAGAAGACCACGACGAAGCAGAAGCACGTTTCATCGAGCCTACAGACAGTGCTTATCAGATGAAAACAGGCACATACTCCAACCCCCTCGGCATATAAAAACAACAAAAACGGCACGCTCTCAACTTAGCGAGAGTGTGCCGTAATTTTTTATTGCTTTTATTTTGTGCCAAAAAGTCTGTCGCCTGCATCGCCGAGTCCGGGCAGGATATAGCCGTTTTCGTTGAGGCATCTGTCAAGAGTTGAAACGTAGATATCTACATCGGGGTGAGATTCAGCTACCTTTGAAACACCTTCGGGTGCACCGATTATTGCCATAAATTTAATGTTTTTACAGCCCTTGTCTTTAAGCAGCTGAATTGCATCGCAGGCACTGCCGCCTGTAGCAAGCATCGGGTCGACAATAAGCACCAGCTTGTCCTCAATGCCTGCAGGAAGCTTGCAGTAATAGGTTTCGGGTACAAGTGTTTCTTCGTTTCTGTACATACCGATGTGGCCTACTCTTGCCGACGGGAAAAGTACGTGCACACCGTTTACCATACCCAGACCTGCGCGGAGAATAGGCACGATAACAATTGAGTTGTCGGCAACAACTGTCTGTGTGCAGGTTTCAAGAGGAGTCTTGACCTCAATTTCGGTTGTAAGTACACCGTCTTTAAGGCTTTCGTATGTCATAAGCGTGGTGATTTCCTCAACCAGCTCACGGAATTCCTTCATGCTTGTACGCTCGTCACGCAGTATTGCGATTTTATGACGGATAAGCGGATGGTCGAATATAACAACGTTATCGTAATTTTTCATATTATTCATTCCTTTTATTTTTTGTTCTTTTTTGATTTGTTAAGGACGATATTTGTAATTATACCGAGTATAAGTGCGCAGGCAATGTTTGTAATTGTAACCTTACCGATTGCAATAGCCATACCGCCTATACCGCAGATAAGAATTACGGAAACGGTGAAGAGGTTTGCGCTGTTTTCAAGGTCAACCTTCTGAATCATCTTCAGACCCGAAACCGCAATAAAGCCGTAAAGAGTGATACAAACGCCGCCCATAACACAGCCGGGAATTGAATCGAGGAAAGCAATAAACGGAGAGATAAAGGAAATAAGCACAGCCATAACAGCTGTTGTTGTGATTGTTGCAACAGATGCGTTGCGTGTGATTGCAACACAGCCTACGGATTCGCCGTATGTTGTGTTCGGGCAACCGCCGAAGAATGCACCGACAGCAGAACCGATACCGTCACCGAGAAGTGTGCGGTGAAGGCCGGGGTCCTCAAGCAGGTCTTTGTCGATAATACTTGAAAGATTCTTATGGTCTGCAATATGCTCTGCAAACACAACAAATGCAACGGGAATATATGCAACAGCTACCGTTACAAGGTAGTTTACGTCAAAATCTTTTACACCCTTGAATGCTTCAACAAATGTAAACTCGGGTACGGAGAAGAATGTTTTGAGTGTTACACCGTCTGAAACGAGGGCGGTAAAGGGTGCAAAGTCAATAACCTTAAGTGCATCATTGCCGATTGAGTAGCCTATAACGGTGAATAACAAAGCTACCGCATAGCCTGCAAGCACACCGATAATGAAGGGAATGAGCTTGATTTTTTGGCTGCCGTAGGTTGAGCAGAGTACAACTACGAAGAGTGTAACAAGCGCACAGATAAGTGAAACCCAGATGTTAGCGGTCATAATAAATGAACCGTTGCTGTCCTGCGGGCCGTAAGAGAAAACGTCCTTAACAGCGGCAGATGCGAGGGAAAGACCTATAAGTGCAACCGTCGGGCCGATAACTGCGGCAGGCATAAGCTTATTGATCCAGCCGACGCCTACAAATTTAACGATAATTGCGAGTACGACGTAAACAAGGCCTGCAAAAGCAGCACCGAGAATAAGGCCGATATAGCCGAGCGACATCGATGCGGCACCTGCAAAAGCTGCACTCATAGAGCCGATAAATGCAAAGGATGAGCCGAGGAATACAGGGCTGCGGAACTTAGTGAAAAGCTGATAAACGATAGTACCTACACCTGCGCCGAAAAGAGCGGCAGATATTGACATTCCGTTGCCGACGATTGCCGGTACTGCAATTGTTGCCGCCATAATTGCGAGCAGCTGCTGGAATGCAAAAACAAGCATTTGGTTGAATTTTGGTTTGTCGTGAATGTCGTAAACAAGATTTTTAGCCATGCCCGATTCTCCGATCTTAATATAAGTTTTTTGATAATAATTTGTTTTTTACTACCTTTTTTATTCTATATACTTTTTTATAAAAAGTCAACTTTAAAAACTATAAAAAAGGAACTGTCCGAACGCCCACGCCCGTTAAGGCAGTATTTCTTTAAAATGTGAATTTTTTAGTACAATAATGCGTCAAATCCCACAGATATGCTGTCGCCTTGCGAGGCTTTTGTCAAAGATACGGGGAATTTTACTCGAGAAACAAATACTTCCTTATCGGGCGTGGGCGAATGACAGTTCCTTTGCAAAAGAATATGATTATTTAATCTTTCCAGACGAAATTATAGTTAATTGATTCTCCGCCGTCTACTAAAATACTCTGACCTGTGCAGAATGTGTTTGTTACTGTGAGGAAGTATGCCCACTCTGCAATTTCTTCGGGCGTTGCCCATTTCTTGAGCGGAGTTTCGTTCATTATCTCTGCCCAGAGCTTAGGGTCATCCATTACACATTTGTTGAGCTCGGTTGTAACGCCGCCGGGGTCAAGACTGTTGCAGGTAGCGTTAAAGGGCGCAACACGCAGTGCAACATTTTTTGTGTACGCCAGAATACCTGCCTTGCTTGCACAGTATTCGGGGAATTCCGCACCCGTATGCGCACTTGCTGAGCCGATGCTCAGTATTGAATGTATTTTTTCCTGAACACCGTATTTTTCGGTGATGTGAATAAGCGCCTTCAGATTTGTGTCAATATCCTGCTCGTTCTGTGTGCCTGCGTTGTTGATGAGTATGTTTATGCCGTCGAGCTCGGGCAGATTGTCGTAATCTCTTATGTCACACTGAAAGTGGGTGTAATTTTCGTGCGTAATACTTGCACTCTGTCTGTCTATACCGATTACGGTGTGGTTTTCGCTTAAGAATTTTTCGGTTATAGCCTTGCCAATGCCCTGCGATGTACCTGTTATCAGAATTTTCATATCTTACCTCCGTTAATAAACTGAAGATATTGTTCACCGACTTTTTGCTTTTTCCATTTTTTTATGATTGAGTAACCGATCGGTGAAAAAATTATTTCCATAATAAGCTCTGCAACCGCACCCGTCAGCGCACACATTGAGCACTGCAGGAAAGTCCAGCAGAAACCGTCCCAGTATATCGGCGCAAACAGCATAAATACAATAACAGAGAAAATAAGGTTATCCAGAAACTGGCCGATAAAAGTTGATATGTAGCACTGTGCAATAAATGCAGCTTTGCCGTCGGGATTTTTGCGGAAGGCTTTGCCGATAAACCAATTTAAAAAGTTGTTTATCAGTGCGGATATCAGAAACGCAACCGTACTGCCCAGCAGAATAAACCACGAGCCGCCTAAAACAGAGTTGAGTGCCGTATAGTCGTTTGCATCGGAAGGAATTACAGCGGCGATGTAGAATATAAGGCAGGTCAGCAGATTGATTGACGAAGCGAGCACCGCAATTTTTGTCGATGCCTTCGGGCCGAAATATTTGGTGATGATATCCATACACATAAAAGACAGCCAGGATATCAGAATTCCGCCGTCAAGCGCAATAAATTCGGTCTGAACAAGTGTTTTGTTTGCAAGCAGATTCATGCAGATAACGCTTACAACAAACAGCGACACAACCGTTGACGGAATACTCCTGAGCAGAAGTGTTGTTTCTTCACGCTCGTGTCTGATTTTAGTTTTGATATTTGTTTTCATTTTGTCTCCAAAAAATAAAAGCGACTTTACGCAAAACGCAAAGCCGCCATCATTACAATAAATATTTGTGATAAGCAGTCCTGGTTTTGTTTAACGACAGGATGGTACAAACGAACTGTCGGCTTGATAATTATATCACATTCAAATAAAAAAGCAAGAGGGAGTGGAAAAGTGAAGAGTGAAAAGTGAAGAGTGAAAAGGTAAAAAATATCCCAAGTCAAACGACTTGGGATATTTTTTTGGCAAGTTGCACCGATTTAGATGTCGACACAAAACAATTCGATAAATTGTAGTTTATAATACCGTGTAACTCCGCATCGGATAATTTATTCATTGCTCTCTTATAGTGTTATTTCTCTTTATACGATTCCCATTGCCATTTCTACCAACAACGCAACGACAACGACCAACGCCGAGATGATAAAACCGTGGATCATCGGACGGATACCGGCTTTCTTCATGCTTGAGAAGGATGTGTTCAAACCGATGGCTGCCAATGCACATACCATAAGGAATTTGCTTGCACTCTTGGTGCCGGATACAACAGCGGCAGGAATTGGGAACACGCTTGCTACAATAGACATCGCAAGAAATCCGAGAATAAACCAAGGGAATATCTTTGCAATGCTGAAATTTGCCTTCAGTTCGCTTCCGTTTTTGCTGTTTGCAAGAGCTTCTTTGCGCTTGAGACGGAGCTGCACAAAAGCAAAGGTAATAACGGTAGGAATAATCGCAAGGGTTCTTGTGAGCTTTACCATTGTGGCAAAATCACCTGCGCCTTCTGAGAAGGCATAGCCGGTCGCAACAACGGAAGAAGTATCGTTAACTGCCGTTCCCGCCCAAATACCGAATGCCTGATCGGTCATTCCCATCGCTTGTCCCATAATGGGAAACAATACGATCATTGCCATATCGAACAGAAAAGTAGCAGACATAGCATAAGCTACATCGTTATCGCTTGCATCGATAGTCGGGGCAATAGCGGCAATGGCAGAGCCACCGCAAATACCCGTACCGGCAGAGATAAGGTTGGAGAGCTTCCAATTGAGTCCCAACGCCTTACCGATAAAATAACCACCGCCAAAACAAGTAAGTAAAGTAAATACCATAACGGTAAGGGACATTTTACCTACGTTGAGGATAGTCGTAATATTGAGGGACAAGCCAAGCAGAATAATGGCAAATTTCAAAATCTTCTTGGATGTAAATTTGAGCCCCGATGCAAAGACTTTTGTATTCCTCAAAAAATGATTGAGAACCATACCGATGAACATTGCAATAACGGCAGAGCCAATAAGGTGGATAGGCAGCAGACTTTCAAGCCGGCACGCAAGAAGAGCCACACCTACAGATAATATTATTCCGGGAAAAACTTTTAATACTTTCATAAACAATCTCCTACTTTCACTTACACTTCTTGATTATACTACAGTTTTGTGATAAAATCAAATTATCATTTATTATCAGATGATAATATGAGTTAATTGGAGATTGTTATGTTAGATTACAGAGTGCTTACCTTCCTTGCCCTTTATGATGAAATGAACTATCGCAGAACGGCGGAAAAACTGAATATGACACAGCCGGGTGTCACGCAGCATATTCATTATTTGGAGAATTATTACGGTGTGAAGCTGTTTGAGTATGATGGACGGACACTATCAAGAACAAAGAACGCCGAGCGGCTAAAGCGTTATTTTGATAGTATCAAGGCAGAGGAAGCTGACATCCGTGAAAAGTTTATGCCCACAGATACCGTTCATATGACCGTTGGTGCAACCAAAACTATTGGCGAATTTGTTATCGTGCCGGAGATTCGTTCCTTTCTGCAAGAGCCAAACCATACGCTCGATTTGATCGTTGATAACACCGAAGTTCTTTTACATATGCTTGAAAAGGCAGAGATAGATTTTGCTATTATAGAGGGTGTATTTGACAAATCCAAATATGGCTACCACCTTTACAAAAAAGAAGCGTTTGTAGGGGTCTGTGCAAAAAGCCATCCTTTTGCCAATAAGACCGTGACCCTTGAAGATATTTTTTCAAAGGACATTGTGGTCAGAGAGCCGTATTCGGGAACGAGAACATTATTGCATAATGCAATTACAGACCGAGGTTTTTCCCTTGACAACTTTAAGCGTTGTATCTCTGTCAGTAATTTTTCCGTGATCTGCGACATTGTGGCAAACAACGGTGCGATTACCTTTGCCTACGAACCTATCTCCCAATGCCGTGATGACCTTGCCACCTTCTCTGTTGCAGATATGCAGATTAGTGGTGAGTTTAATTTTGTGTATTGCAATGAACGGGTCGCAAAGGAGAAAATAAACTTGCTTTTCTACAGATAGGAGCTATTCTTCAAGATACAAACATTTAACATTTATTAAAACAAAAAAGGGGCAGACTTTACGAAATTAATCGTAAAATCTGCCCTTGATATCTGTTGAATTTAGTTCAAGTCCTTCCCGAAAGTTATTTTGGGTGGAAGATATCTATAAAATTAATTGTAAAAAAGCATAAAGAAAAATTCCGATATCTAAATCGGTTCGCAATGTTGAAAATACAGTGCTATTTTGATACAATGCAACGCTATTGAGGTTAGCGTTGCATTGTTCGTTGCAGGCATTAATCGAACCAAAAGGGCGCATATCCGTCTTCGATCAATTCTATTTCACCCTTAAACAAAGCGTTTACATTATCGAGCTCGAACCAACGGTAATCCCACGGCATCATTCGGTTATTATAATAAATAGGTTCCTCGGTTTTGCCGGTTTTATCGATTTGCTCTATAAGCTCTTGCAATTCATCGGAGGACATATCATCAATGATACCGCAACCCGAGCCCTCAGTGATATACGGATATCTTCTGCCTTGACCCCGTTCCATGTCTTCGACACCGATAAGCTCTATCCAAAAGGTCTGTGTTGTGCCAAAGTCATAATCCATACGAAGACGATCGCCTATTTTAAGATCCAGCTGATGCAGTTTGAAAACCGCCATATCGATTTGCTCTTCGTCAGCATCTTCGTTGGGGATTTCAAACCGACCATCTTTATAATGAAATTCAAACAGATGATATGCCAGCGTATCAAACGCCGCCAAAACAGCGTAGCCAAGTTGATCCAATCGGTAATTTGATGAAACAGCAATATTTCTCCATATCTTTTCTGCTAATCCTTCGTAGGAAATATGAAAGGTATATACTTTTGCGGCCATACTAAAACCTCGTTTATATCCGTTTTATTCAATCCCACGATACCCGTGTTTTTCGGCATTGCCAAGCAAATACAAAAAGGCGAATGCAGGGATTCTCAAAAGCTCCTTGCCACAAGGTGTATGATGCACGCCAAAATCCGTTGTAGTCTTCGTAACAATAATAGCAGCAGAGGCTTCTTCGCAAAGCTCGATAATCGCATCATCATCCGCAATGGGAGCACCTTCGCGATACTTAACCTCAATTAAGATATTCTTAATATTGGGATAATCAACAACAACGTCGATTTCTTTATTCTTTTTACCGCCACGGAAATACCCGATAGAAGTAGCAAACTGATAGTAAAAAGCTGCGACGTGCTTATAAATTGCTGTTTCCACCACTTTTCCCATGCCGACAGGATCGGTCATAATTGAATCATCCATCAATACTGCATTGCGGATGGCGGCATCGGCGATATATATCTTTGGTCTTGCTTTAAGAACCTTTTTGCCCGCCATATCAACAGGCCAGCTTTGATATATAAGGTTTGCGCTTTCAAGATACTGGATATAGTTTTCTACGGTTGTTCGGGAAACACCGTTCAGTTCTTTTGTTATAGCTTCAATCGAAACGATTTCTGACGAAACGTTGCACAGATACAAGAAGATTCGTTCAAGTTCGGTTGCATTTCTTATATTATACAAAGATGGCAAATCTCTTTTCAGCACTTTATCAACTACGTCTTCACGCATGATTTGCTGTGCCATCAAATCGTTATCCGCAAGAGCTAACTCCGGGAACCCGCCAACCTGCAAATATCTCATAAAATGATTTTGTACCTTGGATAACTGAAGCATAATCTGATTTCGCTCAATTTGCGTTTTATGAAGGAGAGAGGTCACCTTCATATCTGCCGGGATGTCGGGTCTGTCAACATTTAGCAATTCGCAATATTCGTAAAATGACAAAGTTGGAACCTGAATGACGGACCATCTGCCTGCACCGCTTTCTCTGCTACCCTTCATAAGAGCAGGACTTGCAGAACCCGTTGCTATAACCTTTGTATCAGGCTGGGTATCATAAATGGTTTTTAGCCACCGATCCCAATCCTGGGCATATTGGACTTCATCAAAAAAGTAGTAAACATCTTGTTCGGCATAAATATTTTCATGGTAGCACTCCAACACTTCTTGAAACTGACTCAATTTAAGCATCGGATGATCCATAGAAATAAATACAATTTTTTGAGGTGCAACACCGGAATTAAGCAGTGCTTCAATCATCTGATATTGTATTGTTGTCTTTCCCACTCGACGTGTTCCGGTGAGCACAACGGTTCTTCGAATATCTTTTTCTTTTAATCGTTTCATCGCTTCATGAAACGCAAATCTTTTGTAAGTTTTGGTCATCTTGGGGTTTACAACGCCCGTTTTCCACCAGGGGTTATATGCAGTTAACACTTTCAAGATACCATCTTTCGAAGTAATAGACATTTAAATCACACTCCTTTGTATGTATTATACCCATAAAATCAATATTTGTCAACGATAATTCATAGTATACTTGCAATATTTTCTGGATAAAATTAATTTTTGCAAACGAAAACAGTGGTTTTTTGACAACCGGCTGTTTAACGAATTTCAGTTATTTAACGATAGCGATTATGTCAATGGCAAAGACATACCATATGACTACCATATTTGATACAAAACAACCCTCATTAACGGCAAAAATAACCGAAAATGAGGGTTTGGCCCCTGTCAATGCAATGTTGGTTGCGGAGATGGGATTTGAACCTTCCGGTCTTGACAAATTCTCTGCGGAGAATTTGCCTTCGGTCACCTCGCGGCTCTGACAGTCCACCGGACTGTCATTCACTACCGCTCGGTCGTTCGCGTACGCTCACTACCTCCGGTTATTCGCCCTTCGGTCTCATAACCCGGAATGTACACGCACAATTCATTCCCCAAACAAAGAAAAACCAACCACTCAAAAGAGTGATTGGTTTTTTGGTTGCGGAGAGGGGATTTGAACCTCCTGACCTCCGGGTTATGAGCCCGACGAGCTACCTAGCTGCTCTACTCCGCGATATATAACTGCTACTGTCTTGACAGCTCTGTTATTATAACCGATATTATCGTAAAATGCAATACCTTTTATAAAAAAAGTTCAAAAACCTTTCGACAAAGTTTTTGCTTTGTTCGGTACGTTTTTTGGGACTGAGCATTTCAGAGGGCTTGTAAAGAGCCTAAGGGATGTGATAAATTTGTATCGGTGATTGAAATGGCAACAAAATTTCTTAAGAAAATTTCGTTTATCGGTGAGCTTGACGGCGGCTCTTATTTGAATGACATACCTGCTGTTAAATATCTTACGCAAGCAGGCGAAATATTGATTGACAACGATGTAACAATCTTTGTCGGCGAAAACGGTACAGGTAAATCAACGCTGCTTGAAGCAATAGCAGTTGTATGCGGTTTTAATCCTGAGGGCGGTAGTCGTAATTTTACGTTTGCTACTGCTGAAACTCATTCAGAGCTTTGTAAGCATATTATGGTTTCGAGGCATACAATTCCTAAAGACGGATTCTTTCTGCGTGCAGAGAGCTTTTACAATGTAGCTACAAATATTGATGAGCTCGATTCTCAGCCGGCAGCCTCTGCTCCGATAATAAATAGCTATGGCGGAGTTTCTCTTCACAATCAGTCTCACGGAGAGAGTTTTCTTGCACTTGTCAAAAACCGTTTCGGCGGCAACGGGCTTTATATACTTGACGAGCCTGAGGCGGCACTCAGCCCTATGCGACTGCTGACGCTTATAAGGCTGATGAAAGACCTTGTTGACAACGGCTCACAGTTCATAATATCGACTCATTCACCTATACTAATGGCTTTCCCCGATGCACAGATACTTGAGCTGTCGGAAAGAGGAATAAAGCCGACTTGTTATCAAGATACAGAGCACTATCAGGTTACAAAGCGTTTTCTTGATAATCCCGAAAAAATGCTGTTATATCTGCTTGAATAAAAACACACCCACACTTCAAACGAAGTGTGGGTGTTGATTTTACGTGTCGGGCTTTAATTATTCCTCGTCCTCGTCATCTTCGTACTCGATGTCGAACTCAAGGTTTTCGCCGCAGTTGGGGCACTCGATGCTGCCGCTCTCGAGGATACCCTCGTCAACGTTGATTACTTCGCCGCAAGCGGGGCACTCTACCTCGAAGAACTCGTCTTCGTCGCAGTCGTCGCAGCAGCAATCGCAATCGTCGCAGTCGCAATCATCATCGTCATAGACATATGACTCAAGAGCATCAAGATCCTCGTCAACAGCGTCAACCTGCTCGCCTACGAGAACAAGCTCGTCCTCAAGGTCGGATACTGTGAGTGCAAGATCATCGATGATGTCGATGAGAGCGTTGATGATTTTTGTTTCGGGTTTGCTTTCGTCAAGGCCAAGTCCCTCTGCGAGACCCTTGATGTAAGCAGCTTTTTCTGTCAATGTCATTGCCATGGTAATTGCCTCCCTTTATATTATTGAGAAAATTTGATGTTTTATGTTTTTTCAGACAAGCTGAAAAAATTTAATGTGTAAATTATGTGCAGTTATTTTTTCGGCGGATTGTTTGAAAAACGGAGATAATACTTGGTGTATTACCGAGTATTTTCGGGCAAAACCGTCGGGAAAAGAACAAGCAGAATACACATTTAATTTTTGAAGGTTGTCACTTATGCTCTGCTCATGTACTCGCCTGTACGAGTGTCAACGTTGATCATTTCGCCCTGGTCGATGAAGAGGGGAACCTTGATCTCTGCGCCTGTCTCGAGTGTAGCGGGCTTTGTAGCGTTTGTAGCTGTGTTGCCTGCGAAGCCGGGATCAGTCTCTGTAACCTCAAGAGTAACGAATGTGGGGGGCTCAAGGCCGAAAACGCTGCCCTTGTAGGAGAGGATCTTACATGTCATGTTCTCTTTAACAAACTTGAAGCTGTCGGGAAGAACATCTGCATTGATCGGAACCATATCGTATGTTTCGGGATCCATGAAGTAGTAAAGATCACCGTCGTTGTAGGAATACTCCATATCCTTACGCTCGATGTAAGCTGTGGGGAACTTTTCTGTGGGGTTGAATGTACGCTCAACAACAGAACCTGCAATAACGTTGCGGATCTTTGTACGAACGAATGCAGCACCCTTACCGGGCTTAACGTGCTGGAATTCGATGATCTGGTAAACGTTACCTTCCATCTCGAAAGTAATACCGTTTCTGAAATCGCCTGCTGAAACCATTTGTGTTTCCTCCAAATTTAGATTTAAAATTAATTTTGAACATTAATAGTCAATTCATTTTAATACACATACATAATTTTTTCAAGTATTTTACGTAAAAAAGTTAGTCTAAATTGAGCAAAACGGGCAAAATTCCGTTTTCTGCCACATCAATTGCCCCGAATTTGCCCTCTCTGACACTTCCGGGGTTGAAAATCAGCAGTCCGTCGCGGTAAGTTGTGTCCTGCCTGTGGGTATGGCCATATAATGCAACAGAGGCGTTTTCGCTGCGTGCAGCCTCGGCCAGAGAAATGATGCCGTATTTGACACGCAGTGTATGACCGTGGCAGGCAAAAAAGCGTTTACCCTCTATCTCGTCAACAACTTCCTCCGGTAAATGACTGTAAAAATCGCAGTTACCTGCAACCTGATGAAAATACTTGTTGGGGTATTTGTGTTTTATCAGTTCAAGGTCACGTGCACCGTCACCCAGGTGAAATACTATGCGAGCCTGCGGCTGTGAGGCAAGAATGAGGTCGAGCTTGTCAACCGCACCGTGTGAATCGGAAACAACAAGGATTCTTTTCATATTCCGCCTCCTTCAAACATAATAATTGTAGAAAGTATATCATAATACGGCGGTGATTTCAATGAGCGGTAAAAACTTCTCACCTGAGCAGCTTATGCAGCTGCTTATGAATTCAAAGGGAAATATGCCCGACAGTAATATGGCGCAGGACATTATAAAAAACAAGCTCAATGATGAGCAGCGGCAACGCATCGAAAACGTGCTGCGTGACAAATCCGCACTCGAAAAGCTTTTAAGCAGCCCTCAGGCACAGGAGCTTATGAAGAAGATGGGCAGGAACAAATGACAATGCCCGATATAAACAGCCTGCTTGAAAACTTAAGCGGTGAGGATATTTCGGCACTTGGTGAAATGGCTCAACAGCTTTTCGGCGGTATGGGGTCGG
The DNA here is from genome assembly GCA_045123695.1 of Acutalibacteraceae bacterium. Lineage (GTDB taxonomy): Bacteria > Bacillota > Clostridia > Oscillospirales > Acutalibacteraceae > UBA8612. The sequence continues at coordinate 13,878 of JBGVKJ010000048.1, forward strand.
GGCAGCCTGAGGCTCCGACTTCGCCGCCGGGCGGTATTGACCCGGGAATGCTGAGCAGTATTATGCAGGTGCTGCCGCTGTTACAGGGTGCGGAGGATAACGACAGAACGCGGCTCATAAACGCGCTCAAGCCTATGCTCAGCCACTCTCGCCGTAAAAAAGCAGACGAAGCACTGCAGTTAATGAAGCTGTTTGAAATACTGCCGCTTGTTATGGGTAAATGAGGAAGGGGATATGAGCAGTTGGACCGTGAGCTTAGAAAAATGCAGGACCAGGCAGACTGCTTTTCGCACGTTTACCTGCGGCGTACGCGTATGCCGTCGGAACAGAAAGCAAAGCCTAAACCGCAAAATGACGACAGTTTGCTGTTGCTCGGGCTGATACTTATTCTGCTCGTTGACGGCAGTGATATGCTGACCGTTTTTATGCTGCTGTATATTCTGGGCACATAACGGTTAAAATTTTAATGACACTGCAGCAAAAAATGCTTGACAAGCCGTATATTATATGATAATATAATTCAGCACACACGGAGAGATACCGAAGTGGTTATAACGGAACGGTCTTGAAAACCGTCGTACGGCAACGTACCGTGGGTTCGAATCCCACTCTCTCCGCCATTTTTAAAATAACCTTTTCAGGTTTATATATTTTTAAATTAATTTACCATGGAGAAGTACCCAAGTGGTGAAGGGGCTCCCCTGCTAAGGGAGTAGGTTGGGTGACTGGCGCGAGGGTTCAAATCCCTCCTTCTCCGCCACGAAAAGACCGCATTTGTCCGATTGACAAATGCGGTCTTTTCGAACTAAGTGTGCCTTGCGGCACGATAAGCACACCTTCGGTGAGTGAAGCGATGCTTTGCATCGTGAAGTGCCTGCGGGCGTGAGTGGCACACTTAACTTCACTGCTCCGAAGGAGCAACTTCACTTTGTCGCAGACATAACTTCACTTGGGCATTTACCAAACTTCACTGATAATTGAATGTTAAAAAGCTTTATAATATATATAGTTTGGACGGAGGTGCTATTATGTCAGAAAGTAAATTGAGAACTCAATCCATGGATTTTGCGGTGTCCATTATTAATCTCGTTAAACAATTGAAAGAGAAACGAGAATCCATTATTTCCAACCAAATCGGCAGAAGCGGTACATCCATCGGTGCCAATATCCGCGAAGCGCAATATGCTCACGGGAAGGCAGACTTTATTGCAAAACTCCAAATCGCTCTCAAAGAAGCGAACGAAACCGGATATTGGTTAGAGCTGTTATTTAAAACGAATTATATAAACGAAGAAGATTATAAATCGCTCAACTCTGCCTGCACGAGCATTCGTGTTATGCTTATCTCCTCCATCAACACTGCAAAGGAGAATGAAAGATGATATTCAGAAGAATATGTGCTGTTGTTTTATGTTTATTTACTTTGTTTGGTATAACGGCAGGTGCGGTATCTGCACCTGACAGCGAAGAGCAAAACACCGTAGGTGAAATCAATCCTTCAACCTGGGCAGCGGTAGACGGGCTCGGCCGCACGCTTTCTATGGGTGACGAAGTGGGCGGCAAACGGCAGGATAAATATGTTGCAATGTTTTACTGGATATGGCACTACCCGTGGATATACGACCATGAGCCGATTACAACGGGAAGCGTGCTCGATAAATACCCCGAAGCCGTCAACGATTGGGAGCACCCTGCGTGGGGCGGCACTTATGACGGCAGACCTCATTTCTGGGGTGAGCCGCTTTACGGCTTCTATACAAATAAGGATGAGTATATTCTGCGTAAGCACGCAGAGCTGCTTGCCGATGCGGATATAGATGTAGTTTTCTTTGATGCAACAAATGCCGCCGAGGTGTTTACCGACGGATATGAAACCCTGCTCAGAGTATGGAGCGATGCAAGGGCAGACGGAGTCGATGCACCCGATATCGCATTTATTCTCAATTTCGGCGGTGCAGAGGATACACGCACCCAGCTCTACAGTATTTACGATAACCTTTACAGCAAGGGCAGATACAGCGATTTCTGGTTTATGTGGGATAACAAGCCTATGGTAATGGCAGATGTTGCTTCGCTTGACCTTACAATAAAAAAAGACAGAGAGATTTTTAATTTCTTCACCTTCCGTGATAACGAGGCTACATACTTTGCCGATGATACAAGCCCTCTGGAAGACACCTGGGGCTGGTGCTCCGATTATCCGCAGACAAAGTTCGGCAAAAAGCTCTTCGGCGGCACTGAAGAAATATGCGTTTCCGTTGCACAGAATGCCAGCGAAAACGGACTTACTGCGATGAATTCGCCTGTCGGCACAGTGCAGGGCAGAAGCTTCACCGACGGTGACTATTCCTATACATATAATTATGGCGGTAAAGAAATAACCGTTGATAAAAATATTGAGAATTCACTGCTTTACGGTCTTAATTTCCAGCAGCAGTGGGACTATGCTATTGCACAGGACCCCGAAATTATATTTGTTACGGGCTTCAACGAGTGGATTGCCGGCAGATTTGAAAACTGGATGGGAACCGAAAATGCATTCCCCGACCAGTTCAGCCCCGAGTACAGCCGTGATATTGAGCCGTCTGCAGGTATACTTAAAGACCATTATTACTATCAGCTTGTTGAGAATGTACGCAGATTCAAGGGTGCTGACGCTCTACCGAAAACAGATGCAAACAAAACGATTGATATAAACGGCTCTGTTTCACAGTGGGATAATGTGCTGCCCGAATACAATCACTATCAGGGCGGCGTAAACCGTGACAGTGCAGGTTGGAAGGGATGTTACTATAAGAACGATACCTTCCGCAACGATATTGTTCAGGCAAAGGTTGCTTATGATAACACCAACGTTTATTTCTATGTCAGAACAGCCAATGACCTTACTCCGTCAACCGACCCCGACTGGATGCGACTGCTTATCGATACCGACACAAGCGGCGTTTCACCCAACTGGGAGGGTTTTGAATTCCTTGTCAACAGAGAATCTCCGAAAGACGGCAAGGCAACCCTCGAAAAATCCCTCGGCGGTGTCGAGTTTGAAGAGGTATGCAAGGTCGATTACTCCGTAAACGGCAATGTGCTTCAGATTGCCGTGCCCAGAACAGTACTCGGACTTAACGGTGAAGAAGTAAAATTCAACTTCAAGTGGTCGGATAATCTGCAGGGTGGGGATGCAACTGCATTTTATCAGAACGGCGATGCCGCACCCGGCGGAAGATTTGCCTTTGTGTTCGACAGCACCGCTATAGGCGAAACAGAAGAGCCAAACGATAACTGTAACAGCTTCTTTGATTTCTTCGATGTGATTCTTCAGAAGTTTGCGGTAGCGTTTGCTGACATCAGAAAGTTCTTAAACAATATTTCCGGATAATATTAAAAACGGCAGAAGATTTAATAGTCTTCTGCCGTTTTTGACATGGTTTTGATATTATTCTGTTACATAATTGTTTATGTAATGTTCCGTCAACGGATAGCAATTGTCACTGCTGCTTGACAATCTGTCATAAGGATAAAACTCATCAATTGCCTCTTCGTATTCTTCGCGTGTAACAACGACATCGTTGGATTTGTATGTAGCGTCTTCTTCTTCCATTACGTTAGCTCTGTCATTAAAGCCTTTCCAGATGCAAACTCCTGTACCGTTTTGGATTTTGTAAGTTTCATTATATGCTGTTCCCATTCCCGAATAGATTCCGCAAACCATATTTTCTTTCTCTGCATAGCAGATTTCACCGTATTGGCCGCCTTTGCAAACAAAAGAAACGTTACCGTTGTAATATGTGTAAACGGAAGCGCTGTCGGCATGACAGGAATATTCGGTATTAACACCTACTATGAGTTCGGGAATATCATCGTAATCTATATAGCAAAGGGTAAATACTGCGTTTTCGCCAACGTATTCGTCTACCTCGTAGTTAATCAAAAACTCTTGATAAGCGGATACCCAGTCACCTGTTACGTTCGTAATATCGTCTGTTGTGGTGTCATTGTCGTCGGTTGCTTTTGAGACAGAAAACCTTGTAGGTGAATCGCCGCTTAAGACATCGCCGACAAGCTGTCCTTTAAGGTTTATAAACACATAGGTCGAAGGCTTTTCAATCCATTCGGTTGCATTGAAACTGTAAGTGTCGGACTCTTCATCATATACAACGTCCATATAATACTTTCCGCTCTGGGCATTGTTTTGCCCCGGAAGATTATAAAAATCAAACAAAGCCTTACACTGTTCATCTTCCATATAAACAGTTAAAGTCAACCCTGTTTCGCCTTGTCCTGCGAAATAAGAGCCTTTATATGTTCCTATCAGCTCTTTGTATTCCTGAGGAGCAGAATCCGATTCGTCATCTGTTGTCGGCTCTTCTTCGTCCGACGGAATCTCAACGGGGTCGTCACCGGGCTTTGAATCGAGGTCAACAGAGCCGATTGCCTCGTCGTCATCGTCGTCAACAGTTACCTTAATAACAACCTTTGACGGTGCGTCTTTATCCTTGTCATCATCGGAATCGGTTTCGTTATCAACCTGCGTTGTGTTTTCGTCTTCGTCAGTATTGTCTTCAAGAGTGATTATGTATTCGCCGTCTTTCTCGAAATCGATATGGTAGACGGGGTCTGTTGACGTATCGTCAATTATGATTTTTGTCTGCTTGAAAAGCTCACTCTTGAGAATGCCGCCGTAGAGCACACGCTCAACCTTGATGCTG
>JBGVKJ010000049.1:0-19231 GCA_045123695.1 Acutalibacteraceae bacterium
GAACTGCACCTTTGCTATCTGCGGGTCGGTTACTACTTCAAAAGTACCGATGCCGTTTTCGTAAGTAATATCAAACGAATGTGCTTTCGGTGTATCGTAAGTTACGGTAAACGGAATAGATGCTTCGTCCCATACCTTTCCGTACTTTGCACGGATTGAGTGATTACCTTCTCCTACTCGCATATTTACAACCCAGGTTTCCGTTTCGCCGTTTGAGGTAATAGTTGCCTTGCTGCGGTCGATTGTGGTTGTAGTGCCGTTTTCACGGATAAGCTGGATTTTGCTCGGGCTGCCTGTCAGCTCAAGCTTATAATCTCTGTTGCCGTAGGCAAAATAAGGAGCGTCGGTTGCAGGCTTGATTTCTTTTACGCCGGAAACAGGCTCAGGCTCTGTTGTGACTTTGACTGTGCAGGTATCGACAAAGCCGCGCTCGCAGTGTGTTGCGGTGACGGTTACAGTGCCCTCTTTGAGTGCTGTAATTCTGCCCGAATAATCGTCGATTTGGACTATGCTCGGGTCGCTGACAGTGTAATCACAAGCTGTCCAGACAGCCTCGGCAGGATATGTCTTTGCCTCAAGGTCTACAACATCGCCAACACATACATTCACCGTTTCTTCCGGGAATTCGATGTATTCGGCAGGTACTACGTCGGTGATTACGGTGTAATAATTATATTTCGTAGCTTCTCTGAAAGCTCTTAAGAAATCACTGTCAGGTGCACAGTGGATTGTTGTACCACGACCGTAACCTTTATCCGGGTCACCTATTATCGGAGGATCACCATTGACATTGGTTTCAAAAAGTGCACTACGTATTGTTTCATAGCTGTAATTAGACGGGATATAAAGTGTACCGGAATAAAATTGCGGCCTTCTTACCAGCCATTCAGAGCCATTTCTTGACGGGAAATAAATATCTCCGTAAAGATCGTAAGCAATATTATCTCCAACATAATATTCAGGTGAATATTGACACTCCGGCAATACGGTGTATTTTTCACCGTTTTCATACACATGAGTATATAAACCATAAAACGGTGCACCTTTTATTTCCCTTAAACTTTTTGGAAAAACAAATTCACACTCTGACCAACAAAATGCATTACTTTCAATGTATTTATAACCCTCCGGAATAATAAATTTCGAAACATAATCAAAGCTCGGGTCATATTCTGCCCAATCTTTGTAATCCTCCGAAACAAAATCGTCACCGTATTCAATGTACTCAAAAATATCTATGCCGTAATCGTCATCTATACCATAACCGATTTTTGTGACCGGATATCCGCCAAGAGTTTCCGGGAAGGTAAACGATATTTTTTCAGGTCCCCAATAGTTAATCTGAACATTAAGAATAGCCGCTTCGCCATCCTCTACTATATAGATATACTCCGCACCGTTAACAGTATCGTAGAGCAGCCTGTCTGAAAATAATCCCCAAATTAATGATTCCTCAAGAGTACACCAGAATCCATAATCGCCCTCTGCTGCATATGAAGAAACATACGATGAAGCCAAAATCAACACTATCGCCATACACAGAGATAATGCTTTCTTTACTTTTTTCATAACCGACACTCCTTTTAGTGTTTTTATAAAATTGGTTAAAATATAAAATTCAGTTACATCCGCCGAAGATACGGCAATTATGTGCACAGCCGGTAGGTGTTGTCGCACAGCCACCGAGTGCTGTTTCGCGAAGCTCTGCAGGCAGCTTACAGCCAACGCGGTACATTGCCTGCATCATTTCGGTAAACGGCACAACCGCTTTAATTCCGCTGAGTGCCATCTCTGCACACGTGATAGCATTTGCGGCACCGATAGCGTTTCTGCTCTGGCAAGGTGCTTCAACAAGACCTGCAATAGGGTCGCATACAAGGCCGAGAAGATTGCTCAGAGCTATGGAAGCGGCATCAAATGCCTGTACCGCAGTTCCGCCCATCATAACTACAGCCATAGCCGCAGCCATTGCAGAAGCAGCGCCAACTTCAGCCTGACAGCCTGCTTCAGCGCCCGACACACTGGCGTTTTTCATCATCAGATAGCCTACTGCACCTGCAGTAAAAAGTCCGTCGAGCAATGTTTTTTCGTTTAAGCCAAACTCGTCTTCAAGAGCAAACAGCACCGCAGGTACAACACCCGCCGAACCCGCGGTAGGTGCGGCAACAATTACGCCCATTGAAGCATTAACCTCGGGCACAGCCTGAGAATAAATGAGCGCTTTTGTTAAAACAGAGCCGCAGATTGATTTGCCCTGCTTGGCGTGCTCGTTAAGCTTTGATGCTTCGCCACCTATAAGTCCGCCCGTTGTGGGAAAAACCTTCTCAAGCGGTTTGTGTGCGGAATCTCGCATTATTTTAAGTGCCTTTTTCATACGAAGCTCGACTGTTTCGGAATCTGTTTCGCCTTGCTCAATTTCGCGCTGTCTCATTATATCGGCAATCGACATATTTTCACTCAGTGCCAGTAATTCTTCGGCAGTATGAAAATCCATATCCGCACCCCCTTATCTCTTTACAAGCATAATATCTTCAATAGCTGTATTTTTCTTCATTTCTTCAACAGCTGCTTCTGATATTGCTTCGTCTGATTCTACTATTGTATAAGCAAGTCCGCCCTTTTCCTCACGGAAAACACGAAGGTATGCTATATTGACACCGTAACTGCTGAGTACGGAAGTTATACCGGCGACAACACCCGGATAGTCACGCTGGATAACAATAAGTGCATGAAACTCGCCCGTAAAAGAAACTTTTACGCCGTTGATTCGTGTCAGCCTTACTTTACCGCCACCGAGTGATTCACCTCTGACGAACAGCGTTCTGCCCGAAAAGCCCTCAACCTGCATATCGACTGTATTGGGGTGAATATCGTCATCCTCATCGGTATCGGCACACTCAAAAGTGAAATCAAGCCCTGCAGCCTTGGCAAGCTCAAACGAATCACGTATACGCTCATCGTCAGTTTCGAAGCCTAAAATGCCGCCGACAAGTGCTCTGTCCGTACCGTGGCCTTTATATGTTTTGGCAAACGAACCGTAAAGCGTAAACTTAATTCGTCTTACCTTCTCACCTATCATCTTTTTTGTAAGCAGTGCAATAGATGCCGCACCTGCCGTATGTGAGCTTGAGGGGCCGACCATATTGGGACCTATTACGTCAAACACACTTATAAATGCCATAATCACATCTCCTTTTATTAATGTAAATATAACATAAACAAACTATAATTACAATCTTTATTATACCGTTTGATAGCTTTTTTCACAAAACAAAAGCAAAACTAAAAAGAAATTTTTGCAGTTTTGGTCTGATTTTTTTTACAAAAACTGTATACATTAATTAAAAATTGTGATAAAGTAATTATGTTAATTTTCATATAGGGAGTTGTTCAGAATGAAAAAACTTTACGAAGGTAAAACAAAAGACGTATTCGAGCTTGACAACGGCAACGTAATGCTTAAGTTCAAGGACGACTGCACAGGTAAAGACGGCGTTTTCGATCCCGGTGAGAACACTGTCGGTCTTACAATCGAAGGTATCGGCAAGGCTAACCTCAAGTCCTCCATCCACTACTTCGAGCTTCTCAAGGCTGCAGGCATCAAGACTCACTATGTAAGCGCAAACATCGACGATGCTACAATGGAAGTTCTTCCCGCAACCGTATTCGGTCACGGTCTCGAAGTTATCTGCCGCCTTGTTGCTACAGGCAGCTTCATCCGCAGATACGGCGAGTACATTGAAGACGGTACAGTTCTCGAGGGTGGCTACGTAGAGTGCACATTCAAGAACGATGCAAAGGGCGATCCGCTTGTTACAGGCGAAGGTCTTGCAGCACTCGGTGTTATGACTCCCGCTATGTTCGAGAGCATGAAGGAGCAGACACTCAAAATCACAAAGATGGTTGCTGACGACCTCAAGTCAATCGGCCTCGACCTCTGGGATATCAAGTTTGAGTTCGGCTACAACAACGACGAGGTTATCCTCATCGACGAAATTGCTTCCGGTAACATGCGTGTTTACAAGGACGGCGTTATCGTTGACCCCGTTGAGCTTACAAAATACATCAACGAAAGATAATTACAACAAAAAACCATTACAAAAGCACACTTCGTACGGAGTGTGCTTTTTCTTTTGATAAAAACATTATTAAAAGAAAAAATCATTTCAACAAACACTTGATTTTGAAGATTACGTTTGATATAATGTTCACGAACTACCGTAATTTATGTTTAAAATGAACACAAAAGGAGTCGTTATGATAACAAAGCTTCAGTTTGACGTATTCTATTTACTGCACAAGCGAGGATATTTATCTCAAAGAGAAATCGCTGAAATGCTCGACGTTTCACTCGGAACGGTAAACAAAACACTCAAGCAACTTAAAGAATCAGGGTTACTTGATGAAAAATGCTGTTTGACCGAAAAGGGTAAAACCGTACTTGCCGAGTACAAGGTAGACAACGCAATTATATTGGCTGCCGGAATGAGCACAAGATTCGTACCTATTTCCTACGAGTTTCCCAAAGGTCTGACTGTCGTCAAGGGCGAAGTACTTATTGAAAGACAGATAAGACAGCTGCAGGAAGCAGGCGTTGAAGAAATCGTCGTCGTTGTCGGCCATATGCTTGAGAAGTTCTTATACCTCAAGGAAAAATACGGTGTAAAACTTGTTGTTAACAAAGAATACAAAGTAAAAAACACACACTCAAGCGTATATGCGGCAAAAGAATATTTAAAAAACACTTACATCTGCTGTTCGGATAACTACTATCCTGAAAATCTGTTTAATTCTCACGAATATCACAGCTTATACTGTGCTCAGTTCCTTAAAGGGCTCAGCAGAACGGAACGCGGTCTGATATTTGATAAAAACGGTCTTATAACAGACACTGCAAAGCCCTGTAAAGATATGTGGACTATGCAGGGACACGCTTATCTGAACAGAGAATTCAACAGTGTTTTTACAGATATACTGGACGAATATTACGGCAAACCCGATACAAAAGATATGTACTGGGAAGGCATTTACGCAGAGAACCTGGATAAGCTCCAAATGTATATCGTCAAATGCACAGATGAAGATATTCTGGAATTTGATTCCGTAGAAAATCTGAGAGAATTTGACCCTGATTATATAGAGCACAATGACATTAAAGTAATCCAGAACATTTGCAAAGTATTAAATGCCGAGCCGAAAGAAATAAAGGAAATTAAGCCGATACAGGCAGGTCTTACCAACACATCGTTTGCATTTACTCTTCGCGGCGGAAGATATGTTTACAGAAACCCCGGTAAAAACACAATAGGATATATCGACCGTAAGAGAGAAAAATTCGCACTTGAAACTGCAAAAAAATTAGGTCTGGATAACACTTACCTGTATGAAGATGAAAACGAAGGCTGGAAGATTTCTTATTTTGTAAACATCACAGAACCTTTTGATTTTACAAATAAGAGCCACATGGAAAAGCTTTGCTCACATTTAAAGGCTCTGCACAATGCAGGTGTAAAGTACGGAAGTGAATTCGACTATTTTGAAGAAGCTGACAAGCTTATCGAAAGGCTCAAAATACTTGATTACAATGCTGCCGATAAAATTATACCTCTCAGAGACCGTATAACAACTCTTAATGAAAGCAATAAAAAAGATAATTGGCCGACAGTACTTTGTCATAACGATATTTATGAGCCTAACCTTCTGATATCTGCTGACAACTTATATGTTATTGATTGGGAGTATGCCGGTGATTCCGATCCCGGTTACGATATCAGTAAACTTTTCACTTCCAACAATGCACCGGTTGAAGAAATTGACAAGTATCTTGCTTTTTATTTCGGCAGAGTACCCGACAAGTCAGAAAAGCTTCATATTCTCAGATGTGCAACCATTAATTATTACTACTGGTTTGTCTGGTCAATTTTCCAGGATATATCAGGCAATAATTGTTCTGATTGGAAATTACTGTGGTATGAAAAAATGAACAAATACTATAACGAAACCATAAGATTATCAGAGGAGGAATAACAACTATGGAATATGCAATCGCGATTTTTGTCGGAGTTTGGATTTCCGCAGCAGGTATATTAGCGTATTACAGAATAAAAAAAGATTTTGCTGACCTCGACACCACAGATAAGAACGACAAGGAAGGTGACAAATAATGAACGTATTCCTTATAGGTATGATCATTTCGATGATTGCCTACATAATCATCGGCTTTTTAATCGGTAAAGGTGTTAAGAATACTAACGACTTTTTTGTTGCAGGAAGACGTGCTCCTACATTCTTGCTTGTAGGTTCACTTGTTGCTTCATATTGCGGAACCGGATTGTATTTCGGTGATGCCGGCGAATCCTTTGCAGGTATTTTCTCACCTCTTATGACGCTCGGTGCAATGCTTATTGTCGGTTATGTACTTGGCGGTGTATTCTTTGGCAGATTCCTCAGAAGAAGTAAATGCAACACAATCCCCGAATTTTTCGGAAAAAGATACAACTCCCCTGCGCTGAAAAAATTAGCGGCAATAACACAGCTTGTAACTATTATTGTTTATCTTCTTTCTACAATCCAGGGTATAGGTACACTTATGTCTCTGGTTACAGGATTAGACTATAAGCTTTGCATTATCCTGGCTTTAATTACATTCTCTGTTCTTACCGTTTCATCAGGCTCAAAGGGTGTTCTTATTACCGATACAATTATGTTCGGTTTGTTTACCATTGTAACAGTTGTTGTAATAATCATATGCACAGTAAAAGGCGGCGGATGGTTCAATATTGTTGAGGGTCTTGCTCAGACAAAGCCCGAAATTCTTTCGTGGGCAGGCGACCCCGATTACCTTTACCCGACAGGAACTCAGAATATGATCTGGGCTTTTGCTTACGGTATTGTATGGATGTCAGTATGCATGGTTGCTCCCTGGCAGGCAAGCCGTTACCTTATGGCTAAAAACGAGCATTCGGTAATCCGTTCATCTATCTGGGCAGCATTCTTCGTTTTCGTTCTTGAATTTATCGTTAAGTGCGGTGCCGCATTACTCAATCATTTCTCACCGGAGCTGGCAGACCAGTCACATATCATTATCTGGGCATCAACAACTCTTGTTCCTACCATTCTGGGCGTTGTAATGGTTACCGGTATTCTTGCAGCCGGAATCTCCTCGGCAACAACCTTCCTTTCAATAATCGGCACTTCCGTTGTCAACGATTTCCTCGATGTAAAAGATGAACGTAAAAAATTAACGACAGTAAGAATAACTGTTATTATAGCTGCTGCAATAGTTATGCTGCTTGCTTATTTCAATCCTCCTCAGGTATTCTGGATTATGTTCCTCGGCGCTACTGTTGTTGCTTGCTCATGGCTTCCTGTTTGTATTGCAAGCATCTGGAGCAAGAGAGTAACAAAAACAGGTGCTTTCTGCGGAATGCTCTTCGGTTTCCTCGGTTGCGGCGGAATGAAGATTTATGCTTCAGTTGCAGAGCTTGACTTACCCGTTTTCCTTGATCCGTTTTTCATCGGCCTTGCAGCAAACTTAATAGGTATGCTGGTCGGTACTCTTCTCACCAAGGTTACACCCGAAGAGAAAAAACAGCGTGAAGCTTTGTTTGTAATTCCTGAAGCTGAAAAGGATATAAAGGAAATCACAAAGACTAAGAAAACTGTACTCGCATCAATTATTCTGGGTGCTGTTGTAACAGGTGTACTTCTCGTTTTCTGGGTTATCCCCTACACTTCAAGCCTTTAATATAAGCTGTAAAAAAAGCTATGTAAACTCAAGTTTACATAGCTTTTTTAAAATGCAAATTAAAATTGATGGATTTTTTCGATAATTTGATATATAATTAACTTAATATCATCAGACAGTTTTATTAACTGCCTAAGAAACTTTTTATTTATTGTCAAGTTAAGTTGCTTGAATAATTCCGTTATACGCATTATAATTAACTTATAAACTTTTAAGGAGGAAAACCATGTCTATCGGTGAAAGAATAATGCAGCTGCGTAAAGAAGCAGGGCTTTCCCAAGAAGCATTTGCCGAAAAGCTTGGCGTTTCGCGTCAATCGGTCTCAAAGTGGGAATCCGACAGTGCAACACCTGACGTTAATAAAGCGATTGCAATCTGCGAGCTTTTCGGAGTAAGCAGTGATTATCTTCTCTGCGGCAAAGAAAATCCACCTGCGCCCGAAGCAAGCATCGATGAAAGTTTTGAAGAAAAAACATACGAAGAAGTATATATCGGTGAAGAAAATCCTGAAGAAATATACGAAGAAGTAAATGAAGCAGAAACAAGCGAAGAAAAAAACGTCAAACCCTCACGCAACAAAAAAGCAAAGATAATTGCCGCAGTGCTTGCCTGCTGTATATTAATTGCCGCAGTAATCCCCTTATCTATTGCAGGCTATAAAAAGCTGCGTGCAAGCTCTGATAACCCGGCTGTTGTGCAGCCTTCTGTAAACGAAAGTGAAGTTATATACCCGTACGTGCTTGTACACGGAATGGGCGGTTGGGGCGAAGGCGCAGGCATAAACTCCGTTTCACCCTATTGGGGTGCATCAACAGGCAGCCTTTCAGAATATCTGCGCGGTGAAGGACATCAGGTATATGAAGTAAACGTCGGTCCGTTTTCGAGTGCGTGGGACAGAGCCTGCGAATTATACGCACAGCTTACAGGTACGACCGTTGACTACGGTGCCGCTCACAGTAAAGAACACGGCCATAACCGCTACGGAAAAGAATGCACCACTCCCCTATACACCGATTGGGGAACAAAAACTCCGGGTGGCCAGCTTCACAAAATTAACCTCGTCGGTCACAGCTTCGGCGGCACAACAATCAGACTGCTTGCAACCCTTATGGAATACGGCAGCGAAGCTGAGCAAAATGCAAGTCCTGACGACCTCTCTCCGCTTTTCAAAGGCGGCAAAGGCAACTGGATTAACAGCATAACAACTCTCTGCTCACCTCATAACGGTTCATCGCTTTATTATGTTGCTGATAAAGGAACTCTTATTTCCTCAATGCTCTCTTTACTTCGAGTGACAGGCGGTATAGCCGATAAGCTGGACAGCGATATGATAGATTTTCAGCTTGAGCATTTCGGAATTACTTCAGACTCTCAGGATGTAACATCACTTATAAATAAAAGCTTTATGAACGGCAAAGATAATGCTTTTTACGATCTCTCACCCCACGGTGCAAAAGAACTCAACCAAAGTATAAAAACAGTTAAAAGCATTTACTATTTTTCTTATTCCTACTGCACAACGGAAAAATCCAAATTTTCGGACAACCAGATTCCTATAAACTCAACCATATTAGTGCTTAAGCCAACGGCAACGCTTATAGGCTCATATACCAACACAGCTGATGATGCGCCGATAAAAATCGACGAAAGCTGGTTGCCTAATGACGGACTTGTAAATGTAGTATCAGCAAAATATCCCGAAGGTGAAAGTTATACGGATTACACGCAAGGCATGAAAATTGAACGCGGAATCTGGCACGTATTACCGACGCGTACAGGTCACCACGGTACTGTAATAGGAATGGACGGTAACACGCAGGAAACGCATGATTTTTACACCAATCTGATTAATATGATAAACGCGTTACCAAGAACAAAATAAAAGAAGAAGCCTTGCAGGAGCCACCACTCTGCAAGGCTTCATTTATCTATTTGAATAAATCCTGTCTTAATCGTGCCAGTAATCTACACAGTAAGGCAAGTCAATACTGTCTTTGCTGAAATTGGGAGATTTACCAGCTTTTCGCTGATTCTCATAATCCTTGAGTGCTCTGATTGCATACTTACCAAGTATAATAATTACAGGCATATTTATAAGCGCCATAGCACCCATTGTTATATCGGCAATACCCCAAAGAAGCTCTGCATTAAGACCTGCACCTACAAAGATAATAATAGAGGCAATTATATAGTAGATACGCATAAACTTCTTACTCGGCATCTTTTTGAAGAGGAAGAACCAGCTTCTGTCAACATAGTAGAGGTTGCCGAGAAGAGTTGTAAAAGCAAAGAGTATCATCGCTGCGGTAATAAACACAGGGCCTGCTGAACCGAGAGTTTTACTCAGAGCTGCCTGAACGAAAGTTGCACTCTCATCAAAATCGGCAGGCTCAACACCTGAACACATACACATAAATGCGGTAGCGGAACAGACGAGAATTGTATCGATAAATACAGAAAGCACCTGAACAAGACCTTGCTTTACGGGATGCTTAACGTCAGCAGAAGCCGATGCATTGGGAGCGGAGCCGACACCTGCCTCGTTGCTGAAGAGGCCTCGCTTGATACCATACATAACGCATGAGCCTGTAAAGCCGCCGAAGATTGCTTTGATATCAAAAGCTTCGGTAAATATACGAACAAATACGTCAGGCAGAGACTTTATGTTGAGCACAACTATAGCAAGTGATACAAGTATATAAGCTACACCCATTATCGGCACCATAAAGCTTGTAACCTTGATTACTCGCTTACCGCCGCCGATAAGACAATATGCAACAAGTACCGCAAGGATAAGACCTATTATCCACGGGCTTGTCTTTTCATCATAAAATCCGTAAGTCTTAAATGTTGACTGAAGGTTATATGAGCCGAGCATATTAAAGCCGACACCGTAAGTAAGAATAAGAAAAGCGGTAAACACAACAGCAAGAGGTCTGCATTTAAGTGCGGTCTCGATATAATAAGCAGGGCCGCCGTAGCTTGTGCCGTCCTCGCCTCGCTTCTTGAAAATCTGAGCAAGCGTACTCTCAATCAAAGCAGAAGCAGAGCCGATTATCGCAATAACCCACATCCAGAAAACCGAGCCGAAGCCGCCTGCAAGAATTGCAGAAGCAACACCGATAATGTTACCTGTGCCCACACGTGAAGCAGTTGAAACCATAAGAGCCTGGAAAGAAGAAACACCCTTACCGTCAGCCGGCTTTTCAGTAACAGCCTTTATCTGCTCACCAAGCAGTCTGAAAGGTGCAAACCTTGTACGGAATGTAAAATAAATACCGCCGATAACAAGTAACGCCACAAGTATGTAGGTATACATCGCATTATTGACGCCGTCAACTATTTTTGTTACAAACTCCATATTTTCTCCTGTGTATATATTGCAAAATTTTTGCTATTATACCACAAACCAACATTTAATGCAATAAAAAACAAGCTGTCTTTATAAAAGACAGCTAATAAAAATCAAAGATAATCTCTTATGTCAACAGCAAGACGCTCTTCAAGGTTAATAAGACGCTTTGCAATATCCTTTGACACCTCATCTGCGGCCTTATATTCGTTGAGATAACGGTTAAGTGACTTAACACCCATATTACATCCGTCAGTCATAAGGTCGGCAATCGTACCGTCGGACTCGTTGAATGCCAACTTCACACCTGTTTTCAGCCACGACATACCCGACGCAATAGGGTTAGGCTCTTTGCCGTCATCGTGATATTTATCAAGCAATCCGTTTATCTCTTTGCCGAGCTTTTCGTGTTCATCTTTACAATCGGTAAGGTATTTTTCGAGTGAATCACTTTGAACATATCCGAGCACATCTTCAATCGACTTAATACCCATTTTAACGCCTGCATCGCACTCGCGAAGTAACTTTACGGTATCCTGCTCAATCATATAACAAAACTCCTTTTATTCAAGATAAAAGGAGTTTTGGCTGATTTATGCGTTTTTAAACATTTCGGCAAGCTTTTTATCGGCAGCAGCAAGATTTTTTATGCCTTCAAAAATATTATCGGGAGTATATCCGTTAAGACATCTGTCACTTTCAAGTGTAAAATAGCCCTGATAATTAATTTCTTTCAGTGCTTTTACGACCGCTGCAAAATCAATTCCCATAGACATCGGAATCTGATGAGAATCGTGCCACAAATCGTTATCGTGAATATGAAGTGCCTGCAAGCGGCTGCCGAGTGCTTTTATCATTTCGGGTGCACTCGTGCCAAGGCCCCGCATTTCAGCGTGACCTATATCAAGACAAGCTACAAAAAATTCATCATTGACCGCATCGAGGTGAGCATTGAAGCTCACGGGGTCAGAGCAAGCTGCAGGAGCAGCCTCATCCTTTTCGTCGTTCCAGTTCCACATATTTTCTGTTGCGATTTTAACACCGCATCCTTTTGCAAACGGAAGCAACTCAAAATACATCTGAGCGTTTTCTTCTGCACTCTTATTGTTATCCGGGTGGATTATACATATTTTACCGCCTGCCTCTGCAGTACACTCTATAGCGCGTTTGTAGTATGAGCGGATTGCGGCACAGCTGGTGGGGAAAGGTGCGTGCGACTGATTACATACAATACCGTTATCAAGACCTATCTGCTTTAGTCTGCGTGCAAAAGCAAGGTAATCTTTACCGAACAGCGGATGGTTATTTTCACGCAGGCACTGATTACCCCAATCGTATTTACACATTTCAAACATTGAGAAATCCCAGGCATCAAACCCTGCTTTGGCTATAAGCTCAACCGCTCTTTCCTCGCCGATAATTTCGGCGGCAGAGCCGATTTCTGTTGAAATCAACATATAAATCCCTCCGTACTTTTTTCTGTATTATAACATAGTTTCATTATAATTGTTTTCGGTATTGTAAATTTTTGAGTTTTGTATTAAAATAATGTCAAAGACTGAAAACAGAGGTTTAAAAATGAAAGCTTTAATTAAAAAAATACTCAACCCCAAACGCAGACGTGATTTGCTTGAGTTTTTCAATCAGTTCTGGTGTGCGATATGCAGATGTCTGCCGCTTCAGAACCGCGTACTGTTTTACACAATCCGTGCTAACGACAAGCTTGCCGACAACAGCAAGGCTGTATACGACGCACTCGATTGTAAAAAAGTAGTGTTTGCACATATGTTGCCGCACTCAACAAAAATCAAGCCGCTGTGTTATTACTACCTGCTTACAAGTAAGGTTATAGTAACAGATGACTACGTAAGATATATGCGTGCAATCAAGCTTCGCCCCAAGCAGAAGCTTATCCAGATATGGCACGCCTGCGGTGCTTTCAAAAAGTTCGGTCTTGATGCACCGTCACCGATTTCACGCAAAGAAGAAGTTGCGACACACTCACAGTATACTGCAGTTGCGGTAACATCTGAAAAATGCAAGAAGTTCTATGCAGGTGCTTTCGGTATCAGTGAAGATGTCTGTATGCCTCTCGGTCTGCCCCGTACCGACCCGCTCATCGGCGGCAGAGATAAGATGCGTGAAAAAGTGCTCACCGCTCATCCCGAGTTTGCAGGCAAGAAGCTGTACCTCTACTGCCCTACATTCCGCGAAGTAAAGGGCAAGCAGGTTAAGTTTGACACTCAGATTGATTGGGCTAAGCTCAGTGCAAGCCTTGCAGACGACGAAATTTTCATCATCCGCCGTCATCCGATTATGAAATACTCACTCACAGATAAAGAGTACCCAAACATTATTGACCTGAGCACAGAAAATACAATTGAGCTTACAGCCGCAAGTGAAGCAATCATCACCGACTATTCCTCCGTTATTTACGATGCCTGCCTTATGGATGTGCCCTGTGTTTTCTACTGCCCCGACCTTGAGAAATACGAGCGAGGTTTTTACCTCAATTTCCCGGACGATTTACCGGGCGAGCTGACAACAAATCCCGACAATCTGCTTGAAACGGTAAGACGCGGTGCAACATCACCCGACAAAGAAAAAACAGCGAAATTCAAGGCTGACCAACTCAGTGCCTGCGACGGACACGCAGCCGAAAGAATCGCCAATATGATTAAAGAATGGTTATAAAAAAATATCTGAAGCTCAGATAAGAGCTTCAGATATTTTTTTTATTTTGTACGCCAATCGTAAAGCTTAAGGAAATATTTTGCACCCATTTTAATAAGGAAATCAGGGAATCTTCCGAATCTTGGTGAGCGCTTGAGACGAGAAACTGTTTTAAAAAGTCTCGGATCAAGTTTTTCTTTACCACTGAATTTAAGAGTAACCTTACCCTTGGGCTTGTCCTTTCCGACGATTTCAAAAATCGGCATTGACTGATTGTGAAGCTGAGTCAGGAACTCATCGTTCATCTTTTTTACACGCACGCTGATAAACGGATTTGCAAGTATTTCATCCTTTGTAAAATAAAGCTTACCGATATCTCTTACTTCAAACGCACATCTTGCCTTTGTCGCGTCAGTCATACGTGACGTTATGTATTCGTAGCGCTTACCGATGAGAGCCAGCACATCCTCATCCTCTGCCTTCCAAAGCGGACGGTAAAACTCATTCATAAGCGCAAGATGGTCTTTGAACAGAATTTCCTGAAGATATGCTTCCTTCTGCTCGGGTGCATCTTCAAATGATTTTTCGGCAACTGAATAAACAAAATCCATTGATTTTGAAAATTCGCTTACAAGCATTGAGTTAACCCTGTGGGTAACCGAGCCTGCGTGTCTGCGATACATAAACAGTGCATCATAAACGCCTGTAATCTTCGGCTTAACGCTGTGAATAAAATGCATAAAGAACGCACCGTCTTCACTATAGCGCATAGGCGGAAAACGAATATCGCTATTCTTTATAAGCTCAGTTTTATACACCTTGTTGCTGACAAGGAAGTTGCGCAACAAGCATTTATCGTAGCAATCAATTTCACTCTGCTGTGCAAGTGCATCGACAACAGGGTTGTACTGCACCATACCGTCGCCAAAGCTCTGCACTCTGAAAATAGCAAGGTCGGCACCTGTTGCAGTAAGAGCTGCATAGAGCTTCTCGAAAGCATCGTTACTGAGCAAATCGTCGCCATCGATAAAAATCATATATTCGCCGCGTGCACGCTCAATACCGTTGTTTCGTGCGGCAGAAACACCTGCATTAGCCTGATGAACAGGCACGACTCTGCTGTCTTTGTCGGCATAGCGGTCGATTATATCGCCTGTAGAGTCTGTTGAACCGTCGTTGACAACGATTACCTCAATATCCTGCTCAGTCTGCGAAAGCAGGCAGTCAAGCGTTTCTTCTATGTATTTTTCACTGTTGTATGCCGGAACAATTACGGAAAATTTCATTTGTCATCACCTTGTAACCATTCAAGTTCATCTGCGGGAACTACGATATAATTATCGGCACCCTCGCCTGCTCTGAGATACACGTTTCTGATTCCTGCCTGAATTATAACCCTTGCGCAAAGCGGACAGGGCTTTGCCTGATGCACTGAATTATCTTCGGGATTCACACCTGCAAGGTACAAATCTGCACCGATAGTCTGCTGACGCGAGCAGTTGAGCAACGCATTCATTTCGGCGTGCACGGCACGGCACATCGCATAACCCTCACCCTGGTGCATATCTTTTTCAATACGCTGACACCTGCCAACCTCACAGCAATTCAGGAAACCTCGCGGTGAGCCGTTATAGCCGGTAGAAATAACAACATCGTCCTTAACAATAACTGCGCCGTATTTTCGCTTGAGGCACGAGCTTCTGTAGGCAAAAACTTCAGCACAGTTAAGGTATGTGTCTGCTTTTGAAACAAGCCTTGCGTTTTCGGGAAAAACCATCTTACAAGCACATCCTTAAAACACTATTGGAGTAATTATATCATTTACTTTTTGATTTTTCAAGACATAAGATATTTATTATATATTTGGTCTTACTTGATAAAAAAGAATGTATATGATAGAATAATCACAACCTTAATTGTAAAGCGGTGAAACTTTATGGGCGAAAGAATCAAAAAAGCAATAGGCGTTGAAGGCGATTTTAAAACAGCCATACTGCCTATGATAAATTACAGCTACGCCAATATATACATGGGCGGTGCAGGCTACATAATCAGTATGTATTTTACGATTTTCCTTACCGACGTCGTAAACCTCTCACTTAACCAGGCAGGTATTATTGTTATGATTGCCACTGTCTGGGATGCTGTTACAGACCCCGTTATGGGAATTATAACAGACCGCACACGCTCCAAAACAGGCAAACACAGACGATATCTGCTGTGGGGAATTCCGCTGATGGTGCTGTCATATACCCTGCTTTGGAATTCATACGGTCTTGATGCAAAAAACAGCCCCACAACAGCAATGCTTTATTTTGTGCTCGTTTATATGCTGTACAAAACAGCATACACAGTAATCGGTGTACCTCACACAGCTATGTTGCCCGAGCTTGCGCCAGATTACAATCTGCGCACACAGTATAACTCCGTCGGCTACCTCTTCAACTCGGCAGGTATGGTGCCCGCATTCGGTATTGCCGTACTTATTCTCAGCATTTTCGGTTCAAATGACAACCTGACTTCGGCTTCAAGAATGCCGTTCCTTATTATAGGTATTACACTCTCCGTTTTCTTTGGCTTTGCCGTATTTATGACTTATGCCAAAACAAGAGAGCCAAGCTCATTAAACAACAAAAACGAAAAGCTGGATATAAAATACATCATACGCGAATATGTGCTCGTGTTCAAAAACCGCTCATTCAGGCAGTATTTCTTTATGAGCCTTGCTTACCAATTTGCAACGGGTTTCTATGCAAACTCAAAGGTTTACTACATAAAATACCTTGCAAACCAGTACAAGACCTATGCAATTTTCAATGCCGTTGCAGGTGTTGCAGAGGCGGCAGCTTTTCCGCTCAACTACGCACTCACAATGAAACACGGCAAGAAAAAATGCGGCAACATCGTCACTCCGCTTATGGTTGCTGGCCTTGCAATCGGTCTTATTATGCAGTCAGGCGGCTCGATTATCTGGACTGTGCTTATGATGCTGAGCATGATTCTATACCCCTTCGGTATGTCAGGTCTCGGCTTTGTTTCAACCAACATATTCCCTGACCTTACCGACGTTGACGAAATGATTACCGGCAGACGCAGAGAAGGCGTTATCTCTACATTCAGCGCACTAATCAAAAAGAGTATCAGCGGTGTTATGGCGGCTTTGGTAGGCTTTACGCTTCAGGGCTTCGGACTTGTTACAGGCGATAAGGTTTCCGAATACGAAAAAATGCACAACACAATGTTTGCACAAACTGCCAACGCAGTAACCGGTGTCAGAATATGTGTAGCCGTAATTCCGATTGTTGCAGCAATTATTTCACTTATTCTTCTCAAACGATTCCGTATGACAAAAGAAGACCACACAATGATACGCGCGGCAATCGCAACAAAGCATAAATACGGCAGCGTAACCCTTACAGACGAGCAGAAACAGCGTATCGAGCTTGTTTCGGGTCAGAAGTTTGAAAACACCTGGCTCGGTCAGGCAACGGATACAGAAGATACAATACCGCACTGTCTTGACACTGACAGTAACGGCAACTACCTTATACTCCTTGAGTTGAAACTTGAGAAGGAGGCAAGCTTAAATGATTGACATAACAAAAACACATCCCGACAAAAAAGAAAAAAACTTCAAAAATTCTCTGTTTGACTTTCTGTTTTATCTTGTGCAGTGGACATGGGGTCTGCCCGTAAACTTAGTCGGCGGCATCGTGTTTCTTATCTGCACAAAAATAAAAAAGCGCCGTTATCAGCGCTTCGGTTACTCGTATATAGTCTATCTCCCGTGGAAATCAGGCGGACTTTCACTGGGCTTATTTATATTTATGAAAGACCAGCACAAGAGTAAAAAATGGACATACAACACCCGTATTCACGAATACGGTCATACCTGGCAGTGTCTGCTACTCGGTCCGCTTTACTATATTGTAATTGCAATCCCCTCTGCAATATGGTGTAACTTCTTTGCAGGCTACCGTAAGAAAAACAACGTATCTTACTATAAGCTCTACTGCGAAAGCTGGGCAAACGCCTGGGGACAGAAAGCAACAAAAATGGAAATGGTAAAAGAATAATATAAAGGGCAAAACAATCCCACCTTTGTTCTGCCCTGATTTTATATCATTTTATTTTTTGTCACCTTTCACCTGCCTTTTGATTCTCATACTTTTTACATACAGCTGCGGCATTGCCGTAAGTATCAAAATTAAGTTCAACAACTCCTACAGATTTTGAGCCATCTGTATATTCAAGCGTAAAAGTAATCACGTCATTAAAAGTCGAAAACGGCGTGTTGGGATTCTGTTCAAGAGCACTAATTAATTTATCGGTATAGTCCCAATAAAAGCCTGCTGTAGTCAGATCAAACTCTTCACCGTTTACGGTTATATCGTCGCCGTGCAAAGGTGCTGAAAACTCACGCTTACCCGAAGAATAAACCATTTGCCCATAGGGTGAAGTGTTTTTGACATTTATGCTCTTTAATGTTTTATCCTGCTGTATGATAAACCTGAATTCGTTCACCGAGCATATAACCATATAAACTTTATCTGTGGTTATAACTGTACTTCCGCCCATTGTAAACCCGTCTTCATTTATATATTTCTTCAGTTCTGCGCTCATTTCATTGACAAGGTTCTTTTTCTCGCTTTCGCTCATTCCGGTTACGTCGCAAAGTTTCATATGAACACCGTACGGATAAGCTTCATCAACCTCAAGCGGTTGGGCAGCTATGGTCGTCGCCCCCTGATAATCCCCTGCACTTGCCACTATAATAAACGCATCCATAATATCGGGTACTATACCGTTAACTATAGTATTATCTTTTCCGCCGTCAGCATTATTCTGAACCTTACCGTAAAATCCTGTTCCGACAACAAGTGCGGCAACAATACACAGTGCAGTAACAGAACTGATTAACGTTCTCGGTTTAACCTTACTTTTTTTACTGTCGGCAATTTTTGCTTTCAGCCTTGTTTCCATATATAAATCGGGCTGAATATCATCTATATATTTTACTAATTCTTCCTTTTTCAAATTTCATAATCCTCCAATCTGAGTTTCAGCATTTCGCGGCCGCGTTGCAAGCGCTTTTTTACGGCAGATTTTCCGATTTTAAGTAGACTCGAAATTTCTTCAACAGAGTATCCGCTATAATAATGCAGGAATATTACAATTTTATATTTGGGCGGCAAAGCAATAATGCTCCGCTCAACATCCTGCTTGGTGTCATTATCGGGCTGTGTAATTACGGATAAATCATCTATGTCAAGATTTTTTCTTTCGGACTTTCTAAGCGTATCAAGGCAGTAATTCTGCGTTGTTCTTATAAACCATGCCTTTTCGTGCTCTTTGTTATTAAAATCCTTCCTTGTCAGCAGATACTTGGAAAAAACTTCCTGCAATACATCTTCGGCATCGCTTGCACTGTTAAGATATAAAAAAGCTATTTTGTACAG
>JBGVKJ010000050.1:0-75589 GCA_045123695.1 Acutalibacteraceae bacterium
AAAACATACATATTGCAGGGTAAACAAAAGTGCTATTTCTGTTCCCACAGACTTAAAACACACGAAACTGCATGATTGATTATCCCATGAACCCCTTGATTTTACTGACTATTTCCGTTCTAGCAGACATACGGTCTCAACGTGAACAGTTATCGCAAAAATATCGCCTTATTTCCTTCAAAAATCCCCTTTTACACTTTTAATTCTAAAATGTAGTAGTCTAAAAGTAAACCCTTTTAACGATTACTTTTAGGGGGTTCACTACTATATATACTCGTTTAACGATTACTCGTACATTTCTGCCTTTAAAACGGCTCAAAAGTAGTCAGCCGGTAGTTCCCTGGCACTATCATCACTTTTATTGCCCCACTTTGCCCCGTTTATCCCCGAATTGCAAGTAGTCCATTTACCCTGCCGTGGCATACAAACATAATTTTAATCATAAAAATAATCTCCGTAATAATGTGACTCAGTCACTGAAAATAAGCTTAAAAGCGGATATAATAAAGCTACAAAGTAAAGAAAGGATGTTCAGAAAATGTCAGCACTTAAAATAAACAAAAATAATTTCGATCTTGTTATCAACAGTGATAAACCTGTTCTCCTCGATTTCTACGCAGATTGGTGCGGCCCCTGCCGTATGGTATCCCCCATAGTTGAACAGATTGCCGCAGAAAACCCGCAATACCTTGTAGCCAAGGTAAATGTAGACGAAGAGCCTGAGCTTGCCGCACAGTTCGGAGTATCAAGCATACCGCTGCTTGCAGTAGTAAAAAACGGCAAAATCGTCAACAAATCTGCAGGTGCAAAACCTAAGCATCAGATACTTGCTTTATTAGAAGGCTAACTTTTTAAGGCGGTTTTTATCAACAATTTTAACACCCTTGCGTGAAACCTCAACAATACCCTCGTTGGAAAAATATTTAAGCATACGCGACACAACCTCACGGGCAGAGCCGATGTATCTGGCAATCTGCTCGTGAGTTAAATTTATTGTATCGGAGTTAATTCTTGCAGACTCTTCATACAGAAAAATCGCAAGCCTTTTATCCATACTCATAAACAGAATCTGCTGCATAACCCACATAACATCAGAAAATCGGCTGACAGCCATTTCAAGCATAAAAATCTTCACATCAGGGTTATTATCGTTAACCTGAGTAAGCGCACAACCGTTGATAACGTAGCACTCGCTGTCTTCTTCAGCATCGATAAAAACATCAAAAGTAATACTCTGAAGCACACATGATGCTGCAAGCATACACATCTCGCCCGGATGGAGTCTGTAAAGGGTTATATCTTTACCCTCTTCCGACATAATATAAACACGCAGACATCCGCTACGAACAAAAACCATACCGATACACTCGTTACCGTCGTGAATAGTTGCACCTTTTTCGTAGCTTACCGAAACGGTATTTTGGCAAACAACTGATTTATCCTCATCGGATATCTTATCCCAGAATGGAAACAGGGTTTTATAAGCAGACTCAAAATCCTTATTATTCACAGATTCCGCCTCCTTTACTTTCTACATTATACAACCGTTTTATCCTTCCGTCAACAAAGTGACCGTGTCACAGAAAGAAGTTGACAAAAGTGATATAATAATAACAATAACAAACAGAGAGGAGAAACGCTATGGAGCATATTTACGACGTAATAATCATTGGCGGCGGCCCTGCAGGATATGCGGCAGCACTCTACTGCGCAAGAGCAGGTCTCGACACATTGACTATAGAAAAAATGGCACCCGGCGGTCAGATGACACTTACGGGTGATATAGATAACTACCCCGGATTTGACGAAGGCATTGACGGTTTTACTCTCGGTATGAAAATGCAGCAAGGCGCAGAAAAATTCGGTGCAAAAACAGAATATACAGAAATAACCGAAGTTGACTTTTCCGACAAAATAAAGCACGTTACAACATACGACGGTACTTTGCACGCAAAGGCTGTTATTATAGCCGCAGGTGCTCATCCGAAAAAGCTCGGCATCCCTGATGAAGAAGAGCTTACGGGTATGGGTGTACACTACTGTGCACACTGTGACGGCAGATTTTACAAAGACAAAACCGTAGCCGTTATAGGCGGCGGCAACTCTGCAGTTGCGGATGCACTGTATCTTGCAAGGCTTGCAAAAAAAGTTTACCTTATACACCGCAGAGACACACTGCGTGCCGAAAAAATTTATCAAAAACCGCTTAGTGAAGCCTCAAATATCGAATTTGTATTTAACAGCACTGTCAACAGAATCATCAACAACAACGGTGTTAATGGCGTTGAGATATTAAACAAAGACGGCACAACAAAAGAAATAGAATGTGACGGTATATTCGTAAGCATCGGCAGACAGCCGTCAACCGCTTTCCTCGGTAATGAAATTGCACTTGACAGCAACGGATATATCATCGCAGACGAAACGACCAAGACGAATATTGAGGGTGTATTTGCCGCAGGCGATATCCGCACTAAAGCATTACGGCAGGTTATCACGGCAGCCGCCGACGGTGCAGTTGCCGCACACTACGCGGAAGAATATATATCACAGACAGATTTTTAAAAAAATAAAGGAGCTGTAAAAAATTACAGCTCCTTGTTTGCTTTTATTTGCTCAAAGTTTTCTCACCGCAAGGCTCAAGATAAGCATTGTCGCCGGTACCTCTCTGCTTGAAAACCTGGTCCTTTGTCGGATAATACATCTGCGTTACACCTTTAGGTGCACCAACAATTATAACCTCAAGCATTGCCAGTGCGGGAATCATCATCGGGATAAAGAAATTATCCGAATTCTTATTCCAGACAGAGAAAGCGAAGTATGTACAGTTGAAAATAAATATATCCCACATATTAGGATAATTTTTTATAGTGTTGCTGAGCTTTTCAAGCTCACTTCTCGTCATATCCTTTGTTATTGAGCGGCAATCGCTTATATTGTTATTACGGTTTTCACGGTAGGCTTCGAGGTTATAATATATTCCCCAACCGTCATTTACCGAAAAAGAGAAAACACCAACCGAAACGCCCTGACCTGCAGGCACCTCATAAATGCCGACGGTTATAGGCTCATCAGTAAGATTCTCCACATATATCCATGTATGACCGGAAACCGGGAAAAAATACATCGCGGCAAACAAAGATGCCCTTGCCACAATAGTATCAGGCGACTTTGCAGCAGTTGCTTTTGAAGTTACCTCAGCCGATGCATCCTTTGGTGCAGCCAACACTGTAAGCGAGCCCGTTAATACAATAATCACTGCTAGCAGAAATGCCAACGTTTTTTTAATCATAATAAATTTTCACTCCTTCCTTTAGCTTTATTTTACATATTTGCACTGTTAAAATCAATAGGAAACTAAAAGTTTACTTTTTTATAATTCCAAAACAAAAATAAGGCTTTTACAGATTGCAGTCTGTAAAAGCCTTTTGCATTAATTATTGGTTTTATTTCTTTGCTGTCTTTCTCTGGATTGCCTTGATAAATTCTACAATCGGAATAATCATAAATGAGAGGCCGAGAGAGATACCGTATTCAAGTGCATCGAGGTGTGCAAAGCCGAAGAGATTTGAAAGAGCATCAATCTCAACAACCGCTGTTGTAAGAACAAATGAAAGAAGCATTGCGCCGTAGAGAAGCCAGTTGTGGCTGCCCTTGAATACCATTGAAACAGCAGAGCCGCGCTGTGAACGCATATTGAACGAATGGAAGATTTCACACATAGCCATTGTGAAGAAAGCCATTGTCATACCGTCTGCACTGTCAGCAACGTTACGGAATACAAGGTGACCTGTTTCAAGGAATTCGCCGATATAGAAAGCGGCAACCGTAAGAATTGAAACGATAAGACCCTGATAGAAGCAGTCAAAGCCCAGACCGCCCGAGAATATGCCATCGTTCTTGTTACGGGGCTTTCTTCTCATAATGTCAGCTTCGGGACGCTCTGTACCGAGAGCAAGAGCGGGAAGTGAGTCTGTAATAAGGTTGATAAAGAGAAGGTGCGGTGCTTCAAGAATCGTAAAGTTCATAATTGAAGCGAAGAAGATTGAAATAACCTCGGAAAGGTTGGAGCCGAGAAGGAACTGTATAGCCTTACGGATATTGTCGTAAATTCTTCTGCCCTCACCTACCGCAGAAACGATTGTTGCAAAGTTATCGTCTGCAAGAACCATATCAGCAACGTTCTTTGTAACGTCAGTACCTGTGATACCCATACCGACACCGATATCGGCATTCTTGATTGACGGAGCATCGTTAACGCCGTCACCTGTCATAGCGGTAACGTAACCCTTGCTACGCCATGCGTTGACGATTCTTGTCTTGTGTTCAGGCTGAACACGTGCGTAAACGCGTACGTTTTCAACGATCTTCTCAAACTCTTCGTCGGAGTACTTGTCGATATCGACACCCATCATAGCCTGTGAATCATCGGAAAGAATACCAAGCTCGCGTGCAATAGCCTTTGCAGTATTGATATGGTCACCCGTAATCATAATCGGTGTGATACCTGCACCGCGGCACTCAACAATAGCATCCTTAACCTCGGGACGTACAGGGTCAATCATACCTGTAAGACCGATAAATATCATATCGTACTCGAGAGAAGCGGAATCATAAACCTCGGGAGCTTTATCATACATTTTATATGCTGCAGCAAAAACACGAAGTGCCTTGTTACCCATACGTGTATTTTCTTCAGCAACCTTAGCTCGTATTTCGTCGTTCATCTCAACGACCTGACCGCCTACAAAAGCGTGAGTACACTTCTTGAGGATTTCATCGGGTGCACCCTTTGTAAACTGAGCAAACTGCTCGCCTGCTTTGTGAACGGTAGACATCATCTTTCTGCCTGAATCAAACGGAACTTCGCCTACTCTGGGAGAAGCTGTAACAAGCTCTTTTTTATTAAGGCCGAGTGTTTTTGCGTAATTGATAAGAGCAACTTCGTCAGGCTCGCCTGTACCCTTGCCGTTTTCGTCAACCTCTGCGTTTGTACAGAGTGCCATAGCTGTAGCAAGCTTCTGCTCATCCTCGGCATAGTGGTCAACAACAGTCATAACATTCTGAGTAAGAGTACCAGTTTTATCCGAACAGATAATCTGCGTACAGCCGAGTGTTTCAACCGCAGTCATTTTACGGATAATCGCATTTTTCTTGGACATATTTGTAACGCCCATCGAAAGAACGATTGTCATAACAGCAACGAGACCCTCGGGGATTGCTGCAACAGCAAGAGCGATTGCTGTAATGAATGACTTGAGTGCGATATCGAAGAATTCGGGCTTATCGGCAACCAGAACATACTTTGTAATAATATCGTATGCAAAGATAAATACGCAAACGCCGATAACGAGCTTTGTAAGAATCTTTGAAAGCTGCTCAAGCTTGATTTCAAGCGGAGTTTTGCCCTCTTCTGCAAGAGAGATAGCGTTGGCAATCTTACCCATTTCGGTGTCCATACCTGTTGCGGTAACAACTGCCTTACCACGGCCATATACAAGAGTTGAACCCATATAAGCCATATTCTTACGGTCGCCCAGAGGAATTTCCTCATCCTCTTTCTTACCCATGAGAGCATTGACAAGCTTATTGACAGGAACGGATTCACCCGTAAGTGCCGCCTCTTCAATCTTCATACTTGCACATTCAAAAATACGGCAGTCAGCAGGAATAGCGTCACCTGCATCGAGAAGAACAACGTCACCTACAACGAGGTCTTCACTCTTGACTGTTACTATTTTGCCGTCACGCAGAGTTTTGGTTGTTGCGGCAGACATCTTCTGAAGTGCTTCAACTGCCTTTTCAGCCTTGCTTTCCTGGATAACACCGAGAACAGCGTTGATAAGAACAACTACAAGAATAATGATTGAGTCTGTAGGTACAACAAATTTGCCTGCCTCGAAAATCTCTGTTGCGGCTGCAATAACAGCAGCTACGAGCAGAATGATAATCATCGGATCTTTAAGCTGATCGACAAATCTTTTCAGCATCGAATCCTTCTTGGCTTCAGCGAGCTTGTTTTTGCCGTTTTGCTCAAGTCGCTTTGCTGCTTCTTCGGAAGTAAGACCCGCTTCGGAGCTTTTTACTTCTTCAAAAACAGCATCGGTTTCTTTCAGATAGAATTGCATATTTCCAACTCCTTAATTTGATTACAGGGAATAAAACAACACTTTTACGAAAAACAGAAAAAGACTTTTACCGCATAATGGCATATTACACCCGTGCGATAAAAGTCTCACTCTTTAATACATCGGCGAGCAAAAAGCTGTGAATGGCAACCGATATAACACCCGTAAGCGGTGCGAGTTACTCCCTTTTATTTCAGGATTTATTATATATCATTCTCCATAGGTTGTAAACAGTTTTCTCATAAATTTACATAAAATACATTAGTTTACAAAAAATATTCCAAAAATTTACTTGTAAAATTTATGATAATTATTAGTATATATTTATATTATTTTCTTGCATTAGACCATGCGCTGTGATATAATGCTTGTGTATAAGTTTGGGCATTTGCAAATCAGATGCTACATAACAAAGTTAAGGAGTAATACAATATGAAAGGGAAATCATTAATCATTCTCGCTGTGCTTATCACAGCAGCAACTTTGCTTTTTGCAGCTTGCAACAAGCAAAACCCCGAAACAGAAACCAAGGGTTCGGGTCTTCACGTATTCGTAACGGACGAAAACGGTCAGACCGTACTTGACGAAAACGGTGAGCCGCTTACCGAAGAATGGATTACAAGCGTAGTCTATGCAACAAACGAAAACGGCGAAACCTACACCAACGCAAACGGCGAAAAGGTTACCGTTAAGCAGACACGTCCCGCATACACCCAGATTATAGAAATATACGAGTATGTTACGGACGAAAACGGTCAGCCTACAAAGGTACCCAAAACCACTACCATATATAAAGATGTTACTGATGCAAACGGTAACAAGGTAACTCAGACCAAAGTTGACAGTAACGGTGTTCCCGTAACACAAGAGAACGGTCAGCCTGTAACTGAACCTGTAACCGAAAAATACACCGAAAAGGTAACAAACTACATCGAGCTCACACCCGACGGTCAGCAGACCATGTATCACGATGTAATCACAACAAAAAAAGTAAACACTACTTCAATTTACGACAATCCTCTTTACACAGACCGTGAAACAAAGAAACCCACCACTCCGTCTGAGCCCAAGCCCGAAAAGCATGTTGCTTCCGTCGGTTGGCTCAAAACTCTCGATGCTTCCAGAAATGATAAATTCGTAAAGGTTATTAAAGTTGATGCCAACTCATACATCGCTCTCGGTCAGACCGAATCTACCGATGGTGCGTTCAGCAACTACACACAAACCGGATTCTACTCATTCCTTGCAAAGTACAATCTCGACGGTAAGCTTATCTGGATGTGTCCCATCGGTTCATCGGGTCACACCAAAATCCACGATATTGCATTACTCAAAGACGGCAGCATCGTCGCTGTTGGTGAATCAAACGCAAAAGACCTTGGCTTTACACTTGATTCAGCCTATGATGCAATCATTGCCAAGGTATCCTCAAACGGCAAACTCAGCTGGATTAAGAACTACGGCGGCACTACCACAGAGTACTTCAGCTGTGTAACGGCAACACCCGACGGCGGTTTCGTTGCAGCAGGCAGATTCTCATCAACAAACGGTGACTTTGCTTCACTTTCACTCAAAGGTCTTACCCCTGTGTTTGTCAAATGTGACACTAACGGCGCTATCAAATGGTACAACTCATTCAACGGCAGCGGTGCTGACGCAGTAAACTCCGTTGCAGTCGACCCTGAAGGCAACATCTACGGCGCTTGCCAGATTATTTCAACTGACCTTGACGCCAAAGGCAACCACGGCAGTGCGGATATCGGTATTATAAAATTATCATCCACAGGTAAAAAACTCTGGACCAAGATGATCGGCGGCAGCAAGAGCGATATTGTTAACGACATTTATGCAGGCGCCGAAGGCTGTGTATTTGCAGGCAGCTACACATCAAGTGACGGTGACTTCACACTCAACAGAGGCGGAAAAGATGCATTCATCGGCTTCTGCGACAAGCAGGGTAATGTTAAATGGATAAGAACTTTCGGCGGCCTCAAGAGTGATACTTTCAACGCAGTTGTTTCCACAGGTTTTGGTTATGCTGCAGTCGGTCTTACCAATTCCGACAACCGCGACCTCCAGACAATCGGCAACAAAGGCGAATACGACGGCTTCATTATGTCCGTTAATTCCGCAGGTACGCTTGAGCACGTCAAATCTTTTGCAGGTGCAGGCAACGACAATATAAGCGATATCTGCAAGCTTGATAACAAGACATATATAGCAGTCGGTGAAACTTACTCAAGCACAAACGATTTCAAAGATTTCAAGATTTCAGGCTGTTCGGCAATTTTCAGCAAGTGCTACATTTATTAATTCATCAATCCGAAGATGAATGGTATAACAAAATCCAACCGGAATAAACTTATATAGTTGATAAACTAACTTTGAGTTTTAAAATCATAATATATGCGGAGGTCTGATTAAAATGAACAACATCCACCAGCTTTATGAACTCTGGCAGAAAAACGCCATACTCGACAGCGATCTTACTGACGAGCTTAACGCAATAAGCGGCGACGAGGAAGCAATTCTCGACAGATTTTACAAAACACTTGAATTCGGCACAGGCGGTCTGCGCGGTGTTATCGGCGCAGGTACCAACCGAATGAACGTATACACTGTTGCTCAGGCAACTCAGGGTCTTGCAAACTATCTCAACGAAACATTTGATGAGCCGAGCGTTGCAATCGGCTACGACTCACGAATCAAATCCGACGTTTTTGCAAGAGAAGCAGCAGGCGTACTTGCCGCCAACGGCATAAAGGTCTACTTCTTCCCCCATCTTGTACCCACACCTA
This sequence comes from Acutalibacteraceae bacterium, assembly GCA_045123695.1. Lineage (GTDB taxonomy): Bacteria > Bacillota > Clostridia > Oscillospirales > Acutalibacteraceae > UBA8612. The sequence goes on from JBGVKJ010000050.1 coordinate 8,927, forward strand.
TGCTCTCCTTCGCAGTACGCAGACTCGGTTGCAGCTCAGGTATTGTTATCACCGCAAGCCACAACCCCTCAAAGTATAACGGTTACAAGTGCTACGCTCCCGACGGCTATCAGATGACTGACGAAGCCGCCGCAAGAACACTTGAGTACATCAACAATATCGATATCTTCAACGACGTAAAGCGTATGGATTTTGAGGACGCTCTTGCAGAAGATATGGTAGATTATATCGAAGGCTGGCTTCTCAACGAATTCTACGACCACTGCGACTCACAGCGTCTTGACAAGGATATCTGCAAGAAGAGCGGTCTTAAGGTTATCTATACACCTCTTAACGGTACAGGTAACCGTCCTGTACGCACAATGCTCGGCAGACTCGGTCTTGAAGAGGTAAGAATCGTACCTGAGCAGGAAAATCCCGACGGCAATTTCCCGACCTGTCCTTTCCCGAATCCCGAAATCGATCAGGTATTCGAGCTTGCAATTGAAATGACAAAGGATTTCCCTGCTGACCTTCTTCTTGCAACTGACCCCGACTGTGACCGTGTAGGTATCGCGGTAAGACACGGCGGTGAATATAAGCTTATGACAGGTAACGAAGTCGGTGTTATGCTCTGCGAATACGTACTCTCACGTCGCAAGGCACTCGGCACTCTGCCCGAAAAGCCGATAGTTATCAAGTCTTTCGTTACAACCGACCTCGCTCAGGTTGTCGCTGACAAATACGGTGCTGAAATGCGCAACACTCTTACAGGCTTTAAGTATATCGGCGAAATCATCAGCCAGCTTGATGAAGCAGGTGAAGCTGACAGATACGTACTCGGTATGGAAGAAAGCTACGGCTACCTCTTCGGCTCACACGCAAGAGATAAGGATGCCGTTGTATCATCAACAATGATTGTAGAAATGGCAGCTTACTATAAATCACTCGGCAAGGACCTTGTTGAGGTTATGGAAGATATCTACGCAGAGCACGGTATGTATATCAACACTCTCTCCAACTTCTCCTTCGAAGGCGCAAGCGGTATGGAGAAAATGAAGCAGATGATGGACAATATGCGTACAAATCCGCCCAAGGAGTTCGCAGGCCTTGAGGTTATCGGCGTATCCGACTACCTTACAAGCGTTGCACTCAACACAGTAACGGGTGAAAAATCAGAAATCGACCTTCCCAAATCAAACGTGCTTCAGTATAAGCTGCCCAACAACAGCTGTGCTATCGTACGTCCCTCCGGCACAGAGCCCAAAATCAAGGTTTACATCACAGCATGTGCTGCAGACCGTGAAAAGGCAACAGCTCTTGCCGACAGCATTATTGCCGATATGAAAAAAGCTCTCGGAGTTTAAATCATATCAAGAAGCAAAACAGGCAGAGCCGCTCAAAAAGGCGGCTCTGCTGTATATATTGTTAAAAGGAATTGAGGAATAAAAAATGAATCAGAAAATGGTAAGAATAATCGCGCTCATACTTGCAATACTCCTCGTCGGCGGTGTATTTATAGGTGCAATATCATCGTTAGCCGGTGTTTAATGTCTTCAGATTTCCTGACAGCATAACAATAAAAACTGACAAGGGGAAATCAGCTTGAAAAAGAGCAACAAAAGCAAACTTCGCTTTGATACAGAAAAAAACGCACGCTCATCTCGCTCCAGGCGTTTTGCGGCGGCGTTTTCGTGTTTTTTTATATTGCTTGCTTCAGTTTCTGTTCTTCTTTTGCTGCGTCACTATAATTTCGACCTTTCGCAAATCGCAAAGCCGTCAGACGAGCAAACAACCGAAGAAAGCTCAACTGAAACACCTGCACCCGAGGTTGAGGGTGTTCGCAACTATCTCCTGCTCTGCACAGCAGACGGCAACAACTCTATACGTTTTATTTCAATCGTCACTGCCGATCTGAACGACAAAACACTCAGCATCAAGGCTATAGACCCGAAAGCAAGTGTTTCCGTACCGGGTTGCACAGGCACATTCAGCACTCAGCTTGATTACGGCACACCGCAGCTTGTACTTGCCGTTGAAAACTACAGCGGTGTTAAAATCGACAAATATATACGCAGTACAGACAGCAACTTCAAATCGATTATCAACTATCTCGGCGGAATTGAAGTAAACGTTGAAAAGCAGATAGATATCCGCACTCCGGAGCTCACTGCAGTTATAGCCAAAGGCAACCAGACAATGGCAGGCGATACAATGCTCAAATATATTCGCAGTTTTGAAAGCCAGCCGAATAAGCAGGCTGAAATTATTGCAGATATGATTGAGCAGAAGCTCACTTCCGCTGCACTCGCAAACGCAGATGCACACTACACAAAAATAATCAATCTCATCGAGAGTGATATTTCGGTAGTAAACTTTGCCGATATGCAACAAGGCTTTAAGGCACTTCTGTACGATAAAAACGGTGTAACCGTTACGGTAAATTAAACGATGAAAAAACTAATACGTACTATCGCGTGCTTGACCGCTCTGGCTGTTATATTGCTTGTCGCATACAACTTTTTCAATTCCTTTTTTATCGAAAAGGAATTCACCGAGGGTAATTACAGCAGCTACTACTACCGGCAGCTCGACAAAACGGAGAAACAAGCATATACGGCAGTCAAAGAAAAGATATACGAATTTCCCAAAGAAATAGAATCGCCCGTTCTTACAACTTCACAGCTTGAAGATGTACTTAACGCACTTATCTATGACGACCCGATGATGTTTATGATGAGCAACTGCAAGCTTGTAATGCAAGGACGGCAGGCATTTTTTGTGCCTTCATACTGTATGGACAGCGAAGAGTACAGCCATTATGAAGAGAGCATAAATAAAAAACTCGATAAAATCGCCAAGGAAATTCCGACAAACGATTTTGAGGCAGAGCTTTTCTGCCACGACTACATAATAGAAAACTGTGACTACAGCGACACTGACCATATACTTGAAAGCACAGTCGTAGGCGTACTTATCAACGGTAAGGCTAAATGCTCAGGCTATGCAAAAGCGTTCAAGTTACTTCTTGACCGAGCCGACATTGAATCCGTACTTATAACGGGTGTTGCCACCGATTTCAGCGATAAGACACAAAACCATATGTGGAACGCTGTGAAAATCGGCAACAGTTGGTGTTACACAGACCCTACATGGGATGACCCATTGACTGAAGACGGTGAAGCTGTCTGTCGTCACATCTATTTTAATATGACTGAGGAAATGCTCAGCCGCACACACAACGAATTTGAATTCATCGAAGAATGTAATGACCCCTCTTTATATTATTACATTATATATGATGCATATTTCGATAAGTGCGGTGAGAGTCTTGTCTCCTCTGTTTCCGATTTAATTGCCGAGGCGGCAAGGTCAGGACGAAACGAAGCAGAGTTTATGCTTTCGTCCGATTCGGTTATGTCTCAGGCACTTATACAACTTTTTGAAGAAGAAAGAATTTACCGCGCACTCGAAACAGCCGCACTCAAAACGGAGATGTCAATAGTTACCGATTCGCTCAACTATTCGGCAAACTTAGAGGAAAGACTGATAACAATAATATTCGAAACAAAGGGATGATATTATGGATAAGGCAAGAATTGAAGCTGCCGTAAGAGAATTACTCATCGCCATAGGTGAAGACCCCGACAGAGAAGGTCTTGTGGAAACTCCCAACAGAGTTGCCCGAATGTACGAGGAGATATACGCAGGTCTTGAAGAAGACCCCAAAAAGCATCTTAAGATTTTCAACGAAGACAATAACGACGAGATGGTAATCGTACGCGATATACCGCTTTATTCAATATGCGAGCATCATCTCATACCATTTATCGGCAAGGCTCATATTGCCTATATTCCCGGCAACGGTAAGGTTATAGGTCTTTCCAAGCTTGCTCGCATAGTTAACTGCTTTGCAAAACGCCCTCAGCTTCAGGAGAGGCTCACTTCTCAGGTTGCGGATTTCCTTGACGAAAATCTTGAACCGCAGGGTGTTGCCGTTGTTGTAGAAGCTGAGCACCTTTGTATGACAATGCGAGGTGCACGTGCTTCAGGCAGCCAGACCCGCACATCCGCAATGCGAGGTATTATGAGAAGTGATGCAAGAACGAGAGCTGAAGCACTTTCACTCCTTTCGGGCACACGCTGAGGATACCGCTATGCCTTTTACTACCAAAAGATTTTCGCTTGATTTTACAAGCGGCGCCAAGGTGATGGCAGTTATAAATCTGACGCCGGATTCATTTTACGAAGGCAGCCGCTTCGACCTGCAAAGTGCGGTTGAATACGCAAAGCAGGCCTGTGAAAAAGGTGCAGCAATACTCGACCTCGGCGCACAGTCGACAGCACCCGAAAGCACCGCAATATCAGACAAAGAAGAAATCGGCAGACTTATTGAGCCGCTCAGAAAAATCCGCGAAGAATGTTCCGCACTCATAAGCGTAGATACCTTTTCGGTTGAAGTTGCCAAAGCTGCCCTCAAAAACGGAGCTGACATAATAAACGATGTCAGCGGTAAAGCTTCGCCCGAAATGGCGGCACTGGTTGCAGAATACGGTGCAGGCTGGATAATAATGCACACAGGCGGATTATCCTCTGCGGAAGAAAGAGCGCAGGATGCAGAGATAACGGATGAAATAAACGCATTTTTTGACCACGCTGTAAAAGTTGCGGACAAGCACGGAATCAACCGCAGTCACCTCTGTTTTGACCCCGGAATAGGCTTCGGCAAATCCCGTGCAGATGACCTTAATATCATCGCAAACTTCTCACAACTGAAATCTAACGGTTGCGCAATGCTTGCCGCGCTCTCACGTAAACGAGTTACCAAGCTCTGCGGAGATGCACTTACAGGTACAGTCATTTCAAACGCCGCTTGTATCGCAGGCGGCGCAAACATCATAAGGGTACACGATATTGAGCAGGGAATTGCCGCTGCAAAAATGGCAAAGCTCCTGACGGAGGTAAGAAATGGATAAAATAATAATCGATTCATTAAAGATTTTTGCTTACCACGGTGTAAACCCCGAAGAAACTCTGATGGGACAGTGGTTTGTGCTCGATATTGAAGCATGGGCTGACCTCACAAATGCCTGCACAACGGATGAGCTTGACGACACTGTAAGCTATGCTGCAATAATCAAAACCGTAAAGAAAGCTATGACAGAAAAAAATTGCAAACTGCTTGAGCATGCGGCACAGCGTACTGCAGATGCAATATTCAACGAACACGACAAAATTAAGCGTATCAGGTTGCGACTCCGCAAGCCCGATGCACCGATAAAAGCTGACTTCGGCTTTGTAGCCGTAGAAATTGAGAGGGAAAGAAATTGAGTACAGTTATTTTAGGTCTGGGCTCAAACCTGGGCGACAAAAGAAGAAACCTTAACACGGCAGTGCACGCAGTTTCGCTTCTGCCGAATACTCAGGTCAAAAATGTATCTTCCATATACAAAACAAAGCCCGTTGGCTTTGATGACCAGGACGATTTTCTTAATGCCGTAATCAGCATAGAAACCGAGCTTTCGCCTCACGCAATACTTGGTGCCTGCCTCGGAATAGAGGCTTCAATGGGCAGAGTAAGGCTTCACAAAAACGGTCCGAGAATAATCGACATTGATGTGCTGATATATGAGAGTTATTTCTCCGACAGCTTTGAGCTTTCTCTCCCCCATCCCAGAATAAAAGAGCGTGCTTTTGTTATGGTGCCTTTGCTTGATTTATACCCTTCAGGAAGAGCTCCGGGGCTTTATTTTCTACCCAATCTTCGCGAAATCAGTACCGAAGGAGTAGAAAAAACAGATCTCGACATTCTTATACCTTAAGCCAGCCTTAAATTAATGTAAATTAATGGTAACTTTTTACAGCAAATTCGGCGAACTGTTGTGCAACACGTACAATAACCGACAGCCAATTTGTCTAAAAAGTAAATGTTTTAAGAATCATAAAAAAATATTTGACTAAACTGTGAACATTTGATATACTAAAGTACGGTGTTAGCTATATCTTTTGAAAGGAGATAATAATGAAAAAGAACATAATCATTTACATTATCGCAGGTGTCGTTGTTCTTGCAGGCCTTGTAGCAGTCGGCTTTGTTGCTTTCGACGGTTTAGGCGGAAGCGATAAGAAGAACGACGCAAAAGAAGAAGAAACCACAAGTTCATCTCTTCTTGATATTGAAGGTGTAACCGACTACGGTCCCGGTGGCGTACCGATTATCCAGGAAGAGCCCAGCACAAACGAATTTGGTGAACTTATTGAGTACGTTACAGATGCAGAGGGTAACACTTTCGTTGCAGTCATTGAAACAATGACTAACGGTACACCCGTAACAAACGCTGCAGGTGAAAACGTAACTTCAAATAAACCCACCACACCCGCAAAGCCCGGTACAACAAGCAAGCCCGGCACTACAGTTAAGCCCGGTACAACAACAAAGCCCGGCACTACACCTGCTCCCGGCGGCACAACAAGTAAGCCCGGTAATGATGGTCTCAGCGGCGGTAATGTTGTTCAGAAGAATCCCGACGGCTCACAGAACATCATCAAGCCCGACGGTACAATCGCACTCAGCTACTCATACAGCGAGGCAGGTAACTACTTCTATACAGACGATGATCCGTGGCAGAGAAACTTCGGCTTCAACCGTCTCTACGATATCGGTGCAGTATTCACCGTTATGTACCTTGACACATTCCACGTTTACTACAACCACAACGGTTACGACTGGATGGTTCAGTTCTGGAAGGGTCAGTACGGCCTTCTCTTCCTTGGCGGTGAGATCGGCCTTTACTACAAAGATCCCAACAAGACAACTCCTCACTACAACTGTGCTGAGGAAGATATGGAAATCAATATGCAGATGACTGTTTACCGCGAGGGTTACGGCGAGCTCTTCACTCGTCCCTATGCTCCTCACTGGTGGACAACAGCATTCGTTCCCGGTAAGCTCAAGAAGTTCTCCGACCGTACAGAGCTTACAATGGTAGCAAAGCTTGAGTTCAAGACCGAGGAAGAACGCGAAAAGTTCTGTAACGCTCTTGAGAAAATCAAAGATATCGACGGCAACCAGTTCAGATATTCCAGCAGCATTTCGCTCACAAGACCTGAGTATTACACATACAACGGCAGAACTGTCGACCTTGTATGGCGTTACCTTGATGAGGACCGTAAGACACCTCTCAAGCCTGTAGCAACAACCACAACAAAGCCCTCAAGCGGTGAGACAGCAACTAAGGAGCCCTCAACAGCTAAGCCCACAACTCCTGCTACTACAAAGCCTCCCGTAACTCAGGCTCCCTCTTTCGATTAATTAAAAACAAAAAGCTGATTCACTTTATTGTGAATCAGCTTTTTTTCTGTTATCCGCTTTAATCAAACAAATGCTTAGCTTCGCTTCTGAGCTCACTTGCGGCATCAGAAAGTCCTTCACTGACATCGCCTGCTGCACTGCTCATTTCATCCATTATCGGTCTGTTAGTTGTGCTTGTTGTTGTAGGTCTTCGTGTTGTAGTTACTACGGAAGATGCAGGGGCTTTTGTTGTTGTAATCTTGCCGTCATCCGCATCACCGCAAGCGGCAAAAGCAATACTCATTACAACAAGCATACTACCAATTATTGCTGCTTTTAATTTCACGGTATATAACCTCTCTCTTATAAATCGTCGGCATCCTGCTCGGGAACAAGGTCATCGGCATCGTACGGAGTACCTCTGTAGCTTCCCAATACATCTATAGGGTTGCTCTCGCCTGCCGTTTCCCAAAGAGACACCATACTTTCAACAATATGCTTATTCTTGTTGAATTTTATCCTTCTGTCGTCTTTATCATAGAGCACTGTTAAAATCTCCTCTCAACGGAAAAAAGCTGTCACAGCGGCGGTAATCCCCGCTCCTGTAACTGCCGCACCTGCCAGATAAGCTGCCGTGCGTAATTTATTGCGTACGATTTTTGTCATAGGCGGTCGGTCCGCTTTGCCTGCGATGGCATTAGCACGCTCTTTCAGCCTGCCTTCGCTGACATTCACGCACTCAGGCTTGACAAAAAACAGTACGCGCTCGAAATATTCGCAATCGGTCTCGCTTATCTCAATTACCTGTCTGTTAACACCTCTGAGCATTTCTCGTTCCCTTTCTTTGTGCCGTATTTTTCGGTCTGTCGCAGAGATATTTTGGGCTTTTTTATCGCCGATATACCTCCGAATATAAACTGTAAAACTTTTCAACATTTACAAGCTGTATAGTGGAAATCATTTGTTCGATGTGAAAAACCGTGTGGAAAATGTGAAAAATCGCTTATCTGCGTGAGTTTTCCACCAAGATTTGTCGTTAAAAAGCTTTTTCTTTACAATTTGTTAAATTACAGTAAGTTATCAGTTCTTTACAACATTCCAATAAATTTACTTTATTTTTTTCTTTTTCGCCATAATATATACACATTAAGACTCTATAATTAAAATGGTATTTATCTTGTTTTGGAGAATTAAAAATGGAGATTATCAAAAACGACGGTTTTATAACACTAAAGGATTTCGGCTCATTTGACCTCGGACTCAGTGCAGACTGCGGTCAGGCTTTCCGCTGGAAAAAAGACGAAAACGAAGTATGGCACGGCATAGTCGGCGGCAAATACCTCAAAGCAATGCAAACAAATGACGAAATATTATTGTTTACATCTTCCGAAGATTTCGATACATTATGGAAAGACTATTTTGATATCGAAACCGACTATACAGCTATCTGTCAGAATCTTTCCGCTGACGAAAACCTCAGCAAAGCTGTCACCTGCTGTCCCGGTATTCACATATTAAAGCAGGAGCCATGGGAAGCCCTCTGCTCATTCATAATATCGCAGAACAACAATATCCCCCGTATTAAAGGTATTATTGAGCGACTCTGCGAAAACTTCGGAAATGAGATTGAAGGCGGCTTTACATTCCCCGATGCAGCAACACTGGCAAAGCTTGAACCTGAAGACCTCGCACCGTTAAGAGCAGGCTTCAGAGCCAAATATATTATTGACGCAGCACGTAAGGTTTCAAACGGCGAAGTAGATTTTGATAAAATAAAGAATTCGCCGATTGAATTCGGCAGAGAAGAATTGCAAAAAATATGCGGTGTAGGTGCAAAGGTTGCGGAATGTACTCTGCTTTACGGTTTTTATAAAGTCGACGCATTCCCGATTGACGTATGGGTAAAGCGAATTATGGCCGAAATGTATCCTGACGGTTTTCCTGAATGTGCAAACGGAGTTAAAGGTATAGCTCAGCAATATCTTTTCCACTGGAGAAGAACATATTTTTGATGAAAATAAAGCATAGAAATAAACAAATTATAAACTTTAATCTATTTTTGTACTCCAGTACAAAAAACACTTTACAAAAGTTATATAATGCTATATAATTAATTTAAACTCAGTTATATCAGGAAACGGAGGGTGTGTAATGGAACAGGCAAGACGTTCACGCAAAAAAGAACAGACCCACCGTACAATAATGCACAGCGCAAAGGTGCTGTTTGAGCAACACGGCATAAACAATGTAACAATCGAGCAGATTGCCGAAAACGCCGATGTTTCGCGCTCTACCTTCTTCTCTCATTTCGATTCACTCGACAGTCTGCTTACTGAAATTGCCGCAGAGGAAATCAACGATATTTTTTCTGCAATCGAAACGGACGAGGCTGAGCCGAGTGTTGCGGCGGTATTCCGTCAGCTCAGCTCTGACACATACGCTTACCCCTATCTCATGGGCGAGCTTTTTATGAGAAGCATTCTTTCACCGGGCGAAAGTGCCGTAGCAAGGGTTGACCATCTGCTCCGTACAGAAATTGAGCGCGGAAAAAAATATGAAGGTATGCTTAAAACTTTCAGTTCAAAGGATATATCCGCTTTTATTTTCGGTGCTTATTTCGGTCTTATCTTCCAGAAGTTCATGAACAATGAACCTTTTGAAGATCCGACCGAAACTAACGATAAAATACAAAAATTAATTAAATTATTTAAGAATCAGGAGGAACAACAATGAGCAACGGTTACGCAATCAGCAATTGGCAGGACGCAAAAACAATTTACGCTAAGCTTGCCAAACTCACATCTCAGCCCATCTACAGCGTTTCAGACGAAGAGCTGAAGAGAGTACTTGAGCACTTTGAAACAAAGTGTGCAAAATCCAAGGAAATCACAACAGAGGCAAAGAAGTATATCCCCGGCGGCGTTCAGCATAACCTCGCCTTCAACTATCCCTTCCCCATCTGCGTTACAAAGGCAGAGGGTGCATACCTCTACGACCTTGACGGTAACCAGTACATTGACTTCCTCCAGGCAGGCGGTCCGACAATCCTCGGCTCCAACTACGAGCCCGTACGCGAGAAGGTTATGGAACTTCTCAACACATGCGGCCCCGTAACAGGTCTTTTCCACGAGGGCGAGCTTCTTCTCGCTAAGGAAATCAACAAGCATATGCCCAACGTCGAGATGTTCCGTATGCTTGGTTCAGGTACAGAATCCGTTATGGCTGCAATCCGTGTAGCACGTAATGCAACAAAGGCAAAGAGAATTATCAAGGTCGGCGGTGCGTACCACGGTTGGTCCGATCAGATGGTTTACGGTCTTAAGATTCCGGGCAGCCGTCAGTTCCTCGAGTCTCACGGTATCCCCAGTGGTTCATACAGCACAACAGACGAAGTCAGACCCAATGACCTCGATATGCTCGAAAAGATGCTCAAGCTCAACAAGATGCGCGGCGGCACAGCAGCTGTCATCGTAGAGCCCGTTGGTCCCGAAAGCGGTACACGTCCGATTGATAAGGACTACAACAAGGGTGTTCGTGAGCTTTGCAATAAGTATGGCTGTCTCTTCATCTTCGACGAAGTTGTTACAGGTTTCCGCGTAGGTCTCGGCGGTGCTCAGGGCTACTTCGACGTTGTTCCGGACCTTACAATCTTCGGTAAGGTTGTTGCAGGCGGTTATCCGTCAGCAGGCGGTGTCGGCGGTAAGAAGGAATTTGTCAGCGGTATGGCAGCAGGCGTCGGCACAATGATGAAGCGTGCATACGTCGGCGGTACACTCGCAGCTAACCCGCTTTCATCCTATGCAGGCTACTGCGCAATTCAGGAAATCGAGAAGACAGACGCTTGCGTCAAGGCAGGCCAGGCAGGCGACAGACTTACAGCAGGTCTCCAGCAGCTTGTTGACAAGTATTCTCTTCCCTACGTTGTATACAACCAGGGCTCAATCGTTCACCTCGAGTGTACAGGTGCAATGAGCTACGACTTCAGCTCAATGAACCTTCTCGGCTCTGTTCTTCCCCTCCTCAAGGCAAAGCCCGAAATGCTTCGCCGCAAGGTTGCTATGGAAGAAATGGGCGCTGCTTACATGGCACACGGTATCGTTACTCTTGCAGGCAGCCGTCTCTACACATCTCTTGCTGATACAGATGAGATTATCGACGAAGCTCTCAACAGATTTGAGGACGTATTCAAGAACGTAACAGTCTGCACAAGAAGCCTCGACAAATAAGTTAAATAAGCTTAAATAAAAAATCCGATGATTATTCGTACGAATAATCATCGGATTTTTCTATATTGAGTTGCGACAGAGTCAAGCCTCTGCCCTGCATTTATATAAAAAAGCCCGTGAAAAAATCACGGGCTTTTTATCAGTTCTGTTTCTGCTCTGCAAGCTCTTCGAGGTATTCATCATAAGTGATTTTCTTATCGAAGAAGCTGCCGGGTGTAACATCAATCAGTCTGTCTGCAATAGTCTGGATAAACTGATGGTCGTGTGAAGTGAAAATAACACTCTCGGGGAATTTGATAAGACCCTCGTTGAGTGAAGCGATTGACTCAAGGTCAAGGTGGTTGGTAGGCTCATCAAGAAGAAGCACGTTAGCACCGCTGAGCATCATCTTACAGAGCATACAGCGTACACGCTCACCACCGGAAAGCACCTTTGCCTTCTTGGTTGCCTCTTCACCGGAGAACATCATTCTGCCAAGCCAGCCTCTGACATCGGTTTCAAACACAAGATCTGAATAACGGCGAATCCAGTCTGTAAGGCTGTCCTCAACGCCATCGAAATACTCGCTGTTATCACTCGGGAAATATGAGCGTGAGGTTGTAACACCCCATTTGATTGTACCCTCATCAGGCTCAATCTCCTCTGCAAGAATCTGGAGCAGAGTTGTTTTTGCAAGTGTATCACTGCCTATAAGAGCAACCTTCTCACGGGGAAGGATTGTAAACGAAACATTGTCGAGAACTTTTTTGCCGTCAATGGTCTTGCTGATGTTACTGACGGTAAGCAGCTCGTTACCGACCTCTCTGTCAGGCTTGAAAGAAACGAACGGAAAACGGCGTGAAGAAACAGGAATTTCCGCAACATTGATATTATCAAGCAGCTTTTTACGGCTTGTAGCCTGCTTTGACTTTGAAGCATTTGCACTGAATCGTGCAATAAACTCCTGAAGCTCTTTAATCTTCGCTTCAGCCTTCTTGTTCTGCTCACGAAGCTGACGCTGAGCCATCTGTGTATATTCATACCAGAAGTCGTAGTTACCTACGCTCATTGTAATTCTGCCGAAGTCAATATCAACAGTATGTGTACAGACCTTGTTGAGGAAATGTCTGTCATGCGATACAACGATTACTGTACTGTGCAGGTCGATAAGGAACTCCTCAAGCCAATGGATAGCATCAACATCAAGATGGTTGGTAGGCTCATCCATAAGCAGGATATCGGGCTGACCGAAAAGAGCCTGAGCAAGAAGAACTTTGACCTTTATATCGCCGGGCAGATTCTTCATCTGCTCGTAATGATATTCATTTGTAACACCGAGACCGTTAAGAAGAATTTCAGCATCGCTTTCAGCGCTCCAACCGTCCATTTCGGCAAAGGTTTCCTCAAGCTCGCTGATTCTCATACCGTCTTCTTCTGTAAACTCTTCTTTGCTGTAAAGAGCCTCTTTCTCATCGATAATTTCTACAAGCTTCGGATTACCGAGCAGAACTGTACGGATAACGTCGCAATCGTCAAATGCAAAGTGATCCTGCCTGAGGATTGAAAGGCGCTCACCGGGAGTGATTACAACCTCACCCTTGTTAGGCTCGATTTCGCCTGAAAGAATCTTGAGAAATGTAGACTTACCTGCACCGTTTGCACCGATGATGCCGTAACAGTTGCCGCGTGTAAATGTAAGGTCGGCACCCTGAAAAAGAGTTCTGCCGCCGTATTGAAGTGTAACGTTAATTGCCTGAATCAATTCTTTTTATTTCCTTTCTTATTTTGCTTCCCAGAGCTTAATCATTATTTTACCTGCTTTGTATATATCGCCACAGCCGAGTGTAATTACAAGGTCACCGCTCTGAGCGTTATCTACTACATACTTTGCAACCTCGTCAAAGGTATTAAACCACACACTGCCGGGGATTTTTTCGGCAAGCTGTGAAGTATAGACACCGAGTGTATTAACTTCGCGTGAGCCCATAATTTCGGTCATAACAACCTCATCTGCAAGGCTGAGCACGCGAGCAAAATCATCCATAAGAAGTGATGTACGGGTATAGGTAAATGGCTGATGTACCGCCCATACCTTTCTGTACTGCATTTCTTTTGCAGCCTTGAGAGTGACCTCAAGCTCTTTGGGATGATGAGCATAGTCATCAACAAGAGTGATACCGTTCCACTCGCCTATTTTCTCAAATCGTCTGCCTGCACCGCCGAAGGATTCGACTGCAGCAGCGCACTCCTTGATATCAACACCGCTTACCCACGCAGCCGCAACAGCAGACAGCGTATTGAGTATGTTGTGCTCACCCGGCACTGCAAGCTGTACCGTACAGATATTTTCGCCTTTATGGCATATATCAAACTTAGCATAAGCACCGCGTGTATAGCTGATATTTTCGGGATAAAAATCGCAATCGGGAGTATTGCCGTATGTAACAATATTCTTTTTATCGGCATTTTCAACCGCTTTCATAACCTCAGGGTCAGATTTGTTGATTACAAGTGTGCGTGTTGTAAGGTTGCAGAATTTTGTAAATGAAGCAATAAGATTATCCATTGTCTTGAAATAATCCATATGGTCTTCGTCGATATTGAGAATAACCGCAACATCGGGCGAAAGGTCAAGGAAAGTGTCAACAAATTCGCAAGCCTCGCATACTATGTTTTCGGTCTCACCTACTCTGCCGTTTGAGCCGGTAAGAGGAAGCCTGCCGCCTATAACAGCACTCGGGTCAAGCCCTGTTTTAATCATAATATGAGTAAGCATAGAGGTTACGGTAGTTTTGCCGTGAGTACCGCATACGCATACAGCATTATCGTAAAGCCTTGTGATTGCACCGAAAAGCTTTGAACGCTCAAAAGTCGGTATACCCGAAGCCTTTGCCGCACACAACTCGGGATTATCGGGCAGAAGAGCCGCCGTGTAGACAATCATCTCGGCACCCTCAATATTCTCTGCTTTCTGCGGCATTGATACAGGGATTCCGAGCGCACGTACTCTGGCTAAGGTTTCACTCTCATTAACATCGGAGCCTGATATCTCATAACCCTCTGCATGAAGAATTTCGGCAAGCGGACACATACCGCTGCCACCTATACCAATAAAATGAACTCGCTTTATTTCTTTCAAAAGCTGATCTATTGTCTTCAAAAGTTATCACCTCTTGGTAATTTCTGTTTCACAACTAATTATTATAACACATATTATGGTTTAGGGCAATTTATTTTATATAATATTTTTCGACAAAAACGGAGGCGGTGAAATGAAAAACTACCTTTTTGTCGGCGGCGATGAACGTCAGAAATTTGCCGCCGAATATATAAAAAAACAAGTCAACACAGTAAGCTTCGCTTATACTTTCGAAGAACTGAAAAAAGAAATACCGCAAGCTGATATTATTGTTCTCCCTTTACCTGTGACGCGTGACGGAAAGCACATAAATTCCGACCCTAAAAACGGACTTATAAGCATTGAAGAGCTGATTTTTCTGCTCAAAGAAGGTATGACGGTAATGGCAGGAATGATAAACAGCGATACAGCTCAAAGAATCGTGTGTAAGGGCGTATCACTTTACGATTATTACAAATCCGAGGTACTCACAATACTCAACTCAGTATCAACCGCAGAGGGCGTAATTTACGAGCTTATCGGCAACAGTAAAATAAATCTGCAAGGCTCGAAATCCCTTGTAACAGGCTACGGAAAGGCATCTTCAGCCATTTGCAAACTGCTGCATTCACTCGGCAGCGAAGTAGTGGTTTCGGCACGCTCGGAAAGGGATCGTATAGTGGCTGCAGCCCACAATTGTAAATCTATAGCACTTTACGATATAAGTGAAAATTCCGACGGCTTAGACTTCGTAATAAACACTGTACCTGCCCTTGTGATAGATGAAAAAGTTATATGCAGGCTGAAAAAAGACTGCTTTATTCTCGACATTGCATCTGCACCCTACGGAACAGATTTTGAAGCCGCGGAAAAGTACGGAATAACCGCCAAAAAAGCACCGTCACTGCCCGGAAGAATTTCACCTCGCAGCGCAGGTGAAGCAATAGCAAAAACAATACTCGGCATAGAAAAGGGAGAGGTGAGCCTGAAATGAACAACATTAAAGTCGGCTTTGCAATGTGCGGCTCATTCTGCACCTTTGACAAAGCAATTGAGCAAATAACGCTACTTAGAGCACAAGGTGCTGAAGTAACGCCGATTATGTCGCAAACAGCTTACTCAACTGACACACGCTTCGGAAAAGCAGACGAAATAAACAAGCGTATTGAAGACATCTGCCGTAAGAACATCATTCATACCATAACGGATGCTGAACCCATAGGGCCGAAAAGAATGTTTGATATACTGATCGTTGAACCTTGTACGGGCAACACGCTTGCCAAACTTGCCTGCGGAATAACCGACACCGCCGTAACAATGGCTTGCAAATCACACATACGAAATGCCAGACCCGTTCTGCTTGCCGTATCGACAAACGATGCCCTCGGAAATTCCGCAAAAAACATCGGACATCTGCTCAATTTTAAAAACTTTTATTTTCTGCCCATGCGACAGGATAATTCGACAGCAAAACCACGCTCTGTTGTAGCCGATTTTTCACTTACTCAAAAAGCAATTGAATCAGCTCTTAAGGGTGAACAAATTCAGCCCATAATAACAGCATAAAAAGAGAGGTAATACGGAAAGTTCCGCATTACCTCTTGACTTTTTAAATTGGGTATGTAATTATTCTTCATCCTCAAGACCGCAAAGCCAATTGATGCTGACGCCAAGAACTTTGGCAATAGCAACAAGCTCAAAATCGGTTACATAACGAAGCTGACCTTCGAGCTTTGAAAGACCCGAAGCATTAAGGTCAACACCATTAATCTGAAGCTGTGTAAGAAGATCCTTCTGCTTGAGACCGATAGCCTTACGACGCTGTTCAATTCTTGCACCGACAATATTTCTGTCGCCAAGAGACTGCTTTCTGATTCTCATTTCTAAAACTCCTCTCGATATATACAATTCGTATATAAACTCAAACTATTACTTTTCAAAATGTTATATATTTTTCATTTCAGCATAATTATATCACTATTAAATCAAAAGTCAATCGATTTAAATATTAAATTTTTATACAAGAAATATAATGTTTCTGTCCAAAACAAAGCTCTGATATACGCGATGTATTATTTATAAAACAGTTGTAAATTTATATATTTGTGTTATAATTATAAAAATCATTGTATTTTAGTGGGGTGTTATAAAATGACATTCAAACGTGACGGTGAGCGCGGCAGAAACCTTACTGCGCTTATGGACTTCTATGAACTTACAATGGCTAAGGGCTACTTCAATAACAATATGGATAACACCGAAGCTGTTTTCGATATGTTTTTTCGCCGTGTGCCAGACGGTGGCGGTTTTGCCATAATGGCAGGTGTTCAGCAGCTTATCGAATATCTTGAATCACTGGTATTCAATGACAACGATATTGAAATGCTCCGCAAAAAAGGTTTTAACGAAGAGTTTCTCGATTACCTCAGGAATTTCAAATTTTCCTGCGACGTATGGGCAGTGCCCGAAGGTACACCTATATTCCCCGGTGAGCCTATCATTACGGTAAAGGGTCCTGTTATTGAGGCTCAGCTTATAGAAACAATGGTACTGCTCTGTATCAACCATCAGAGCCTTATTGCAACGAAAGCAAACCGTATTGTACGCGCGGCTGACGGACGAGCTGTTATGGAATTCGGCTCACGCCGTGCACAAGGCTTTGACGGTGCAATTTACGGTGCAAGAGCGGCATATATCGGCGGCTGTGTCGGTACAGCCTGTGCGATGAGCGAGCGTGATTTTGATATACCCGCACTCGGCACAATGGCTCACAGCTGGGTACAGATGTTTGACACCGAGCTCGAAGCATTCTGCACCTATGCACGCGAATATCCCGATAACTGTACACTTCTTATTGACACATACAACGTACTCGAAAGCGGAATTCCCAACGCAATTGAAGCATTTAAGCGTGAAGTGCTTCCGAGAGGTTTCCGTCCCAAGGGTGTAAGAATCGACAGCGGCGATATCACCTACCTTTCAAAGAAAATGCGCAAGATGCTTGACGAAGCAGGTTTTGAGGACTGTGCAATCGTTGCATCAAACTCACTTGATGAAAATATCATACGCGATATGCTGATTCAGGGTGCTAAGGTTGATTCCTTCGGTGTAGGCGAGCGTCTTATCACAGCTTCTTCCGCACCTGTTTTCGGCGGTGTTTATAAGCTCGTTGCAATCGAGCGTGACGGTAAATTTATACCGAAAATCAAAATCAGCGAGAATGTTGAAAAAATCACCACACCCTGTTTTAAAGACTTATGGCGACTTTACGACAACGAAACAGGCAAGGCTCTTGCCGATGTTATAACGCTTGACGGTGAGGTTATTGATGACTCCAAGCCTTACGAGCTGTTTGACCCCGTTTACACATGGAAGCGAAAGACAGTTACAAACTATACTGCAAAAAAACTTCGTACAAAGATTTTCGAAAAAGGCAAACGAGTATACGATTGCCCCGACCTCAAGACAACACGCGACTTCTGCAAGCAGCAGGTTGACACACTTTGGGACGAAGTAAAACGATTTGAAAATCCGCACAAGTATTATGTTGACCTCTCACAGTCTCTCTGGGATGAGAAAAACAGCCTGCTTGCTGCTAAAACAAAAAAATAAATCAGGAGAGTATAAATATGAATAACATACCCCGTTCAGAATATCCCCGTCCTCAGTTCGTCCGTGATAGTTACATAAACCTCAACGGCGAATGGGAGTTTGAATTTGACTTCGGCGTAAGCGGCAAGGCACGCAAAATGTACGAAGCTGATGCAGAATTCACAAAGAAAATAACTGTCCCCTTCTGCCCCGAAAGTGAGCTTTCAGGCATCTGCTACAAAGACTTTATGAACAGTGTCTGGTACAGACGCAAATTCAACCTCACAAAGGGTGAAGGCAGAACTCTGCTTCACTTTGAAGCTTGCGACTACGAAACAACAGTATGGGTAAACGGCATTGAATTCCCCACACATATCGGCGGCTATACAGGCTTTGTTTACGATATCACAAAGGCTGTAGTTGACGGCGAAAACACAGTTGTTGTAAACGCTGTAGACCGACTTCTTCCCGGCACACAGCCCAGAGGTAAGCAGAGCGAAGAGTTTTACTCACATGGCTGTGACTACACAAGAACAACAGGTATCTGGCAGACAGTATGGATTGAGCAGGTTGCCGATACTTACATCACAAACTCAAAAATCAGAACAGCTGACCTTTCGGGTATCATCAACTGCGATATTACCGTTGCAGGTGATATCACTGACACCGAGATTCAGCTTACAGCATACTACGAAGGTGAAGAGGTTGGTACAGCAGTTGCAGACGTTATGTGCAACACAGTCAACATATCAATGGCACTCAACGAAGCTCATCTTTGGGAAGTCGGCAACGGCAGACTTTATGACCTCAAGTATGAGCTTGTAAAGAGCGGCGAAGTAATCGACACTGCAAACGGCTACTTCGGTCTTCGTACAGTATCACTCAACAAAAATGCAATCTGCATCAACGGTAAGGTTGTATTCCAGCGTCTTGTACTCGACCAGGGCTTCTACCCCGACGGTATCTACACCGCACCTACAGACGAAGCACTTGTTAAGGATATCGAGCTTTCACTTGCTGCAGGCTTCAACGGTGCAAGACTCCATCAGAAGGTATTTGAGCAGCGATTCCTCTATCACTGCGACCGTCTCGGCTACATTGTTTGGGGCGAATATGCTAACTGGGGTACAAACCATACTGAGCCTTATTCGCTTGCACAGTTTGCTCCGCAGTGGCTTGAAGAAATCGACCGCGACTACAGCCACCCTGCAATAGTCGGCTGGTGCCCGTTCAACGAAACATGGGATATGAAGGGCAGACAGCAGTATGACGATGTGCTTAAGAATATATACCTCATCACAAAGGCTGCCGACAACACACGTCCCTGTATCGACACAAGCGGTAACTACCATGTTATGACTGATATTTATGATATTCACGAATATGAGCAGGATGTTGAGAAATTTACAGCTATGATGGCTACCAATGACCTCGCCGCAGGCAAGGTGCACGAGCCGCATCCACACCGCCAGAGTTACGGCGGTCAGCCCTATTTCGTCAGCGAGTACGGCGGCACATGGTGGGCACCCGGTGAAGCAGGCTGGGGCTACGGCCAGACTCCCAAGACCGAGGACGAGGCTGTTGAACGTATCTGCGGCCTTACAAAGGCAATCCTCGACTGCGACCAGTGCTGTGCATACTGCTACACCCAGCTCACAAACATCGAGCAGGAGCAGAACGGTATCTACTACTACGACCGCACAATGAAGTTCACTGAAGAAAACTTCAAGAAAATCCGCGATGCATTTGCAGCACCCGCAGCAATAGAAAAAGAATAATCAACTAAAAAAGGACGGTGAAAACACCGTCCTTTTCTTTATTTTTTCTTCTTTTCAGTTTTCTCTTCTATAATTTTTTCATCATCGGGATGAGGTTTCCATTGAGTAAATACAATGCTTGATTCCTTTTCGCCTGCAAAACGTTGACGGCTTACGGTATAGAATTTACCACCGAGGTCAACAGTATACGGTCTGCGGCAATTATCTGCCGTAGAAATAACCAGAGCACGCTCCTCAAGCCAATTGTACTGCCCATCAATACTGAGCATACTGCGGATTGAAACCTTTTTGTCAGGCTGTACATAGCTGAGTGCCATTATACCGTCTGCTCTCATACAGATGTTGGGAGAAACACCCTTCACATTGAGCATATGCGGCAAGCTCCAGCGCACACCCATATCGTCGGAATATGATATAAAAAGCTCACCCATAGAAGAGAATATGCAGATAATTCTGCCGTTTTTGATTTTTGCGCAGCTTACTTGAGAAACAAGCCTGCCACCGTGAATAGCAGGCACAACGCCAACTTTCGTAAAGGTATTGCATTTGTCGGTGCTTTTATATGCAACAGCAGTGCCGTTCAGATTACCCATCCACAAAAACTCATTATCGGAGAGCATAACCGCACCCTGAGTAAATTCGCAAGGTGCTTTTTTTATGTTATTCAAGCTTTTTCCTTCAGCAGGTAAAAAAGCGTAGTATGTGCCGCCCTCTTTTTCTTCATCGGAGAGTGCTGCAAACAGCTCGGCATTTTTAGCTCTGAGGCTCTGCGTAACGGCATTTTCGTTACGTGAAGGCACGTGAAGCTTGGAAGCAAGTTTTGTGCGCCAGCTGATAAGAACACCGTAAGGTGTCGAAGTCGCTGTGAGATTACCTATCTGCATAGGCGAATCATAAATAAAGCGACGATCCTCTGCCGAAATCATAAGAGGGTTACTACTGTGACAGTGGCAAAGTGAATATACAAGTGCACCGTTAACAGTACGGCTGCAAGCAAAAACAATATCAACACTGCCGTCTGCATGTGCAGCAACAGCCGGTGAACCGCATCCGCCTGCAATTTCAAGACTTTTACGGCACACAAAGCCCTGTTGCTCAATACTGATAAGCGCCGCCTTGTCACCATCGGTTTGACGGCGGATAAAAGTAATAACCAACGAAACAATATAAGGTATCATCTGCGCCGGTGCCTTGAGCATTTTTATAAAGGCTATTATGCTTTTGATTGCCTTTTTATTCATTGCCGTACCTCACAAAATTAAGTATGTGCTTATAATAACATTTTATTTTTAACATTTCAACATAATATTTGTAAAAGGAAATGGCACTGTTCTGCTGAACAGTGCCATTTGTTGTAGGAAATATTTAGATTAAAGCTCTGCGAAGTACTTGATTGTACGAACCATCTGGCTTGTGTAGGAGTTCTCGTTGTCGTACCAAGAAACAACCTGTACCTGATATGTGTCGTCATCAATCTTAGCAACCATTGTCTGAGTTGCATCGAAGAGTGAGCCGTAACGCATACCGATAACGTCGGAAGAAACGATCTGCTCGTCGTTGTAACCGAAGGAATCGTTAGCAGCAGCCTTCATAGCAGCGTTGATACCGTCAACTGTGATGTCCTTACCCTTAACAACAGCAACAAGAAGAGTTGTTGAACCTGTGGGTGTGGGAACACGCTGTGCGGAACCGATAAGCTTGCCGTTGAGCTCGGGGATAACAAGACCGATAGCCTTTGCAGCACCTGTTGAGTTGGGAACGATGTTTGCAGCGCCTGCACGTGCACGGCGGAAGTCACCCTTTCTGTGGGGACCGTCAAGGATCATCTGATCACCTGTGTAAGCGTGAACAGTTGTCATGATACCGCTCTGGATAGCTGCGTAATCGTTGAGAGCCTTAGCCATGGGAGCAAGGCAGTTTGTTGTGCAGGAAGCAGCAGAGATGATTGTGTCCTCAGCTGTAAGTGTGTTCTCGTTTACGCTGTAAACGATTGTGGGAAGATCGTTGCCTGCGGGAGCAGAGATAACAACCTTCTTAGCACCTGCATCGATGTGAGCCTGTGCCTTTGCCTTGGAGCAGTAGAAACCTGTGCACTCGAGAACAACGTCAACGCCGATCTCGCCCCAGGGGAGCTCTGCTGCGTTAGCCATAGCATAAATCTTAAGAGTCTTGCCGTCTACTGTGAGAGTACCTGCTTCGTCATCAGCAGAAACTGTGTGAGCGTTCTCACCGATGTAGCCGCAGTAACCGCCCTGAGCTGTGTCGTACTTGAGAAGAGTAGCGAGCATTGAGGGCTTTGTGAGGTCGTTGATAGCAACAACATCATAGCCTTCTGCGCCGAACATCTGGCGGAATGCGAGACGGCCGATACGACCGAAACCGTTAATAGCAACTTTAACTGACATTTTACATACCTCCGAAAAAGTTTTATTTTGGATTTTTATACCTTTGTTATTCTATCCGTTTTTTCATCGATATGCAAGCGTTTTTCCAACTTTTGTAACTTAGCACAAATTACCATAAAACGGCAGAGATTTTTTTGATATTCTGCCTCTATTTTGAGAGCAAAACCAACGCCTCGACGGCTTCCTGCGGAGTATATCCGCCGGGGGTGCACTCAAAATTCTTCGGTATTGACTTCCAGCGTTTAATAAGCTCAGCCGCACGCTCCTCGGTTATTACTATACCGGAGCAATCTGCAAGCATTTTGAGAGTGTGGACAATATTCTCTTTAGTGTCACCAAGCAGAGTTACAAGCGACTGTGCACGCTCGGGTGCATATTTCTCCGCCTTTTCCATAAGTCTGTCGAAAAATGCGGCACAGGCTCTGCCGTGAGGAATGCCGTAATGCTCGGTAAGGATATAGCCTACGGGATGCGGAAACAGTGTGCCGCAGTAGTTGAGCGTAAAGCCTGCGCTGAGCGAAGCGTGATAAAGCACGCGTCTGCCCTCGTCATCGGGAAGCTCACCGTCTGAAAGGAACTTTTTAAGATAGTAATAAATCTTCGGAAGGCACTCTGCGGCAAAAGCCGTTGCAGGTTCATTACACTTCGGGCCGAGCCAGCCTTCTGCCGCGTGCATAAATGCATCAAGTGCGGTTGAAACCGTAACACTCATCGGGCAGGAAGCAGTGTATCTCCAATCAGCAAAAACAAGGTTAAAATAGCCGAAATCGCCTTTGATACTGCGCTTTACACCATTTGTATCGGTCAGCACACTTACAGCTGAAATCTCACTGCCTGTGCCCGAAGTAGTACCTATACCGACTGTTGGCAGAGGTGCGTTTTTGTAATCCATAGCATAAACATCTTCTGCACCGAGGTCAGGATTAGCGGCAAAAACAGCTGCAGCTTTTACTGCATCAAGTGCAGAGCCGCCGCCGATACCGACAAGAAAATCCGCACCTAAATCCGACGCAATAAGACCTGCTTCTCGGCAGGAAGTAACGAGCGGATTTTCACCTATTTTATTGTAAATTTTATACTCAATATTTTCTTTGACAAGTGCTTTCTCTGTATCGGCAAGTGCACCGCTCTTAACAGCACCCGTACCACCGGTTACTATAACACATTTTTTGCCGAAACGGCTGAGCAGAGCAGACTGTGCAAGCACAACGCCCTCACCGCCGACAACACGCGCAGGCATATAAAAATCGTAAGCCATTATTAAAATCTCCTTTCGGTTATACGCTTATATAACGATTTCAATTTTATCAAAACTCATTGTAAAAAACAAGTCTGCTTTTATTAAAACAAGTATAAATAACTATATTTCCTACTTGATTTATATATTTTTTTATAATATAATACTACATTGTGATAGACTGTTTATTCGGGAGGTAGGCAACGGATGAAAAAAAAGATTATAGTTGCCACAGTTTCCGTGGTGCTTGTTTTTGTCATAGTTGCCAACTTCATTTTTTCACGTACCGTTAACGAAGTTTTCCTTGCGATGAACACAACAGTCAGCCTCAACATTGAGTGCTGCAAACCGGATAAAACCGCACAAAAAATTAAGGACGAAATCACACGCCTTGATGTTGAACTGCTTTCAAGAACCAATGCTTCATCCGAAATCCATGCCGTAAACAACGGTAAAGTTCAGGTAAGCGACGAATTAGCCGACTTGCTCAGGGAATTAAAGCAGATTGAGATTGATTCCGACGGAGCATTCTGTGTCGGTCTCGGTGCACTTTCCGACTTGTGGGGTATAGGCACCGACAAAGCAAGAGTGCCGACACAAGATGAAATTGATGCCGCAATCAAAAACGCTAAGGACTGGAGTATTGACGGCAACACAGTATATCTTCCCGATGGTGTCAGACTTGATATGGGAGCAATAGGCAAAGGCTATGCCTGCGACAGTATAAC
Organism: Acutalibacteraceae bacterium; assembly: GCA_045123695.1. Lineage (GTDB taxonomy): Bacteria > Bacillota > Clostridia > Oscillospirales > Acutalibacteraceae > UBA8612. The sequence continues at coordinate 33,259 of JBGVKJ010000050.1, forward strand.
AGGTATACTCTACGATACAAACCGTGCAAGAGTTGTTGCCGCAGTAGGCGGCAGTGTACTTGCATACTCATCGAAATCAAAAGATAAATTCACAATCGGCATACGCGATCCTCTCGGGCAAACGCTCAGCACCTGTGCAACAATCGAAACTACAACAACCTGTGTTTCAACATCAGGCAATTACGAAAGATTTTTTGAGGACGAAAACGGCAAGATATATCACCATATATTCGACCCGTCAACAGGTTACCCTGCTGACAGCGGACTTGCAAGCGTTACGGTCATAACAAACAGCGGCTGTGTTTCTGACGCACTTTCTACAGCCTGCTTTGTGCTTGGTGTTAAAAAAAGCATACCGTTGCTTGAAAAATACGGTGCAGAAGCAGTTTTCATCACAAACAATAACGAAATTATCACTACATTGAGTGACGGTGACAGCGCAAAGCTGACCGTAACAAACAACAATTATAAACTTGGTGAACTCGAATGAAAAAGCTCATCAGACCACTTGATATAATACTGATTGCCGTATTGCTGGCAAGTGCAATCGGCTTTGGTATTTATACAAAAAACAGCACTGAATCCGCAACAGCCGTAATTTACATTGACGGCGAGATATACCAGAGTATAGAGCTTGACAAAGTTGAAAAAAATTATGAGCTTGACCTTCCCTGCTCACCCAAGGCAAAGCTGTTGGTTGAAAAGGGCTGCATATCATTTATTCAGGCTGATTGTAAAGACAAACTCTGTATAAGTTCAGGCAAGCTGAGTCACAGAGGCGACACTGCAGCTTGTCTGCCCGCAAAGGCAGTTGTAACCATAGAAAACGGAGGAGAAAAAGAAATAGATGCCCTCGTTTACTGATAAAAAAAGCCCTGCACGCAGGGCAGCGCTCGCAGGTATACTCGGTGCCGAGGCACTTGCACTGTCGTGGCTCGAATCGCTGTTGCCTGCATTCCCGTTTTTACCGCCCGGTGCAAAGCCCGGACTTTCAAACATCGTGACAATGTTTGCGGTATCAACACTCAATATTTCTGATGCTTTCTTCATTGTGCTTATAAAGTCTGCGTTTGCAGGTATCACAAGAGGACTTACAGCATTTTTTATGAGCCTTTGCGGCGGACTTATGAGCCTTGCGGCAATGGTGCTCATATTCAGAGTTTCCAAGAAAAACCGTCTCGGTCTTATCGGTACCGGTGTATGCTGTGCTCTGGCACACAACCTCGGTCAGCTTATTGCCGCCGCAGTTATTACCGACACGGTGACTATCGCAGGCTACGCCCCTGCACTTCTGATTTTCGGCGTATGTACAGGTATAGTAACGGGCTGTGTTTTCAGAGCAGTCAGTCCGCTATTAATAAAGATAAGTAAATATTTTGTTTCCAACCCCAAATCCACAACGGGAACAAATTAACAGGAGATGATATTATGAAAGGATACTCCGCAGGCGGCGTGCTTTCAGCCGTCGTAAAAGGCAGAGGCGGCGTAAGTGTTTCGCACAGCAAAAACACTCAGGACTGCAAAATCGTCCGTATGCCAGCCCCCGAAAAAGTTGTGCTTCCAATGCAGCAGCACATCGGTGCACCGTGTGAACCTTTGGTTAAAATCGGTGACGAAGTAAAGGTCGGTCAGATTATTGCCGACACAGACAAGTTTGTAAGCGCCCCAATACACTCATCCGTATCGGGCAAGGTAACCGCAATCGGTGAAGTCAAGCTTGCAAACGGTTCTATTGCAAAGGCTGTCACAATCGAGTCCGACGGTGAAATGACTATGTTTGAAGGTCTGGAGCCGCCCAAAGTAGAAAATGCCCAGGACCTTATCAAGGCAGCCCGTGCATCGGGTCTTGTAGGCCTCGGCGGTGCAGGCTTCCCTGCTCACGTCAAACTTGCACTTATGCCCAATGAAAATATCGACACGCTGATTGTCAATGCTGCAGAGTGTGAGCCGTACATTACCGTAGACTACCGCGAGTGTATGGAAAACAGCGCAAACATTATCAAAGGCGTTGTTACACTCAAAAAATATCTCGGTTTCAAGAAGGCTGTTATCGCTGTTGAAGATAACAAGCCCCAGGCTATCAATCTGCTCAGCAAGCAGATCAAAGATATAGCAGGCGGCGACAAAGACATCAATATTATGGCGCTTAAGTCAAAGTATCCGCAGGGTGCCGAGAAGGTTATGATTCAGTCTGTAACAGGCAGAAAAGTTCCTCCCGGAAAGCTGCCCTCCGATGTCGGCTGTGTACTTATGAATGTTGCCAGCGTCGCTTTCATTCAGCGTTATATCGAAACAGGCAAGCCGCTTGTCAGCCGCTCTGTAACAGTTGACGGCTCGGCAATTCACACACCGAAGAATGTGCGTGCACCCATAGGCACAAGCATTAACGACATAATCGAATTCTGCGGAGGATTCAAGGCTGAGCCTTTCAAGATTATTTCAGGCGGTCCGATGATGGGCGCAGCAATAGTCGGAACCGATATTCCTCTGCTCAAACAGAACAATGCCATACTCGCATTCGCGGAAGGCACATTCAAAGTCAAGCCTGAGCGTGACTGCATCCGTTGCGGCCGCTGTGCTCAGGTCTGCCCGATGAGCCTTATGCCCACACTTATCGCACGCTACGCCAAGTCAAAGGAAGCTGACAAGCTCACAGACACAGGTGTTATGGTATGTATGGAATGCGGCAGCTGTGCATACGTATGTCCGGCAGGTCTGCCGCTCGTACAGCATATGCGTCTTGCAAAATCAGTTATCAGAGAGGCAGGTGCAAAGAAATGAGTGTAAATAAAAAGCTTACCGTCAGCGCTTCGCCGCACGTGCGTTCACCGCATACGGCGACCGGCATTATGCTCGACGTTATAATCGCACTTATCCCCGCACTTATTGCGGCAGTCGTTATCTTCGGCACACAGGTGCTTCTGGTCACAATAGTTTGTGTAGGCACAGCCGTACTTTCCGAGTACCTCTGCCGTAAAGTTATGAAGCGCCACCAAACAATAGGCGACCTGAGCGCTGTTGTTACCGGCCTTCTTCTCGCATTCAATCTGCCTGTTTCAATCCCTCTCTGGATAGCAGCAATCGGCAGCATTATAGCAATAGTTGTAGTCAAGCAGATGTTCGGCGGCATCGGTCAGAACTTTGTTAATCCCGCACTTGCCGCACGTATCATTCTACTTGTTTCATTCCCTGCAAAGATGACTACATGGACACTTGACGGTGTTACAACCGCTACTCCTCTCGCTTCACTCAAATCAGGTGCTGTTGACAAATCAGCTCTTCCGTCTATGGTTGATATGCTCATCGGTCAGCACGGCGGCTGTCTCGGTGAGGTTTGTTCAGCTGCTCTTATTCTCGGCGGTATCTACCTTATTGTCCGCAAGGTTATCTCCCCTGCTATTCCGTTAAGCTACATCGGCACAGTTGCAGTGCTTATGCTTATTGCAGGTAAGTTCAGCCTTGAATTCACAGCATATCAGCTCCTCAGCGGCGGTCTTCTTATCGGTGCTATCTTTATGGCAACCGACTATACAACAAGCCCCGTCAGCTTCAAGGGCAAGATTATATTCGGTATAGGTTGCGGTCTCATAACTGCGGCAATCCGTATTTTCGGCGGATACCCCGAAGGTGTTTCCTTCTCAATCATCATTATGAATATCCTTGTACCTCATATTGAAAGACTTACAACAGCCAAGCCCTTCGGCACACCCAAAAAGGATAAAAAAGCAGAGAAGGAGGCGGCAAAGGCATGAAAAACTTCAAGCTCAGCGATATCCTCAAACCGGTAATCGTGCTTACGGCAATCTGCCTTGTTACTTCCGGTCTTCTCGCTTACACAAACGATATCACAAAAGACAAAATTGCTCAGCAAAACGTAATTGCCGCACAGGAAGCACAAAAGAAAGTGCTCTCGCAGGCTGCAGAGTTCGAAACCGTAAACGAAGGCAAAGCTGATGAATACATCATCGGTAAAGCTGCAGACGGCACAATTGCAGGCTACGTATTCACAACAACCGACAAGAGCTACGGCGGTGATATCGAAGTTATGGTCGGCATCAAACCCGACGGTACCGTAAACGCTGTTGAGATATTGACAATCAGCGACACACCCGGACTTGGTATGAATGCAAAAAACGCAACATTCCTTGACCAGTTCATCGGCAAAATCAAAGATATAGGCGTTAACAAAAACGAACCCGCTGAAAATGAAATCAAAGCACTCACAGGTGCTACAATCACATCAAGTGCTGTAACAAGAGCGGTCAACACCGCACTTGCACAATTTGAAACCGTAACAGGAGGTGCTGAAAATGGCTGATAAAAAACCACTCGTAAAAGAATTTACCAAAGGCCTTATCGCCGAAAATCCGGTTCTTCGCCTTGTTCTCGGTACCTGCCCCACACTTGCCGTTTCCACATCCGTTATGGGTGCGCTCGGTATGGGCGCTGCCGCTTCAATAGTTCTCATTTGCTCGAACATTGTTATATCGGCACTTCGTAAGATTATTCCCGGCAAGGTAAGAATTCCTGCTTACATCGTTATTATCGCTTCATTCGTTACTATAGTACAGATGCTTGTAAAAGCATTCGTGCCCGAAATTGATAAGAGCCTCGGCGTTTATCTGCCGCTTATCGTTGTTAACTGCATCATCCTCGGCCGAGCTGAGGCATTCGCAGGCAAAAACAGCATTGTTGCTTCCGCACTCGACGGTATGGGTATGGGCGTCGGCTTCACAGCCGCTCTGCTTGCAATGGCATTCATCCGTGAGCTTATAGGCACAGGTGCAATCAACGGCATTCAGATTTTCCCCGCAGATTTCTCAATGCTTATATTCATTCTGCCTCCCGGCGGCTTCTTCGTATTCGGTATGCTTATTGCTCTTGCAAACAAGCTTGCTGAAAAGAAGGGTAAACCCAAAGCAGAGCTCCACGGCTGTGAAAGCTGCCCGATGGCTGCAAGCTGCTCCCTTATCAACAGCGGTGAAAACTGCGATGTAAAGGAGGCGACCGTAAAATGACAATGACAAAAGAACTCCTTGCAATTCTTATGACAGCAATTCTTACGGAAAACTTCCTGCTGAGCAAATTCCTCGGTATCTGTCCGTTCCTCGGCGTTTCCAAGAAGCTCAACACCGCATCAGGTATGTCAATGGCAGTTATCTTTGTTATGCTCCTTGCAACTGCCGTAACCTACCCTATAAACAAGTTCATCCTTGTACCCAACGGTCTTGCTTACCTGCAGACTATAGTATTTATCCTCGTTATTGCAGCGCTTGTTCAGCTTGTTGAAATTGCACTTAAGAAGTACATTCCTTCACTTTACAGTGCACTCGGTATTTATCTGCCGCTTATCACAACAAACTGTGCAGTCCTCGGTGTAGTTATTCTCAACGTTGACAACGGCTATAACTTTGCTTACTCGATGGTCAACACACTCGGTGCCGGTCTCGGTTTCCTCGTTGCGATGGTTATGTTTGCAGGCGTACGCGAAAGACTTGAAAGCTGTGATGTGCCCAAGTTTATGCAGGGTCTTCCGATTACACTTGTCGCTGCATCACTCACATCAATCTCATTCCTCGGCTTTACGGGAATTGTAGAAAACATCTTCGGTTAAGAAAGGCGGATAGAATTTATGGTTTTAGCAATAATAGTTGTATCCGTCATCGGTGTCATCGCCGCACTTATGCTTGCCGTAGCATCTATCGTTATGGCAGTGCCGGTTGATGAAAAGGCGGAGCAGATAAGAGAAGAACTCCCAGGTGCAAACTGCGGTGCTTGCGGATTCTCCGGATGTGACGGCTATGCCGCCGCACTCTCAAAAGGCGAAACAACCTGCACGACTCTCTGCTCACCCGGCGGCAGTGAGGTATCCAAAAAGATTGCCGCTATCGCAGGACTTGCAGCAGGCGAAATTGCCCCCCAGGCTGCAGTTGTACGCTGCCAGGGTAATTCCCACAACGCAGGCACAAAGCTCGTTTACAGCGGTGTTAAGAGCTGTAAAATGGCAACACAGCTTTTCGGCGGCCCGAAGGATTGTATCTACGGTTGTATCGGCTTTGGTGACTGTATTGAGGCTTGTCCTTACGATGCAATTCACATCTGCGACGGTGTAGCAAGAATCAACCCCCTTGCCTGCCGTGCTTGTAAGGCTTGTATCAAAACCTGTCCCAAGGGCTTGATTGAGCTTATGCCTCTTCACCAGGCTAAGGCAACCGTACTGTGTGTAAACCACGACAAGGGCGCTCTCACTCGCAAAGAGTGTAAAGCAGGCTGTATCGGCTGTATGAAGTGCGTTAAGGCTTGTGAATACGACGCAGTAAAGGTCGAAAACTTCTGTGCTAAGGTTGATTACGACAAATGTATCGGCTGTGGCAAATGCCACGAGGTTTGTCCCGTAAAGGCAATTGACGTTATCGAGCTTGGTAAGTTAGCACTCAAGAGCATCAACAGAATATAAACCGTTTCAAACAAAATTTTAAGGCTTGCACAGTTTAAACTGTGCAAGCCTTGTTTTTATTGTATGTTCAATTATTTTTCAAGTGCAATCTCGATATCGTACTCGGGAACATATACACCCTTGCCGAAATCTCTTGCTCTGAATATAACCTTGTCACTGTAAACTTCGGTAACGTAACCTGTTGCAGGCTCATTATAGCCACCGTCTTTGTTTACGATTGTTGTAGAAGGAACGTTAACACCGTGGATATTGCCTATCTTCTCGTATGAATACTGACCTAAGCCTGTGTGAAGATGACCTGTGATAAGAATTACGTTTGAATAGTTGTTCATTATCTCATAGAGAACGTCACTCTGCTCACCGACATGACCTGCTTTTTCATTTGTACCGTTACCCCATGTGGTGGGCAGGCCGTGTGTAAGTGCAAGAGGCTGATGTACAGCAACAAAAACAGGTTTACCGTCTACAGCCTTTGCCTTAAGTGTTTCATCAAGCCATGTAAGCTGCTCTTCGCTGAAATAGTTCTCTTCAAAAACTGTCTTATCGTTACCGAGAACAATGAATGTGTAGCCGTTGATTTCGTATGAATAGTTGAGCTTGTCAACCGCAAGTTCGCTGCCTGCGTTTTTATTAAGCTCATTCTGGAAAGATGTGAAGCGGTTAACAACCTGCTTATAAGAACGAAGTCTGATATCGTGGTTACCGACTACCATAAGGTAGTTATCAATGTCAGCGGTTTTAAAATGGTCGCTTACAACTTCGTATTCACACTCAAGACCGTTTTCAGCTATATCACCTACAACAAGAAGTGCATCGAGATTGCTTGATGCGTTTGCAAGGTCTTCGGCAGCAGCACGAAGGCGGGGCTCACGGTCGAACATATAGTTGGAAATCTGTGAGTCACCCCAGGCTACAAATGTAAGCTCAACACTCTGCTCATCAAGCACCTTGATAGGTTCAGCTGTTGACGGTGCAACATAAGGTGTTATCATATAGTAGATTGAAAGGAAAAGCGCAAAAAGTTTGGAAAGCATAATTCATATCTCCTTTTATTTTTTACTGAATAATTATATCATCTTGTTTTTATTTGTCAATTGAATATCACTTTAATACGACAATTTTTTCTATATCGTAATACTCAAACAGTCTTATATGTTCGTCTGTTATTATTTCGCCGCTTACAGCTATCGGTATCGCAGGCGGACACGAAACAGCAGGTGCGGCACAGATTCTGCCCGCGGCATTGCATACCGATATTTCTTCATTCGGTGCAAAAACAGCATCGCGTACAGACAAAACAGCTTTACCGCAAGGCAAAACAAATTCTTCTCTTGTGCGTTTGGTAAGCCTGATATTTTCAAAAGCTTTTTCGAGCCGCTGAAAATCATTTTCACTGTTAAACGGTGATACCATAAATACAACGAAATCGCCGTCAGCATATTCGGGTTCAATATCAAACTCACGGAAATAATCACCGATATTATCAAAGCCGTCTATTCCGTTATACCTGAAATCAGCCGTTATCTTAAGAGGCTCGGCAGATATATCCGTAATACCGTTTTGTGCCATAACCTTTCGCACCTTTTCGATACGATGAATACAACCATCTATATCGGTACGGATTTGACTGCTCATATATCGGTTACACATATCGAGCGACTGCATAATCAGATAAGACGGGCTTGTTGAACCGAAAAGCGACATTGCACGCACAGCACTTTCAGCAAAGCCGTATTTATCGTCCGCCGCTATATGAAGATATCCGCCGCCCGTAAGAACGAGAAGAGTCTTGTGTGCCGAATCGCAACACATATCGGCACCAAGTGACATAGGGTGCATATTCTCTTTGCAAAAAGCAAGATAAGCACCGTGAGCGTTATCAACAAGAAGCGGCACGCCGTATTCTTTACAAACATCAGACAGAGCATTGATATCGCTTATACCGCCGAGATAATCGGGACTTGTTACATAAACGGCAAACGGCTTATATTTACATTCATCAAGTGACTTTCTGAGCATTTCCGCGGTTATTACGCAGCTGCATATACTGTCTGTAGCTTCAGGATAAATCCATTTCACATCAAAATCAAGCTTTGCCGCCGCATAGATAAACGCTTTATGAGCATTTCTGCCTGCAAGAACAAAGGGCTTTTTACCCTTTTCGGCATTCATCATACCGAGAAAAAGCATTGCGTGTATGCTCTGAGTTGAGCCGCCTGCGGAATAGAGAGTACGCGACGTACCGAAAAGTGAAGATGCATTACGCTCGCTCCCGAGGATTATTCCCTCAGGCACAAAAAGCTCATCCGCACCCTTGATTTCGGTTATATCAAGGCTTTCACAGCCAAAAAAGGACACGCCCTTATGGCCCGGCATATGAAACCGAGCCTTGTCGCTTTGTGCATAAGCTTTCACAAAATCAACAATTGGTGTGTCCATAAATATTTAAACCTCGTCAGCAATCTGAAGCATTACGGCACATTCGATACGCTTTTTGAAAAGCTCACAGCCGTATTCGTATATACCTGTAATCTTACCCGTTGCGTGATATGAATTAGCGGCGCATCCGCCTGAGCAGTAGAGCTTTGCCCAGCAGTCCTCGCACTCCTTGCGTGCGTATGCGTTGCAGAGCTTGAACTCGTTCTGCACCTCAGTATTTGAAATGCCGTCGTAAATATTACCGAGCAGATATTTAGCATCACCTACAAACTGGTGGCAAGGATAAATATCGCCGGTAGGTGTTACTGCAACATACTCCGTACCTGAGCCGCAACCTGAAATACGCTTGTAAATACAGGGGCCGTGCTTGAGGTCGAGCATATAGTGGTAGAAAGTAAAGGGTCTGCCCTCACGCTTACGCTTTATCATCTCTTTTGCAAGTATCTCGTACTGCTCAAAAAGTACAGGCAGGTCCGCCTCTGTAAGAGCACTCGCATCGCTCGGTGCACAGACTACGGGCTCCATACTAAGCTCCGTAAAGCCCATATCCGCCATATGGAAAATATCGTTGGTAAAGTCTGTATTTGCGTGTGTAAATGTGCCGCGCATATAGTAGCTCTTGTTACCTCTGCGCTCAACAAACTCCTTGAACTTGGGCACGATTATATCGTAACTGCCTTTGCCTGTATAATCCTTGCGAAGGCGGTCGTGTACTTCTTTTCTGCCGTCAAGGCTGAGGACAACGTTGCTCATTTCTTTATTGCTGAATTCGATAACATCGTCATCAATAAGCATACCGTTAGTGGTGAGAGTAAAGCGGAAGTTCTTATTGTGAATCTTCTCCTGCTCACGGGCATAAGCAACGAGCTGCTTTACAACATCCCAATTCATAAGCGGCTCACCGCCGAAGAAATCAACCTCAAGGTTGTGACGTGTACCCGAGTTTTCAATAAGGAAGTCAAGTGCGCGCTTACCTACCTCAAAACTCATCAGAGCACGCTCGCCGTGATACTTACCCTGGCTTGCAAAGCAGTATTCACAGTTGAGGTTGCAGGTATGGGCAACGTGAAGGCACATAGCCTTGAGCACTGTATTTCTGTTTTTGAAATCAAAAGCCATATCCGCATAGGTGTCGGGTGTATAGAGCTTCTGCATACTCTCAAGGCTCTTTACGTCCTCGATACAGTCGAGGCAATCCTGCTTTGTTACACCGTCAGCAGCATATTTTGCACTGATTTCGTCTGCAATTTCATCTGCACTCTTTTCTTTGTAAAGTGCAATTATATCGTAAGCAACATCGTCGACAACATGGACAGAGCCGCTGCAGGTATCGAGCACGATGTTGTAACCGTTCAATTTATACTGATGTACCATTTGCTAATTCACTCCACGGGTAACCACTGAATTAATCGTGTTGAGATTATCAGTGAGATAATTTTTTGTCAGAAAGGATAAAAAACGCAGGCAATACTTTGTGTATTAACGAGTATTTTTAGCCTTTATGACGGAAAAGTAGCCACTGAAAACGCAACTAAGGTTGAATTCAGTGGTTACGAATAAAAACAGGTAATACAACTTATGTGTATTACCTGTTTTGATAGCTGATTTAATTAGACGCGAGGATTAGTTTTCCTGAGCGTTTTCGCACTGCTGGTTAGCAACACCGCAGGATGTCTTGCAAGCGGACTGGCAAGAAGTCTGGCACTCGCCGCAACCGCCGTTTTCGCAGCTCTTTACAAGATCTTTTGTTTCGATAGTCTTAATTCTCTCCATTGTGGTTATCTCCAATCGTTTAAAATATTGAAAGGGCATAAACTACCCTCTTAAATTACGGGTAAAGTATATCACAACTTACACTGTACTGTCAAGCATTAAAGAAGAGGAAGTATTTCTGCTTTGAGATATTCAATCTGCTCGTCGGTAAGTGAACCGAAGGGCTTACGGCATACGCCGAAATCAAAGCCAAGAAGGTCAAGTACAGCCTTTTCGCCTGCCATAACGCCAACCTTGCAGAGTGCGGTGATAATCTTGTTAGCCTGCCACTGAAGCTCCTGAGCAGCCTTAACATCACCATTCTGCCAAAGCTCACGGATTTTGATAAACTTATCAGCCATAAAGTTGTATGTAGAGCCGATACCGCCGTCAGCACCCATTGCAAGACCTGCAATCATCATTTCGTCGAAGCCGTTGTAGATAATTGCATCGGGGCAACGCTCACGAATCTGCTGAAGCTTGAAGTAATCGTTTGATGTGTACTTGACACCGAGAATATTATCGTGTGCAAGAAGGTCTGCAATCTCATCAAGAGTAAGCTCAACGCTTGAAAAAGCAGGAATATTGTAAATAATAAGCGGAATGCTTACACTGTCGGCAATTGCCTTGTAATGCTCAACAACCTGAGCGTTGCTGAATTTATAGTAGAAAGGTGCAACAGCGGAAACTGCGTCGTAACCGATGCTCTCAACATACTTTGCGTATTCAACAGCCTGCTTTGTAGAAACTGTACCGACGTGAGCGATAAGTGTTACTCTGTCGCCTGCAGTATCTTTAACTGTTTTGTATACAAGTCTGCGTTCTTCTTCTGAAAGAAGGAAAGCCTCGCCTGTGCTGCCTGCTACATAGAATCCGTCAACACCCTGCTCAATATTTCTCTCAACGAGTTTTGCAAGCTCAGCTGTGTTTACATTATCGTTTGCATCAAACGGAGTAAGAAGAGCGGGGAAAATTCCCTTGAAATTTTTCATTTTCGTTAGTTCCTTTCTTATATTTCATAAATAACGTGTATATTTTACAACAAAATTACAATAATTTCTATAGCTTTTAAAAAAAACTCTTGCATTAATTAAAAAATTTATATACACTCTAAAAGTATTTAAAATATTGGAGTTGATAAAATGTCAACAACTATGACAAAAAAGTACGGACTGATGACGGCTATCGCAATGGTAACGGGCGTCGTAGTCGGCAGCGGTGTTTTCTTCAAAGCAGAGAAAATACTTTCAGCAACAGGCGGCGACCTCAAACTCGGTATCCTCTCCTGGATTGCCGGCGGCCTTATTATGCTTGCCTGCGCATACGCTTTCTCAATACTTGCAAACAGAATAGAAAAGGTTAACGGACTTGTCGACTACGCTGAAGCTCTTGTCGGCAAAAAGTACGCTTACTTTATCGGCTGGTTTACAAGCGTTATCTACTACCCCTGCCTCACTATGGCACTTGCATGGGTTACCGCACGCTACACCTGCGTACTGTTCTTCCACGACAAAGCCGATATAACCGGCGGTCTTTGTATGACTATTGCAGGCTTCTACCTTATCCTCAGTTTTGCAATCAACCTGCTTTCTCCCATTATAGCAGGTAAGGTACAGGTTTCGGCAACCATTATCAAGCTCATTCCTCTCTTCCTTATGGCAATTGTCGGTACAGTCTACGGCCTTACCAAGGGCTACACAATAGAAAACTTCACTACAGTAGTAAACGAAGTTGAGACAGGTCCTGCACTCTTCACCGCAATCTGTGCTACAGCTTTTGCTTACGACGGTTGGATTGTTGCCACAACAATCAATGCAGAGCTTAAGGATGCAAAGAAGAATCTTCCCCGTGCACTTATCTTCGGCTCACTTGCAGTTATTATAATTTATATCCTCTACTATGTAGGTCTTGCAGGCGGAATTCCCAACGCTGTAATGATGGAAGGCGGCGAAACAGGCGCAAGACTCGCATTTGAAGCTGTATTCGGTAAAATCGGCGGCACAGCAGTTTTCGTGTTCGTTATCATATCCTGCTTTGGTACACTCAACGGCCTTATGCTCGCTTGCTCAAGAGGTATGTACGCACTTGCTGCACGAAATGCAGGCCTTAAACCGCGTGTATTTATCCAGGTTGACCCGGCAACGAATATGGCACCCAGCTCTGCAACCTTCGGACTTCTTATGTGTATTGTCTGGATGGTATTTTTCTACTGTTCACAGTTTTCATCCTTCGGCAAAAGTCTGGGCATATTTGCATTTGACCCGACAGAGCTTCCCATCGTTACAAGCTACTTCCTTTACATCCCGATATTCTTTATGATGCTGTTCAAGCTCAAGGGTGTTAACGGATTCAAGCGTTTTATTGCACCGATTATTGCTGTTATCGGCTGTATCTTTATGATGGTTGCAACTATCTACTCTCACACAACTTACGTAATTGGTTACCTCATTCTGTTTATTGTAATTAACGCAGTAGGAATGATATTCTCAAGAGAAAAGAAAAAGCAGAAAAATTAAACTAAAATTACAACCAGATAAAAAGCAGTTGTTATTCGCTATGAATAACAACTGCTTTTTAAATTTATTTCTCAAGCATACCGTGGTACACACCCATCCAATAAGGCAAAGTATATGTTGTAGATGCCTGCGTACAATACGGCAGATGCCAACGGGTAAGGGTATACGAATTTGTATTGTACTTGTAAACGCTACGCTCATCGGGCGGAGCGACGTCCCAATCGAGATTGAGTGCAGTAAGCACAAAGCTGATAAGATCGGTTATAGGTGCATCCTGCGAAACATTCGGCAAAGGCTTGCTTGTGAGCTTATTGTATGTAAGTGTACTGTCCGTTTTTATTCCGATAACCGATAAATCAAGCTCAGCAATATCGTCACGGTTTTTATTAGATGCACAGTACATCATTGTATTTGCAGGGTGTCTGCTGAGTGACCACGCAGCAAGCTCGACAATATCGTTGCCGTAAGCATCGGTAACCGTTTTATTCGGATACGCAAGCTGGTACACATAGTACCACAGCGGATTCTGGCTGTATTTTATTGATACCCACCAGTCATCAATTGCACTGCGGTAAATTTCAAGAAGCTCTTCATCGGTCTCCATACCGAATATTGTATAAAATCCAAGCATTGCCATTTCTTCATCGGAATAGTTAATAACAAGCCTGTAGAGTGACTCCATCAAGTTGGTGTTTTTAAGCTTGTCTATAACGCTGCCGAGAAGCGGAATTGTTTCGTTAGCAAACGTCAGCTCAATAGCCGCAAACATACGCTCTTTATACTGTGAAACAACTTCAGCATATTCGTAAGCAGGGTCAAGTGCCGCCATTCGGTACTCATCTTCCCATTTCTGATAGCCCGTTATATATGCGGCTGTTTTGAAAATATTGAGAAGCACCAATGCATGAAGGGGTGACTGAGCCACTGATGTACCTGCGCAATATACGGTGCGGCCGAAGTTACCCCAACTCGTAGGCTGACCTGTACCGTCACAAAGCATATAGCTGTTATCGCTCAGGTGTTGCGCAAGGCTGTCAACAGCCTCAACAAGAATAGCTTTTATTTCAGGGTCTTCAGGGGCAATTATATCATTGATGAGTTTGAATATAAACATATGACCTACAAGCTCATCGGCACTCGTATCAGTTTTATAAGTAACCATATCAGGTGTAACTTCGCTACCCAGCAAATCATTCCAGAGCCTTTCGGGCACTTGCTTTGAAGCATCTATTGTAACGCCGCGAAGATTTTCGTTGTTAACAAGATATTCGCCGGAATCGGGTGTCTTGGTCGAAACACCTGTTGCTGTACCGTCACTGTTAATTTCCCAATGGATAGTTCCGCTGGGAGTAAAATCCTCTGTACTGAGCGAATATGTGCGAACAGGGAATCCCTCAAGTAGCCTCGTCTGCTTCTCATACTCTATATCGGGGTTTTCAGCGGGGTTTGACCAGCTGTCTGCCGATACGGGATAATAAAAACCTTCGGTGCGATATTTTTTGGCTGAGCCGAAAAGAGCGAAGGAAAGTGCGCTCTCTTTATAAAGCTGTGAAGGACTCTTCTGCGGCACCATAAAGCTCGGATCACCGCCTGCCTCAAGCGCATTTGCCGAAAGCCAACGATCCTCCTTTGAACTGGGAACATTTTCATTAGTCTGGTAACGCACATACGCCTCGGTCGTGCCTGAGCGCATTGAAATATAATACAGCATAAGCACAGCCTCGGCAGAACGGTATGCCGCCTGCTTTGCCGCCTCAACTTCTTCGGGCGATGCATTGGGGTCATCGCGTACTGCCGCATATCGCATCAATTCACCGCCGCCGTACATTGAAGTCCACAATCCGTCATTATCATCTTCATACGCAACCCAACTGTCGCCTGACTGATAACCTGCATCGGTCATGCCGTATCGGTCGACCTTCTGCTGAGTTTCGGCACTCATAAGAGTTGCTTTTTCAGTGCCGCTCATTTCTACCATTTCAATGTGGGTATATCCGTTATCCATTACCGTCCATATTCCGTTTTTACCATCGGGAAGAATAGCCCTAACACGCGCCGTATCGTTGGAATAAAAATAACGGTCACCCATAAAACGCTGCTCGATATCCCTTTCGGTTGGCGCATTTTTGTCAGTGCGCAGAACACCGTAGGGCATAATCTGCCACACTGCACCGTCAGCCGTAACAGCAGATTTATAACAACCGTAATTTGTAATTGATGTAACAAATTCCGGCACATTCGGGTCACCGTTAGCGTAACGGGTTACTATCTTTTGCAGGTTATCGACCTGCTCTACAGGCTCGTGTCCGTACATGACTGTTTTATTCTGCACCGACATCATAGTTGGTGTTGTAACAACATTGAGCTGTACACTGTCCTCAAAACCGTTTCCCTTTGCTGTAACGGTAGCCTCGCCCGCTTTGAGTGCTGTTACCCTGCCCCATTTATCAACGCTTGCAACATCGGCAGGCTCAACACTCCACTCGAGTTTACGCTCGGTAATTTTCTCGTCAAAAACACATTCAACCGTTCTGCTGTCACCAACAAGAAGCTCCCAGTTTTCAGGCACAACAATGCGAAGCTCATCGTTATTCGCTACATCGGAAAACAGCATATTTGACAGCATCATAAAAAAAGAAAGTATTGCGGATATTAAACGCTTAAACATACGTCCACTCTCCCGAAAGCAACTTTATTACCACTCCCACATAACTTCGGGAGCTGCAAAAATTTCATCGAGCTTTTTGATAAAGGGAATAACATCGTTGAAGCCGCCTATTCTGTGGTCAAACATTATATTGATAGGCAGTATTTTTTTGGTGCCAAGGTCAACCTCGCCCTTATCGTTTCTGAAGGCATAGTCTTTGTCCTGTACTGCACCGAGAGCCATAATAAACACCTGCGGGAAAAGCAGAGGTGCATAGGTTACATTACCGTTGAGTCCTTTATAAAGCGTACCGAGGTTAGTCATACAAACCGTACCCTCGTTAAGCTCATTCATCTGAAGAGCAGACTTATCACGTGATGCGTGCTCAAAAAGACCCGAAAGCTTGGCAACCTTATACTTACCCACATAGCCTGTTGCTATCTGTGCTGCAGTGCTTGCAAACTTACCCTTGAGGATAAAGCCGATAATTCTCTGAAGAATTATATCGAAAAGCACTCTGTCAACATCTGTTTCTTTGAGTGCAGTTGTAAGTCTTGCTATTTCCTCTGAAATTTCTTTAAGAGAAAGCTGCTCGAGATTACGGAGCTTTACGGGGAAGGTTTCGCCGCTGTCAAGCAGAAAAGGTACAGCAACATCGATATGCTCTTTAACAATAAGTCTGCCCGTAGAAGCTTTACGCTTGTACTCCATGTGTGCATTAAGCCTCGGATTTGCCTTAAGTCCCTCAGCCAAAACGCGAAACATTATTGTGTTAAACGATATGGGGTAGTCACGCTCTTTCTTGAGCTTCTGAAATTCCTCCCAGAATTTTGTGATATCAGCTTCATAATTATATCCGCCTGCTGGGATATCCGCCGCATTTGTAAGCACGTTACCCGAAACTCTTGCCTTGAGCTTGAAATACTCTACCGTATCGCCTTTTTCGGGTGCAGTAAGTGCACCGCGTATATATTCTTTAAAACCCATTTTCTTTCTTACTCCCTTTTGTGCTCAGCTTACCATTTGTTTTCTACATACTCGCAGAATGCATACATATCCTTGATTTCAAGCTTTGTGCCGTCGTCAAGTATTACGTCACCACTCCAGAGACCGTGCACCTGATGAGTATGCATTCTCGCAACACCGAGATTCATATCTGAATGATGGTCAAATGTCGGCACCATTGTGAGATTGAATCTGCCGTCCTCGGAAACGAACTTCCACGGCTGCATAAACTTGTCGGGCTTCGGGAAGGTTTCAACATCGACAGCACCGAATTTATGTGCTTTGCCGTCGTAGAAAAGGCAGGTTTCGGTAGCGTTGCTCTCATTACCGATAGCCCATGTGATTTCAAAGCCGAAAAGGTGCTTTTCACCGTCAGGACCTGTTATATACTTTGAGCCGTTGCCCCAGTACCATACCATTTTGTGCGGAGTATTTACTCTGCCCCAGTCGAGTGTACCGAAAGCATCAGCCTTTGAAAAATTCCATTCCTTGCCGTCAATCTTAAACACACCCTCACAAGGCATACAGTTCTGCTTTGTGGTCATAAAGTACTTTGTATCGTCACCGTCAAACGGAAGAACGGTAGTGATATTCTCAAGTTCTTCGGGGATATCCATTGTGAATTTACACTCAACGGTTTTACCGCCCTTGAGCATCTTGAACCACAGAGTTCTCGAATTCTCTTTGGTATCAAAATCAAACTCTGCCTTGCCGATTTTGTAGCCGAAACGGTTGGGCACGTCACCCTTTGCAGGCGGAACATACTTATCCTTACCGCCGAGGAAAAGCTGTGTTGCATCAATAATCTGTTTGCCGTTTTCAAGGTCGATAAGTTTTGCGCCTACATATCCGCCGATATTGATATTGGCAAAACTGAGCTGAACCATAAACTTGCCGTCGGAAACCTGATAGAAATCCCACTCCTTACGGCTCATAAGCTTTGCCTTTACCTTTGTACGGTCGTAGTCAAACACATTGTGCTTTGCCCAGCCTTTTGCCTGAAGCTTACCGTCGGCACTGAGAAGGACAGTATCATTTGTGTATTCGGTCTGCTTTGATTTTTCTTTCCACCGATTAAAGGGTATATATGTTCTTTCCATAAATATCACCTAACAAATTATTTCATAAAAGCGTTGTATATTTTACCGAGGAACTCGTAAAGTTTCACTGCATAGGGATTGAGGAAATCCCAATAAGGCTCTTCAAAAAGTGTAGTCCACTTTGAAGGAACTCTGTAAAGGTAGAGCAGATTGCAGTCGGAAAGTGCATGAGTTGAGCCCTCACCGAGCATTGTGATTCCCATATCTTTCAGATCGTGATGAAGCCTTTCATTTGCATTCATCCATACATAAGGGAACTGCCAAAGAGAGAATTCTCCCTTGCGGTTAGCACACTTCCAATATCTCCAGCAAAGCTCGGAACGCTGAAGCTGAGCGAGCTGTTCCTGAGTCTGTGCCTGAGCCTTTGCATCCTCCCAGAGCTGATTGCAGTGTTCAATATCGTTTTTAGTCATACCGTAAAGCGTCTGTGCAGTGCTTTGATAAATGTAAAGATGCTGTGAATCGGTAACTGCGTGCTCGGTCATAATATCGATAAACTCACGGATATTCTGCCAACCTGCACCGTAAACAGTTTCGAGGTAGCCGTTCATTTCAGCCTCATAATCACAGTACGGGTTCTGCATAAGCTTTGAGAGCAGATATGTTCTCATTTCACCGAACTCGGCATCACAATTTGCTATATAATAATTGCCCTCTTCGTAAATTCCTTTTACGTTGTTCTCATAGAAAACCTGAACATTTCTCTGCATTACGCTGAAATTCGGGAAGATACATACTGTCTGAGCGTAATTGTTTACATAGTCCCATATATAAACACGGTTGCAGATTTTGCCCCACTGCTCAAGGTCGTACATAAAGTCTTTGTTCTCATCACACTTCGGGTCGTCAAGTGTATGACCGAAGCAGCACTCGATAGAGCAAAGGCGGACTATAACATCCTCACGGGGTACAACAGCCGTCGGAGCCTTGCGTGTATACTGATAAGCAAAGGTATCGAAAACAACATTATCGTAGTTACCGGAAGCTTTGACACGCTCTGCAACAGTGTTGACAAAGGTAATCATTGTGCCTGCGTGTGAGCCGTTAGCATCGTCAAGTGCTTTACATTTTTCACACTCGCAGTACTTCTGATTATCGTGCTGAGTGAGAGAAACAATCTGAATTGTAGCTGACGGGTCGTGCTGACGCGAAAGGTTTTCGAGCACTTCACCGACAACAATATCAATCACGTCGGGGTTTGTGAGGCAAAGCTGCTGCGGCACTCTCTCGCCTTTGTGATAAGCGTAATACTCGGGATGAGCCTCAAAATAAGTTTCGGGCTTGCAATAGTGCGTTACAAGAGTATGAGCAAAAGAGCCTATATATCCTACCTGACCGCCCTGCTCTGCGGTAAAGCTTCGGTATACACCGCCGTTAAGACCGTTTGCGAGCGAAAACTCGGTATCACGTGAGCTTGTTGTATCGGTTTCGGTATACTCGAAATACGGATGATACTCGTCATTAATACCGTAAGGCACGGTAAGCGAAGCGTTTTCAGGAGTAACGATAACACCGCTCTCATACCAATGGCAGCCGCAGTAATCTTCGAGGAAAGCATACACACCGTTTATCGTGCCCTTGTTACCTGCACCGCAGATTACAATTTTTCCTTCATCGGAAGCGATTACATAGCCGCCGTCTTTGAAACCGTCAAGGTCAGCATTTTCACGATTGGTTGCACCGACTATTATTTCTAACTCAGACTCGGGCTGAGAATCGGAAACAACGGCGATATCTCTGCCTGTAATCTGTTCAAGATAATATTCGAGACGTGATGCGGCATATTTATCGGTAGCAGATTCACCTGCTACAATCACAGCTTTTGTCACGTCAAAGCTATTCTCAACCGCAGAAGTACCGAAAGGAATTGACGAAACAATCATAATAATACCAACCAGAACACAAAGAAGTTTTTTCACAAGGATCGCTCCTTTATTTTCAATTTTTTGGATTCGATAAAATTAAAGGCTGTTAAGAATATTAAGAACACATCTGAGCTCTTCGGGCTTGACCTTTTCTACAGGTTTGTTATCGCGTACACAGTCTGCAAAATAGTTGATTTCGTTTGCATAAGCGTCGCTCTTGGGGAGGTTGATACTGCCTGTATCGCCCTTCGTCTCTTTTGAAAGGTCGATTTCCTCATCCTCAAGGTAGATTTTCATTGTACGGTTTTCATTTGCGACGATAGCCTTTTCAAACTGGAAACGGAACTGAGCTGTAAAGGGGTAGCAGGTTGCATACCAGGAAGCCTCGGTATTGATTGTGAAATCGCCGAAATCGTATGTAACGGAAATAAAATCCTGCTCGGGACGCTTTGAGCGGTACTGATGAGCAACCTTGGGCATACCGAAAGCGTATACCATAAAGTCAAGGTCGTGAATGTGAAGGTCGAAAGGTACAAGACCGCTTCTCTTCTCATCCATCATCCAGCCGTCCCAACTCCAACGGGGCTTGTGGCCGAGTCTTGTCATCGTACCGGAAAGGAGCTTGCCGTACTTGCCTGTATCGAAAATCTCCTTGAGCACCTCGTACTCAGGCCAGAAGCGAAGCACCTGAGCAACCATAAACTTAACGCTGTTTTTCTCGGCTGTTGAATAAACTCTGTCAATATCCTCTTCCTTAAGAGAAATGGGCTTTTCGCAGATTACGTTGATGCCCTTCTCCATAGCCTTAACGGCAAAGTCTGCGTGAAGATATGTAGGCAGACAGATATCGAGTATATCAAGCTCTTCGTTAGCAAGCATCTCATCAAAATCAAGGTAATGACGCTTACCCTCATACTGCTCCATTCTTTCGGGGCGGATATCGCAAAGAGCAACAAGCTCTGCATCCTCTCTCTTATCCCACGCAGGGATATGTGCACCACTTATACCGCCGACACCTACAAGACCAACTTTAAGCATAGTAAATACCTCCATATATTTTACTGATTTTATTTTAATTCTTTTTTTATTTAAATGCAATATATTTATTTTTCAACTCCGTAAGCTTTGGCAAGCGCCGCATACTCGCTCTCCGTTATAGTTATAACAGAGCCGTGTCTGGGCTTGAGATGATCCATAGAATATGTTGAGCGCTGTACTCTTTTGAATGTAGTAAAATCCTTTGTCATCTGTGCAAAGTACGAATCCTGACCGTACTCATCCATTATCATCATCCAGGAATCCGTACCGTTGATGCGGTACATTGAGCTGCCCTCTACACCCCAATAATTAAGCGAACAGATTGTATAATCGGTATTATACGGACCTGTGAGATTCTTCGAGCGTACCCAGGCGATTTTCTGGGTTAAATCCTCTTTGAAGTAGAGGTAATAATATCCGTCCTTTTCGTTATAGACGATATCGCCGTCAATACACTGCACGTTCATAATTTCGCCTGTTTCGGGATTCACCTCATTCCATCTGCCGAAAAGCACCTGCGGCTCGGTTTCAAAGGTTTTGAAATCCTTTGTATATGCGTAGTAATGGCCTGCACAGTCATTCTCTACAGTTGAGTTTGCCCAGTAAACCATATACATCTGCTTGTCATTATCCCATATAGCCTGCGGCGCCCACGCTCTGTTAGTATTCTCAAAGCCCTCAAACTGACGGATATCTATTACTGTTTCATCCGTCCAGTTGATAAGGTCGTATGAACGCCATGTGATAAGACAATGGTTTGAAGTCCAGCCATCGAGTGCATTCATATCTGTTGCGATAATAAAATAGCAATCTTTGCCGTTTTCGTCGGCACCTTTGAGAATATACGGGTCACGCACACAGCCCGTACCCTTTGTCTGCTTAATAACAGCCTCATTGCCGTTGAGGGCTTTATAATTATATCCGTCTGTGCTGACGGCAAAATGTATGGTCTGCTCATCGACTTCATTGCCGACAAAGTAGCAGAAAAGATACGCATCCGACCTGCTGACGGCAGGATAAACATATTCGTTAAACACGCAGTTAAAAAGATAATAGGGCGACATTATAATTGCAACAAGAAACCTCAGAAAAGTTGTAAGGGTCATTTATACCATCCTTCCGGAATTATCTTTAACTAAAGATTAACACAAAACCTCGCTCAAGTAAATATTGAAATTATATTATAATAAGTATATAATTGAGTCATCCTGCAATTTGAGGAGAAAAGAAATGAACGAGTTAAGTAAAATCTTTTCAGAAATATCTGACGGTGTGTGCATTACACTTGAAAAAAATAAAGTTTACGACGTCCGTCAGGACGATTCGTTTGAGCTTGACGGATACTACTGTACCAACACAGCCAAAAAGCACGAAAACCCGACAGGCAAAAGAGAAGCGGCAATTTATCTCAAAGACAAATCGTATATTGTAATTGACGGCAACGGCGCAACAGTGCTTGTGCACGGCAAGATGACTCCGTTTGTTTTTGACAGATGCAGTAATATTACAGTAAAAAATCTGATTGTCGACTATGCCTGCCCTACTATGGCGGAATTTACGGTTGTTTCAAACAATGACGGCGAATGTGTAATAAAAATCAACCCCGAATGCCTTTTCAGAGTTGAGGATAACAGCATAATCTGGCAGGGCGAACCCGACAAAAACGGTAAGCCGTATTGGGAAGACCACTGTGTGCTCGGCAGAAGACAGGTAAAACTACTCGACCCTGCAACGGGACTTTTCCGTGACTTCAGCCGTGCTGACCTTGACTTTGAAAGCATTGAGATGCTCGACAGCAATACTTTCAAAGGTACACTGAAAAACAAGAACATATATTTTCCTGCAGGTGCAATAATTCAGTCACGCAATATTGTCCGCGACCAGACGGGCAGTATGTTTCAACGATGCAAAAACCTTGTTTTTGACGGTCTGCGCATTAAATTTATGCACGGACTCGGTATGGTTTCGCAGTTTTGCGAGAACGTAACATTCAGAAATTGTGACCTCACACCCGCAAAAAACAGAACAGCAGCAAGTACTGCGGACTTTTTTCAGTTTTCAGGCTGTAAAGGCGATGTACTTGTCGAAAATTGCAAGGCAGGCGGTGCACACGACGATTTTATCAACGCACACGGCACTCACCTGCGTATAATAGAAACAGATAAAGCCACAAATGGCTTGACACTGCGGTTTATGCACGATGAAACCTGGGGCTTTCAGGCATTTGAAATCGGCGATACAATAGACTTTATCAAGTGGGATACACTCATTCCTTATGCTTCTGCAAAGGTGTTAAGCTTTACAAGAATCAACGATACCGACATTCAAATAACACTTGATTCCGCTTTACCGGATATCGAAATAGGCAAAGATGTAGTCGAAAACGCAACGTGGACACCTAATCTTTATGTCAGAAACTGCATTTTCGGTCTCACCTGCGGCAGAGGCATACTCTGCACCACACGAGGTGAAGTAATAATCGAAAACAACCTCTTTGAAAAAGTGTGGGGGCCTGCACTTCTTCTTGAGGATGACTGCAATTTCTGGTTTGAATCCGGTTACACAACTCACGTCATATTCCGCAACAACCGTGTTGTAAGCTGTAACTATGCAAATATGTACGAAGGCGCACCCGTAATACTCTATTCCCCTAAGGTAATGGACGAAAATTCAAAACAGTTTGTGCACGGTAAACTGACAGTTACGTGCAACAGCTTTGAAAAGCCCGTTTACGGCAACCATTATATTCACCTTGAATATTTGCGTGAAGCTGAAATAACAAACAACTTCTTTGATGCAACATTGAAAATCGAAACAGTATGCACAGGTAGTGTTATAAAAAACAACAATATTATAAAATCTGTTGAAATATAATTCATATTTGTAAAATTAAAGTAAGAATGTTTGACATCCATTAGTAATTTTGTTAGAATTATTTTATAATTTTTAAACTAAGGTGGTTACCGAAATATGAAAAAATCATCGCAATGATTTTGGCTGTGCTTATGTGCATATTACCGCTCAGTGTATCCGCATCAGCAAAAGGCAGCCGCAAAAAGGCGCTCCCCACATCCGCCACTTCGTGACGAATTCGAAAGTGATGTCGCTCCCGAGGCCGGTGGCGAAGCACTTGACTACGCATACTATTCACCCGTAGGCAAAAACGATGATACAAAATATCCGCTCGTAATTTTCCTTCACGGCATCGGCCATGCCGATTATGTCGACGCTCAGCTTGACGACAGTGATTTCCCCTACTGGGCATCACAAGAACTTCAGAGCAAATTTGACGAGGGCGGTGCATTCATCCTCCTTCCCCGTTCACCGGAGCACAGGCTCGTTTACTGGAACACAACACTTATCGAGCCTCTCCGCGCAGTAATCGACGATATGATTGCAAAGCACGGCGACAATATTGACACAACAAAGATTTTCATCGGCGGCAGTTCTGCAGGCGGTGAAATGACATGGAATATGGCAATCGCCTTCCCTGAGTATTTCGCAGGTATATTCCCGATTGCAGGCACAGGTACAGTCACGGCAAGCGATGTATCAAAGTGCTCCGACATCGCAATCTGGATGATTTGCAGCAAGCTCGACCCCGTTGTAAATTACTCAATGGTAACCACTCCGCTTTGGAAAAACGTATGCGAGAGCAACTCCAACCCCGAAAAATGCAGACTTTCAAGCTTCTCCGCAGTAACTGAGCCTGCAGGCAACTCTGCAAGCGACAATCATCACCTTGCAAAGGTTGTTACATACGACCTGCATATGCTCGATGGCAGCACCTATCCCGATGTTGTAACCGAAAACGGTCTCGGTAAAGAGGTAAAGCTCGAAGGCTCCGAGGGTCTTATTTCATGGATGAATTCCGTCAGCTCCGATTTTGACGGCACACCCGGCGAAGAAAGCGGCAACATAAGCGTAAATTTCTTTACACATATCCTTGCCTTCTTCCGTAACATAGGCCTTAAAATCGTAAATATTTTCCAGCGATCGTAAATATTTTCCAGCGTATGCTTGGCCTTTAATACAGGCAAAACACAGCCTGCTTACCGTAAAAGTAAGCAGGCTGAATTTTTTGATTTACTTTAACTTATATTCTTGTCTGGAATAGTCGCCGTTTATATACTCACCCGTAAGGAATTTGCGCGCGCGGAATACCACACGGTCAGCATAAACCTCAAAGAAATAACCTACACCGCAATCGGTGATACCGAAGTTGTTTTCTTTTCTGTAACCGGGCACACTGATTGAATAAACACCGTTTTCTTCGTTGAGCGTTTCAAAAACCTTATCGCACACACCGCCGTGAAGGTGGCCGTTGATAAAGAATACATTTTTATGTTTTTCTACAATCGCCCTGACCTCGTCATTCTGCTCGCCGAGGTCACCCGTTTCCCAGACTTCGGGCAGACCGTGAGTAAAAGCAAACGGTTGGTGGCACATAAGAAATGCGGGCTTGCCGTCTTTAGTACCTCGTGCCAGCTCACTGTCGATAAACTCCATCTGCTCTTTGGAGATATATGCTTTTTCGAGCACACGCTTTTCGGTGCACATAACAACAAAGGTGTAGCCGTTTATATCATACGAATAATATGTCTTGCCTTCGGTTTTTATGTTTAAATATTTGTCCACCTTATCCATAACGATTTTGCTGTTTTTCTTAAAGAAAAAGCGGGCATCGTGGTTACCCATTGTAACGAGTGTGTGCGGTATTATCTTCTGTGCATCAAGCGGTCTGAAAAAACGCTCATACTCTTTGCTCAGACCGTAGTCGGCAATATCACCTGCCATCATAAACACATCAAACTTTTCTTTCGAGTTTGAAATATCCTTGAAGAAGTTACCGAGGTTAGCTTCTGCTGCCTCACGGTCAGGCAGATGAGTATCGGCAATAACAGCCGCAGAGAGTAAAACCTCACTGCTGTTTTCAAATGTAATAGGCTCTTTGTCCGAAACCTCATAAATCACATCGTACTTGGGTGACATAGCCTTAATCTGCTTGGCATATTTGTCGCAAAAATCTTTAAAAGACATCTTAAATCCGCTCCGTTAATATATTTACCGTATGATTTTATCACACAACCTATAATGTTGCAATATAATTCGTCAAAATCAATTAAAACCAGCTCACTTATACCAATATTTTTCTATATACTTTTTATTGATTTATTCTTTTTTAATTTGACACTTTGTGCTTTTATATGCTATAATTAACAGCATAAAAGGAGTGTATAATTATGAAAAACATCAAAAGAATTATTGCTATTTTGCTTACTGCCTCAATTCTTTTCGGCACAGGCATTATTGCTTCCGCTGCAGACGAAGGCACTGCAACCAACACAGGTGTTGTTGCCAGAATGTATCTCTGCCACAAGGCTTCAACAGACCACACATGGATTTATATCGAAAACATCTCTGATAAGTCTATACAGGTAGGCGCATACCCGTATATGATTCCCAAGGGCTCAGGTGTTTCTGTCGGTACATACGGTACAACAGTTGAGGACGGTCCCGGTCTCTACTACAATTTTGAGGCATGGCGTTACCGTTACCTTGACCCTGTTAACAACCCCGACCATAAGTTCACTTACCTTTACAAGGACCTCACAGCAGCAGACCTTGCAAATGTAAGCAATATGATTGTTAACTCAAACCGTTGGAGTAAAATACTCAACTGTGCTTATACAGCACTTCGCATCTGGAACAAGATACCCGGCCAGAAGGTAACATACCTCTATTTCCCCTTCCTTATCGAGCTTCAGCTGTTCTTTAAAGGTGCAACCAATAATATTGACGGCGACATTAAAATGATTGTACCCACAACAAACCAGACATACAAGCAGATTGATCTTGGCGACAGCGTAACAACTCAGCTCTCCAACCCGACTCCGATCGGTGAGCCTTCAAACGGCGACGAATAATAAAATCCGACATCCAACGAGGCAACGCAAGGTTGCCTCGTTTTTGTTTCCACGAAGCGTAGGTTGCCAAAAAACATAGGCCGAATTATAATAGAAGTGCAAAGGAGAAAAACTATGGATAACTATATAACAGGCGCAACAATCAAAAAGCTTCGTGAAGCAAAAGGAATAACGCAGGCTCAGCTCGCCGACAAAATAGGTGTCAGCAGCAAGGCTGTTTCAAAATGGGAAACAGCAAAAGGCTTGCCTGATATAACTCTTATAGAACCATTATGCAGCGCACTCGGCGTTTCGGTAATGGAGCTTATGTCAGGCGATACAATAACAAACAAAAACACTTCGTCAAACATTCTCCGCTCGAAGTTTTATGTCTGCCCCGTATGCGGCAATATTATACGCACTACAGGTGATGCGTTGATAAGTTGTTGCGGAATAACTCTGCCTGCACTTGAAGCAGAGGAAACCGATGAAGCACACGAAATAAGAATCGATAAGGTGGAAGACGAATACTTTGTAACGGTAGACCACGAAATGGAAAAGACGCATTTCATTTCGTTTATCGCCCACCTTACATCGGACAAGGTGCAATTTGTAAAGCTCTACCCCGAAGGCAACGCAGAAACACGCTTTCAGCTCAGAGGCAGAGGCTATCTGTATATCTACTGTAACAAACACGGACTGATGAAAAAGAAGATATAAAACCAAAAGCCGCTCAGGGTCAACCTTGAGCGGCTTTTAAATCAGTAACATTAATTGATAACCTGCTTGCTGTAAAGACCTGTTTTTCTGAAAAACACTCTCGCCGTAAATGCTGCCAATGCAAAATAAATAAATCCGTTTGCACCAAAAAGCTCAACTGCAATAACAGCTGCAGCTATCTGACAATTTGTGACCGAAGCAAAAAAAGCAACCATACCAATTGCGGCACCCAACCCTAAAGGCAAACCAAAAACCGTCGCTAACACAGCACCCAGAGTTGCACCTATAAAAAACGACGGTACAATTTCGCCACCCTTATAGCCTGCAGAAATTGTAATAACCGTAAAAACAATCTTCAATAAAAAAGCTTCAGGACGAACCGTACCTTCTTCAAAAATCCTTTCTACAACAAACATTCCGCCGCCGTTATAGTCAGTACCGAATATCATTGTAAGAGCTATAACGATACAACCGCCTGCAAAAATCCTTATAAAAGGATTTTTCAGTACCTGCCCTGCAAGTTTCTTGCCGCCTCGCAGCATACAGCAAAAAACACCTGCAACTATTGAAACAGCAAGTGAAATTACCACTGCTTTTATTAACACAGCAATACCTATGCCGGGAATATAACCTACATCAAAACTTTCGGGATGAACACCCAAAGCAGTTGAAATAAAATACGAGATAACACTTGCAATAACGGCAGGTAAAATCGCAACTGCATTTATTTCGCCTATAACCGCTACCTCAAGAGCAAAAATACAAGCTCCTACAGGTGTACCGAAAGCAGCAGAAAACAAACCGGCCATACCGCACACAGTTAAAACCGAGCGTA
Source organism: Acutalibacteraceae bacterium (assembly GCA_045123695.1). Classification (GTDB taxonomy): domain Bacteria; phylum Bacillota; class Clostridia; order Oscillospirales; family Acutalibacteraceae; genus UBA8612. The sequence goes on from JBGVKJ010000050.1 coordinate 61,539, forward strand.
ATTTTAAATCTGCTTTTACTACTTTGGATACAAGCTCTGCCACACTGCCACCCATCTGAAGCGCAGCGCCCTCTTTGCCTGCCGAACCGCCGAATAGATGCGTTATTACAGATGCCGCGAAAACAACAGGCATAAGCCATACAGGCATTTTAGCCGCACCTGTTGCAGATTCAAGCACTCTGTCAGTTCCGATGCCTTCTGCTTTGCTGAATTTATACAGTGCCGCAGATGCAAGACCACCAAGCGGAAGAAGGAAAATCACCCATTTATATTCCGCTCTCAATTCGGTTACAAAACTAATGCTACGGACAAAAGCTCCGCCTACAAAGCCACATATTACACCTACTGCGGCAGCAGAAAGAATCATTACCAACCACTTTAAAAGAACAGTAAACTTTGGCGATATATTCTTTTTATTATCAAATAAAAAACTCATTTTTAACACCTGATTTCAACAGAATTATATCACAAGCCAAAACGAAGCGCAATACACTTAAATGCATATGATCACATTTTTATTGATGTTTACCCCTTGCTGTGATATACTGAAGGCACACTACCGATTCGGAGGTAATAATATGGCATACGATATAGCTGCTTTTATATGGCCGTCATACACAGGTGATGAGCCTCGCACACGCATATTCTGGCCTGAGGGTTACGGCGAATGGCAAACAGTAAAGGCGATGACAAACAAAGGCTACAAAGGTTGCCGCTGGCCTCGAATTCCGACGTGGGGCTATGTTAACGAAGCTGACAGCCGAGTTATGGAGATGCAGATTGACTGCGCGGTATCACACGGAGTAAACGTATTTATTTACGACTGGTATTGGTATGACAACCGTCCGTTTCTTGAAAATTGCCTTAACGACGGTTTCCTGAAAGCACGAAACAATACCGATATGAAATTTATGCTGATGTGGGCAAACCACAACGCAAACCACCTCTGGGACAAGCGCAACTCCGACCGCGATCTCGATACAGTTATATGGAGCGGTGTTGTCACCCCCGAAATCTTTTCAAACATCTGCGACAGAACAATTGAGAAATATTTCAGCCGTGAAAACTACTATAAGATTGACGGCAAACCCGTATATATGATTTTTGATTTTGATAACTTCATCCGCTCATTCGGTACAACTCAAAAATGCAAGGCAGCCATTGAAGAATTTCGCAGAAAAACAGTTGAAGCAGGCTTTGACGGGCTTCATTTTCAGGTTGTGCACTGGAGCGGCCGCACTTACGGCTGGCTTAATGACGATGATGAGTGTAAAGGTGTTGACGCTTACAAGCTGTTCGATTACCTCGGTATCGATTCGGTAACCAGCTACAACTGGGGTTGCTCAGTAAACTTTGACGGTGACTTTGCGGATGTTACAAAAGCCTACTGCGACAAGCTGGCAAGCGAATCCGAGAAGCTGACAGTGCCGTTTTACCCCAACATTTCAGTCGGCTGGGACAACAATGTAAGGTTTTACGATTTCATGCCCGGTGTTGTAACCGACAACACTCCCGATAAATTCAAAGCCGCTTGTGAAAAGATAAAAACCTTTACAGATAATTCTGTAGCTAACGGCATTATGAAAGCCCCGTTTATAACCGTAAACAGCTGGAATGAGTGGACAGAGACAAGCTATCTTCAGCCCGATGACCTTTACGGATACGGTTATCTCGAAGCAATAAGAGATGTTTTCACAGATTAAGGAGATTTGAGTATGATCAAATTTTTCAGGTTTGTATTTAAAATATTCATTACGCTTACCGTAACCTTTTCTTCAATTTTCTCCCCTGCTGTCATCACACCGCCGAGTGAGAATCTTGACTTTGATGTGCTTGAATACCCTAAGGAGGCAGTCAAAAATCTTGCCGAGTGTGGTGTTACCGTAGAAGAACTTAAATCCCGTGCAGACGCTGAGCCTGAAGCGTACGAAGGTTGCAAGGGTTATGACGATATAAACGGTATTTTCATTTCTCCGTATTATACGGCAAAAATCGGCGACAGAGACATTCCCGTTTATGCGACAACAGTTTTCCTCGGCGAGACACAGTACGGCGAATTACACTCGTTTTCGGAAGTTTATTTCGATGAAGGCGAAAACTTTTCGTTCAATATTGAGCTTACTTCTGCAGATTTCAGAATCAAGAATGCAATCTGCCTGCCTGAAAAGCTCGGCGTTGAGGCAAACTGTTCAGGCGGAGTTATGACAGCAAGCATCAACGATTTCGGCATATACACCTTCCTTTTCAACAACGCGTCTCAGGCTTGTGCTTACACAGTATTTGTAAGAGAACGAATTGACGAAGACGCAGAAATTGCCGCTTACAAAGAACAGTACGGCGAAGAAAATGTTTTAGTTGTCGACAGCGAGCTTACCGTAACACCGTACGCTCATTTTGAAGAAGAAAACTTTGTTGTGTACCTGCGACAAGGTGCTTATGTGCTTGCAGAGCATATGTATGACATAAGAAGTCAAGAGGATGAAAACAAATACATAGAGGACGGCGCCGTTGAAGATAACGCCATAGGTCTGACAAGACGCCCGTTTGTAAACTTTTACAACTGCAAGAACATCAAATTAGTAGGCAGAGGTGTACTTGACCTTTCTCACCTTGACCGCAGAGAACGCAGAGGTCTTGTATTTACAGAGTGCAGTAACATTGAGGTTAAAGGTTTAAAAATCATCAACTCGCCTGAGTGGTCTTTCATTACATACCACTGTCAGAATGTTAAAATCAAGGATGTTGACATATTCGGTTACAAAATGAATTCCGATGCATTTGCAATATGCAACACACAGGGCGGCACAATAGAGAGATGCTTTGCACGAAGCGGTGACGACCTGTTTGACGTAAAGGCACTCGGTGCGGCAGAACCGTCAGCCAGCGAAAACATCACATTTTCAGACTGTGTCGCATGGGGCGGCAAGGCAAGATGCTACGGCATACATGGCGAAGTAAACAGAGCTATACGCAACATCACATTCAAAGACAGCGCAGTTATCTGCCGCGATGCAACGTGGAATAACAACAGAGTCGCTTCCCTTGCAGTTGTTGTCGAGCTTGCAGGAGGCAGTATTGACGGCGTAACGTTTGACAACATCGAAATTTTCCGTGATGACGGCAGAGCTATGATGTGCGCAGTATTCACCGAAGAAATCGGTGATATGGACACAGTACCTATATATAACTTCACTGCTGACAATGTTGTATTCAAAAACATTAAATACAACGCGGCTATGAAATCGAAATTCTCCGCTGCAAACGAAACAAACACGGTAAACGTAACGGTTGAAAACGTACAGAGCGGTTGCTTAAGTTCAGAAAAGCACAACAAACTGATGTTTGAAACCGATGAATTCGCAAATGTAACATATAAATAAAAAAACAAAAGGACTGTTCAAAGAGGCGCACTCCGTAAGGAAGTGTGCCTCAGTTATATTCGCCTGACGGCGAGTGATATTGCTTCGCAGTGATATTATGCTACACATAGTGATATTGCCCTTCGAGCAGTTTTAAGGGCGAATATAATATAACTGAAAACACAAGGTTTCAACATCACTTTTGCTGTTAAGCAAAAATATCACTGCAAACGATAGTTTGCAATATAACGTAACCTGCCAAAAAAAGTTTATTTTTGGGGCGGGTATAACCTTGCTCAAAGTATATAACCCACTATGACACTTTCAATTCGAAAGTGTCAATTTTTATATGAAAGAAAATTTGGGAGAACGCTTCTTTACGAAGCGTCTCCCAAGAACAGTCCTTTTGTTATACCTTTTCAGCCATATACTTATCATAATATTCTTCAAACTCTTCAGGAGTTACCGTAACAATCTGCGCACTTTTATCATCTATACCGTAAAACGCTTTGTATCTAGGCTTTTGAATTTCTTCAACAGGTGTGGCCGTCCACACAAAGCTACGATTAGGCAAAGACGAAACGACGATTTGCTTTTCACCTCGTTCTGCTTGCAGTAATGCAAACTCGTTACGTTTTTTATCGTGATTGTAAATCGTTGCAAAAATGCCTGTATATATCACAACTGCAGCAACTGACACAATTGACAGCGCACCGAAGAGCTTTTTAAAATTCGTGTTACTGATAATGTTACTCTCATAGACCACATATCCGAACAGATCGACCGCAAAAAGCATTAAGAGCAGATAAGAAACATAGAAGCATCGTGGGCCTATAGGTGAAACTACCATAAGCGGCAACACCGATATCGGAGCACAAACAAACGGCAATATCATTTTCAGCACGCGTTGTTTCTCGATGCAAAGCAGAACAACCGCAAGAGCAGAAATAAAATACGCTATACCAACCGTTATAACCGCATTCATAAGCAGGTGCGGCATCAGCACATATCTTAAGCATATAGCAAGCGTACACACACCATTTACAGATATCGCTGCAATTGCACACTTCTTGCGTTTGACACAACTGCTTTTCTTGACAAAAAGCACCGTGATAACCAACAGTAATACGCTTATCACAACGCAAAGAGCATAGTTATATCCGAACAAATACTCGCAAATAAAGTATCCGTTGCCTTGCAGATTATATCTTCCGGTAGTGCTTTTTCTATATCCGTCAGTACCTTTCAAAACAGAAAGATATGCCGAATTGCTGAACATAATTACTGCACCGATAACGGCACCAATCAAAAAAGCAATATGTACACTGTAGAATTTTTTAAAACGCACCGCAACAAAAACTATCACGGCAAAGCCGAAGAAAACATTAAAAACCGTAATATTTTCTATAAACAGCGCACCGCATAAGCCCATCAAAAAAGTAATCGGCCATAAATACTTTTTATATACCGGTGTATCCTGCGCGGTAATATTGCTCACCATAATAATATATAAAACTGTAATTACAGCCGAAGGCACATAATTAGCGAAGCCCGAAGCCCACGCAACCGCTTGTGCAAACACACTCCTCGACATAAAAATGAACAATATCATTGCCAGCAAAAGAGAGGCATTTCTTTTGTGATTTGTGTACTTATAGCAGAGCCAGCACGAAACATAATAAAACAGTGCCATCAGCACTACTTTCAACAGCTTACTTCTGGTAATGGCAAGCACAAGGAAATTGCCAAGATAACGGCCGTTGTAATTATCAAAAAATATATCAAGCCTTTTTATACCTTCTGCACTGCCCCACGCCCAATCATCACCTGCGTAAGGAAACATAAACGCAAGTACGGCAAAAGCCGAAACCATCAACGCACTTATTATTGCAAAAGATAAGACAGAAGAAGATTTATCGTTGCTTGCGGCTGATAAATTTCTATCACTCTTCATAACAAAATCTTCCTTAAATTTCGATTTGCATAAAATATTATACTTATCGATACAATAAAAGTCAATATTCTACAAAGCACTGCAAATTATTACACCGCAAACATATACTAAAAAAATCCCCACGGATGAATCCGAGGGGATAAAAGTTTTATGAGAAAGTAAAATAGTTCAACAGTGTATCGGTTTTATCATTCTGAAATGAGCCTACAGTAACAGATACTATATTATTACCTACCCTATAACTGATAATAACCGAATAGTAATTAACACCGCGAATTACTCCGTTAAGCTTCAGTGCATCAAAGCTTCTGCCTTTTACGGTTACCTCCTGATAACTGACATCAACATCACTGTAACCCATATTTGAAAAAGAAGATTTTATAGTAGAAATCTGAGACTCAAGAATCTCTTGATTACTGTATTTTGACAGCACAGCAGAATTCACTTTTTCAAAATTAATATTCAGACTGTCGCCGGTTGCTTCGTTAACAGCATAAAAAGCATAAACAATATTGGCTTTTTCGAGCTGTTCCATAACCGAATCATCAACATAATTACCGACTATATTGTTCAGCTGCAATATCTGCTCTTCATTATAAACAGTCCAATTGCTCGGCAGAACACAGCTCAACCCCATAAAATCATTTTTATAACTGTTACCGCTGATATTACCAAATGAAAAGTTGGGTGTTGTTTTATTTTCTTCGTCGAAAAGCGTACCTTTCGTCGGTTCATTATAATCAATATGCGGCACTGTGGTAACTACATCATCGGAATTTTCATCATCGTCGTCAAGCTCAACATCTTCGTCTTCTATTTTTTCAAGTTCATCTGTCATTTCTTCTTTTTCGTCGTCATTGTCTTTGTCATCATCTTTATCAAAACCGCTGCAAGCGCAAAGGCTGAACATAAGAATGATAGCTAAAAACAAACTCCAAAACTTTTTCATAGCAAAAACCTCCTTGAAAATTTTTTCGTACTTGCAAATTTGACGATTTGTAAAAATTTACTAAATCATTTTAACATTATCATATTTTTTTCGTAAAAGCAACAAAATAATACAAAACTTCCCATATTCATCCAATTGTTTTGCAGAAAACTTGCGGTTACATTCACTTTTCTGTAAGTTATATTACTTGCATCGGTATAATACTATCATTCTCAACTGCCAACAGCAAAACCTCCGCTTGACGATTGCTCGGTAAACGGAGGTTATTGTTAGGTATAGATTTTTGTATCCTATTTTTCAATTTTTCTTCTGACTTCTTCTGCATCCTTTTCTGCCATATCTGCTTCAACATCGTAGCCTCGGTTACGGAGAGTGTCAGCAAGTTTCATATACTCCGCATAGGCTTTTTCGTAGTCCTCCAAATCCTCATATAGACTTGCTTTGCAGTAAAGCTCGTCACAGAAATATGTTCCGATTTCGCCTGCTTTATTATAGCATTCAAGAGCTTCGTCATATTTTTCAAGTTTCTTTGCAATGTCGCCGCCGTGAATATACATTCTCCAATCATCGGGGAATTTTACGATTGCTTCTTTGAAAACTGTATATGCTTCTTCAAACTTCTCGGCATAAATCAGAGCGATGATAAGATTATCAGTTTCTCTCGGGCTATCGGGATTCAGCTTTGCTTTTTCGGTTTGCTCCACAACAATTTCATCGCCTTTTCCAATAAGAAAATAGAAGCTCATTCTCTGCATACAGGCAAGGTGATGATTTGTCGGATCATCGGCAGGATTATCGTTCACTGCTTTATCAAACCATTCGGTCGCAACATCCTTGCAACAGTTCATCATACACTTGTGTATCCAGCCGTAAATCCATTTATCCTCTGTTGAAAGCTCACCCTCTTTCATAAGTTTGAGGTATTCTGCACGGCAACGCATAAAATCTTCGGGGTCGTGCGACTGCTCATAAACTGACGAAAGTCGTTGTGCATAGTTGTCATAAGCAACAGAATTCTTTTTATAGAAATCATCAACAGTTACTTCGTAAAGTCTTGCGAGTTCAGGCAATGTCAGAACGTCGGGTAAGGTTGTACCACACTCCCAACGGGAAACCGTCTGAGAATTAACGTTCAGTTTTTCTGCAACCTGCTCTTGTGTCAAGCATTTTGCAAGACGGAATTTCTTGAGATTATCGCTGAAAATATTGTTCATCGTTTTCACCTTTTCATTTTTTCTCGAAGCTTCTGTTTTGATTATATCATTCAAGTTAGAATTTGATAAGGTCTTATTTTGTGAACAGGCTCTTGATTTATGTATAGTCGAATACAAAACCTCCGCTTGCCGATTGCTCGGTAAACGGAGGTTATTAAGCTATTACTAAAATCTTTCCCAAAAATCCACGCCCCAAGGGTGCGTCTGCTCTTCCCATTCATCACGGTGCTTAAGTATTTTCTCTCTCATTTCATTGATTTTGTCTTTATACTCTTCACAACCTGCAAGGTTACGGGTTTCCCACGGGTCATTTTTTATATCATAAAGGAATGTCCACTTATCTTCCTCGCTGTCGCCGTTGCGGTACTCAATAAGCTTATAATTTTCGTCTTTTACACCACGAACAAAGTTATCAAAAATAAGATACAGTTCATCGCGGAAAGTGTCGCCATGGTTACCGTCAAGCAATTTTGCAAAACTCTTACCATCGACCGATGACGGAATCTCCAAGCCGATTTTTTCGCAAAGAGTCGGAAAAATATCGTAAAGATAAACATACGCATCGTTTCTTGCATTCTCGGCAATACCGGGGCCTGCCATGATAAGCGGCACACGCACGCCGTGCTCATAAATATCCTCTTTACCGAGCCAGCCGTGCTGACCTACAGCAAGACCGTTATCGCCTGTAAATACGATAATTGTATTATCCTCTTCACCCGACTGATGCAAAGTATCAAGCAATCTGCCTATTTCATAGTCAAGATGTGTTATCATTGCAAAATACTCGGCAATATGGCGTTTTATTTCGCCCTCTTCACGGGGGTATGCTGCCAGATGCTCATCACGGTGCACCATAAGCGGATAGTTTGTGTCAATAATCTGCTGAAAATTGGGCGGTAATGTGATTTTTTTGGGGTCATACATCTCACGGAAGCTGTCGGGCATTGTACGGGGGTCGTGCGGTGCAAGATATGCCAGATACATAAAAAACGGCTTATCTTTGCCTGCGTTTTCATTGAGCAAATCAATTGCCGCATCGGTAAGCAATGTGCTTGAGTGTTTACCGGGGTCAAACTCATCACAGTGCTGCGGCTGAGGATGATTATCGCTGTAGAAATCTACAACAAAGTTGATTACATTGTCATATTCACCCGTAGGGTCATAACGGCAGGTAGGAACATTCCAATGGTCCCACATTCCGCCGAAGAAGATTTTCGCACCTTGAGTAAAGCTGCGTGCATAGGCAGGACAGCCATTGTGCCATTTACCAAGGCCTATAGTTTCGTATCCGTTATTCTTAAAGGTTTCGGCAAGAGTCTTGTGCTCGGGCGGAATATTACCGCCAAGCTCCTCGAGATGAAACGGATTGCGACCCGAAAGCACCATTGCACGGCTGGGCATACAGACAGCACCGCAGGTGCCGCCCGCTATATGAGCACGAACAAAAGATGTGCCGCGCTGTGCAAGCCTGTCAAGATTGGGCGTAATTATCTCGCTGTTTCCCAAAGCATTTATAGTATCAAACCGTTGGTCATCGGTTATTATAAATAAAACATTCGGTTTTTTCTGCATAAAAGCACCACCTTTATTTTTAATTATAATATAACAAAATATAAATTACAACACAAAAATCCCCTCGGATTTCTCCAAGGGGAGTTGCGTTAGTTATTCACTGCAATAGATGCCTGAGCAATTATTCAACATCCTCTGTGGTTGTGGCCTCTGCGAGAAGCATATTGCGAAACTTGTTCATTCCGTTGATTAGCAGGTTACACTCAAAGTCCGTGAGCTTCAGTTTTGTTTTCTTATTAAACATAAAAATGACCTCCTTGTATTTGGTAATACCATTTTACAAGGAGGTCTGTGTTTTGTCGAATGTGTGGAATTAGTATAATTGAAATGATAACATATATGCTATCTATCAAAATGGTAGTCATCTAATAGATTAAGGGTTTCTTCATCAGCGAAACCATCTACTACATTTCTAACATCCGGGGCGTGTATGGTCAATGTTATTCTTGCATAATCGGTTACGGCGACTATACCATAATCATAAAACGATGAAAACTCCAACTTTTCTCGCTTCCAATCATTTTCTTGTTTACATACAATAGATATTTTAGTGATATATGTATCCTGTTCATCAAGTTCAAGACCGTGAGAGCCTGTAAAATCGTCGCACTCTGTAGATGTAGTAACTTCAACCGCAACAACTCTTTTTCCGATAAGACTTCCAAAAAGAATATTGGGATGAAATGTCTTTCTGTTTGTTCCAAAATCTATATTTTTAGGAATAGTGTTCATTTCCATTCTTACACTGCTACCCTCACTATAATCAATGCAAAGAATGTCTCCGTCTTCAAACTCAATTAAAAATGGTTCGTCAATTTCAGCGTATCTTGAAATATATACACCTTCAGGTAAAAACGGGAAAGGACCTTCAGCAGATATTTGTTTTGAATTAATCATTTCTTCCAATGAATTATAAATCGCTTCACCTATGTCATCTTCTGTCCAATTATACCCCATACCGACGGTATAAAAGTTTTTAATCACTCTGCCTTGCAAATTCAGTTCCTTTATTTTTGATACAACTTCACCATAGGTTTGCAAAACAGGTGCAGACCATTCCCAATAAGAATACTCATTATTTTTGAAATTATTTTTGCCGTCAGAAATAATCATTCTTTCCCACCTCTTTATATATAGTATAAATAACTTTGCAAAAAAACTCAACAGAAACCTGTGACTCACTGTCCCAAAAATCGGACTTAATGCAAAAATCCCCACCGATTACTCGGTGGGGATTCGATTTAGTTATTCACTTATTCCGTAATGAAAAAGTTTAACTTATTTCATTACAGCGATTGCTGCCTGTACAGCAACGTAAGAATGTAGAAATTGATATCAAAAGCTTATTTCAATTTCCTACCTAAATCAATAAAAAAGCAGTATACTTTCAAAGCAAATAATCCTATGCGTGTATATGAATAGTCCAACAATATATTACGTATTTTTTTGACAAATGTTGCTTTGCTTTTCCTAATATTAGGAGTATATTTAGAGTTATATTTTAACGGGAAGATTTTTTTGTTTTTTAATTCTTTTATTACAGCATTGCGTTCAAAGCGAGGCAATTTTATAGCCATCCCCATTATTTTCACAACAGATATATATTTAAATCCGTATGCACCCTCAACATCTCCGACTCTTTTCCTTTGGATTATTTCGTCACAAACTAAAGCTCCATTTATTCTACTCTGAATTTTTTTGTTCAGATTGTAAGACATCGCACTCCCTGGACGTTGTCTATAAAAATACAAAACAGATTCTTCAATAGTTGACACACTTTTTAAAAATACATTTAGTTGAAGCATAAAAACAGCATCTTCTGCATACGCTATACATTTATCGAAATATATCTTATTTTCAGTTATATGTTTTTTCCTAAGCACCTTTGTCCACAAAAAAGACTTTATATATTCTTGACTCATTGCGGGTGTTATAGCTTTTGGATAAAAATCAGCATCACCATGCGTGAACGAATATGGTAGGATTTTAATAATATCATAATCATGTTCTGATATTTTAGACTTTACCAAAGATAAGCAATTAGCTTTAATAAAATCATCAGCATCAACAAACCAAATATATTCACCCTTTGCGATGTCTATACCATAGTTCCTGGCAGAACTAACTCCGCCATTTTCTTTGTGAATAACTATAATATTTTGATATTTTTCAGCATAATCATCTAATATTTCTCCGCTTTTATCTGTTGATCCATCATCAATACAAATTATTTCATATTCATCACAAGGGATATCTTGGGAAACCAATGAATCAAGACATTCTTCAAGATACTCTTCAACATTGTAAACCGGCACTATAAAACTTAAAAACATCATTTGAGTTTTCATTTTCTACCTCTATTCTAAATGTATTATTTCATCAAGTTTAGCATAATACGCAATATAATTCAATATGATTTCTAACACAAAAACTCCTCGTATTCTTTTGGATACAGGGAGTTGATTGATTGTCGGTTTATTTATGAACTTAAAAGTTCAACCTTAGACTCTTGCGTCGCAAGGTTCTCCGAATTTATTAAAATCATTGGTTTTGTTATAATTTCGCGAGGTTCTTATTTCATTTCAGCACTGCTGCCTGTGTGGCAGTTAGCAAAGTGGGAAAATTATTCTTTACTCATTGCTTACAATAAACTTCAATTGAGTCACATATAAACGCCGCTGTACCGTCAGCGTGCTTATCAATATTATTTTTGAAGCGTTCATCGCCTACATACATCCGGCCGAGACCTGCTAAAATCTCATTTGTGCAGAGATAGTAATTTTCGGTGATATGGTTCTGCAAGCATTTTACAAGGTTTTGTGCTTCGCCGGAATCAGGCTCTTCGCCTTTTTTCATACATAATGCAAACTCCGCCATAATGCAGTCCATTCCCTCGGCAAGGTCATTCCACTTCTGGTTGGAGTAATTCGCTGTCCGTTCCGTGTGTTCCTTGTAGGCATGCGTTTCGCCCCATTTTTCTTTCGCTTCGGTCTTATACTTTTCAAATTCGCTGTTGTCAAATACTTTCATAACATTTTCTCCTTTCACGGCACCATCAATGGCAGAAATCAACCGTTCTAATCGCTCTTTTTTCAGGATGAGCAGTTGTTTTTGCTCTTTCAATGCCTTGCTTTTATCGTAATTCGGGGATGCCAAAATCTCCTTGATGCTTTTTAAGGGAAAATCAAGCTCACGGTAAAAAAGAATCTCTTGCATTCGAAGAGCAGAATTTTCGTCGTAAAAACGATAACCTGTCGCTCTGTCAACGAAGGCTGGTGTTAACAACCCTATTTCATCGTAATAATGAAGTGTACGCACACTTACACCCGTAAATTCGGCAAATTCTTTAATCTGAAAATTCATGTTTTCACCTCACAAGGAGAGTATATACTATGACGGTGCGTGAGAGTCAATAGTTATTTTGAAGATATTTATTGATTAGATTATAACGCTTTTACCTTCTGATTTCAATGCACACAAAAATCCCCACCGATTACTCGATGGGGATTCGTTTTAGTTATTCACTTATTCCGAATGAAATAAACTTATTTCATTTCAGCGATTGCTGCCTGTGTTGCAGTCAGCAAAGTGGGGAAATGTCAGCTACTCGACAAATTGGAATTTACCGTTTATTGTTACTTATAACTCTAAAGAATCCTATTGCAAAAAAGACGGCACTAACAAACAAAAATGATAATAACACTATGAGTTGAACATTTCCGTTTAAGCATTGTTCCCAGTTGCGGAAATCTACCTGATAGGAATTGCCGGAAGATGTGCCAAACAAGACTGTTGCCACATGATTTGCATAATAGAGCGTAATTCCACTGACGGCGGTACAGATTCCCGTTTTAAGAAATGCGTTAAAACGGAAGGCACATATCACCGCACAAGCAATTACAGGTACAAAGCCGTATACAGCCATTAGAATTGCTTTACCAAGCACAAACGACTGCCAGATACGGATGTGTATCATCATCAAAACTGTCAATACAAGTGTGACTGTAAAGGAAATGATGAACTTATAGCGAGAATAATTTGTTTTTGATAACAAGATAGGCTCAAACAATAGTACATACCCCATCAAGAGACCTATGCAGGCAGTTAAAAACCACGATAAACCATTCGTATATACTGCACAAGCGAACAAAAGTAAACAAATAGACAGGTATGTTGAAACAGTAAATGCAAGAAGTTTCTTTGTCTCAAAAAAACAAGTCACTGTTGGTACAAATGTATAGGCACAAATCAATGCGGCCAACACAATAAAGAACCAGGAAAGAGTGTGGTTTACTGCAAGATTGCAAATAAAGCAGGTCAGCAATGCAACGGCATAGGAGATAGTAGGAACCCAAAACCATGTGCCACGAATCACGCGGAATTTCCGTGCTTCGTGCTGCATCTTCCGCGTGTTCGTATCTGTTGATGCGGTAATCAATTCGTGTTCGCTTATGTCAAGAACACGGCAAATATCGGAAATCAAAGTAATATCAGGATATGACACACCTCGTTCCCATTTGCTCACCGCACCCTCGGTAACAAACAGCATTTCTGCCAAATCCTTTTGTGAGTAATTTTTCTCAGTTCGTTTGGCTTTTATAAACGAGCCGAATGTTTTTTTATCAGTCATATCGGTTCACCTCCGCCCATCATTCTACAGCAAGCAAGCTTAGCCGTCAATGGACTGTCAAGCCACCCCCCATTTTTGATATGGTGGAGTTAAATTCAAGTATTTCTAACAGTTCGACCTATTCAAGTTTGTCGAATTGATTATAACACTTTTTTCTTTAATATTCAATACATAAAAATCCCCTTGGATTGCTCCAAGGGGATTTGTTTTAGTTATTCACTTATTCCGAATGATGTTTTGGGTCAAGTCTCAACACCATTTTTCGGGGCATTGAAATTTGAGTTTTGCATCTCTGAAAAAGTAAATAAAATAATAGTTTTATTGTCAAAAATGCAGGATTTGCAAGGCTTTCGGCGTAAAAAAAGACCTTGCA
>JBGVKJ010000051.1:0-3041 GCA_045123695.1 Acutalibacteraceae bacterium
CTGAGGCTAAGGGCGTTAAGTTCTTGATTCCTGTTGATAATAAGCTCGGTCGTGAATACGACGAAAATACTGAGTCTATGTACTCCGACTCTGACAAGATTCCAGATGATTGGATGGGTCTTGATATCGGTCCTAAGACACAGGAGCTCTTTGCTAATGCAATTAAGGGCGCAGGTACTGTTGTATGGAACGGTCCTATGGGTGTTTCTGAGTGGAAGAACTTTGCGGCTGGTACTGAGGCTGTTGCTAACGCAGTTGCTGAAAGTGGCGCAATCTCTATCATCGGTGGCGGCGACTCTGCTGCTGCAGTTGAAAAGCTCGGCTTTGCTGACAGAATGACACACATCTCTACAGGTGGCGGTGCTTCCCTCGAATTCCTTGAAGGAAAGACACTTCCAGGTATAGCTTGCTTGCAGGACAAATAAAAATATAAGGTTAATGTCCGTAGGTAAGCACTTACGGACATTGCTTTTGATAAAACGAGCTTAAAAGCGGCAAATTGTTGATTTTGAGCTATATCAAAGTATGTACATCAATTCATATGAACAAAAACTAATATAACAGGAGAACTAAAAATGAGAAGAAAAGTAATTGCTGGTAACTGGAAAATGAATATGACACCCTCACAGGCTAAGGCGTTGATTGAGGAAACAAAGCCACTCGTTGCAGGAAAGGATAACTGCGACATTATCTTCTGCGTTCCATTTGTTGACATCTATGCAGCACAGGAAGCAGCTAAGGGCTCTAACATTAAGATTGGTGCAGAAAACGTTCACTTCGCACCTAAGGGCGCATATACAGGTGAGATTTCTGCTGAAATGCTCAAGGAGTGTGGCGTTGAATACGTTATTATCGGTCACAGCGAAAGAAGACAGTACTTTGGCGAAACAGACGAAACTGTTAACCTTCGCACAAAGGCTGCTCTTGAAGCAGGCTTGACTGTAATCCTTTGCCTTGGTGAGGTTAAGGAAGAAAGACTTAACGGCATTACAAACGAGGTTGTTGCTATGCAGACAAAGCTTGACTTGCTCGGCGTTACAGAGGAGCAGCTCAAGAAGGTTATTATCGCATACGAGCCTGTTTGGGCTATTGGTACAGGTCTTACAGCGACACCTGAGCAGGCAGACGAAACCTGCGGTGTAATCCGTGAAACAATCAAGGCTCTTTACGGCGAGGCTGCAGCTGAGGCTATCACAATTCAGTACGGTGGCTCTATGAACGCTGCAAATGCTAAAGAGCTTTTGGCTAAGGAAAACGTTGACGGTGGTCTTATCGGCGGCGCTTCCTTGAAGGCTAAGGATTTCTCAATTATCGTTGAGGCAGCTCAGTAATTTCAATAATAACTTTAAAGCGTGTCACAGTGGTGGCACGCTTTATTTTTGCGGATTTAATTATCTTGACAAATATATATTATAATGTTATAATTATTATGTATCGTTATGTATTGATATAATATTTGTATGTTATGCTGTTTTGTCGGCATATTAAGGAGTATATATGAAAAAAAGAAAGGTATTGCTAATAGCGGTTTTGTTTGCCTTAATTGTTATGGCGTTTGCGTTGACCGTGTCTGCGGCGAGCAACACACCTGTTAAGGTTAAGGTGCAAACCTCTGTTGGCTCACGCGAAATAACTACCACGGTTGGTAAGCTTTTTACAGTTTCTGAAACAAACAATACTTATATTATCACCGGCATCAAGTCCTTTGATAATTACAGCTTAACAGCAATTAAGGAGGTTCACATTCCATTCGATGCTTCAGGCATTAGGGTGTCATCCGTATTTTCATCTGTTGATAAGATTATAATTGATGACTTTTCCAAGGTGAGCATTGCAAGCCTCGCTGGCTTTACCAAGCTTTCCACCATAGAGGTTGGCTCCTCTGCTACTGTTACGTTTGAAAATGGATGCTTGCCTAACCTTGTGGAAACCTTGAGCTTCACAGGAATAACATCAACTATTACCTTTGCATCATCAAGCTTCGAGGGCAAAACCTCTATTAAAAATGTAAATTTTGGCAGCGGTAGCAAGTATGTCCTTGGTCAGAACTGCTTTAAAAATACAGGTATTGAAAATCTTGAAATTAAAGACGGTGCAGCAATTACATTTTCAGGTACAGGCGCGTTTTCAAATTGTGCAAGCTTGAAAACTGTATATCTTGGCAACGGTGTTACCAATGTAAACAACTCTCCGTTCGATGGATGCGACGCCTTGGAAATGGTTTATATTACCTCGGCTAATAATATAGCCGACAATACATTCCGCCGCGGCAGTGGAGAAAAGGCGCAGCTAAAGGTGTATATTCACACAACCGCACAGGTTACAATCAGCTCAAGCGCATTTACAAACCGTAGCTCTCTTGGTGTTGTTGTTTGTGTTCTTTCAACAAGCACAACATCACTTTCAAACTGTAAATATGAGCTTCACGTTGGTATTCCACACGCATATAAGCCTGCGAGCACAACCCCAACCTGCTACAACAGCTACGTGACAGATTGCCCTTGCGGTAAGGCTTCAAACGCGTACTATAAGCTCTATCAGTCGGGCAAATCCATGCAAGTGGTTGAGCTTGTTGCAGGCTCTAACCCCGGTGTGCCACACCGCTTTAACGGTGTTGATACTATGTCATACGAAAACGGCATTTTCCAAAACGGTACATATACATTGAAATGCAGTGTATGTAACGAGAGCGAAAATACAGAAAGAGTTGCATCTGCAGTGGCGGTTTTTGCAGGCTACTCAGTTTCAGAAAGTAATGTCAAGGCAATGGTTGTTGGTGTTCGCTATAACTCAACCAGCTTGAAGCTTTATGAGGAGTTTGTTGGCGAGGATATAAATTTTGGTATCGTGCTTGCAGCAAAGGACGGTATTGGCAACAATAAGCCTCTTGATGCAAATGGAAATGCAATTTCTAAGAGTGTATATAAGCTCAATATGGAGTCACAGGGCATTTATGACGGTACAGTGAAGCTCACCTTGAACAGTGCATCTGTTATGAAGGAATTTATCATGTCCGCATATATTAAGATTGGCAGCAAGGT
>JBGVKJ010000052.1:0-5680 GCA_045123695.1 Acutalibacteraceae bacterium
CTCGATAGTTTTGCGTGAAATGATCTCACCGTCAAAATCCAAGTGATCATCGCGTATGCCGAACTCCTCGATGGCGCCGTACTTGAACGCCCACTGATTGTCAAGAATAAATTGCTCGCGGTCATCTGACATAAGTGGAACAAGAATAACTTTCGTGTTTTTCATAAAAATACCTCCAAAATAAAAAATAGAGCTTCGGCTATTGTTTCACAATAACCCAAGCTCACTTGGACACCTAATCCGGCATCACGGTACTACGGTACACAGCCTCCGGTGACAAATATTCAACGCAAATATTTTACCACAAAAATGTGGATATGTCAAGCAAACGGTTGAAATATTCATAAAAGTATGGTACAATAAACTCATCGATAAATAAGAATTTGTTAAACTGACTGACGTTCTCGTGTCAAAGGTATTGACAGAAACGGCAAAATATGATATAATTATTCGAATGAAAAATATTAAGGAACCAGCTGACTGCAGAGGACGTTGGTTCCTTTATGCTTTTTTGAGGGAAATCTTATGGTTAGAAAAAAGAAATATACACTTTCAACCACGCAGATCATATTGCTCAGCTTTCTCGCGACCATTCTCGTAGGAAGCGGACTTTTAGCATTGCCGATCAGTTCCGCAAGCGGTGAAGCCGTGCCATATCTTGACGCGCTGTTCACGGCAACCACCTCTACCTGCGTAACGGGTTTGGTTACACTTCCCACGGTATCCACGTGGAGTGTGTTCGGGCAAATCGTCATATTGCTTTTGATACAGGTCGGCGGTCTTGGTATCATCACCATTATGTCGGGGCTGATGCTTCTTCTAAACAGAAAAATGGGCATCGGTGACCGATTGCTCATTCAGGATGCCTTTAATCTCAATACGATGTCGGGACTTGCAAAATTCGTGAAAAACGTGCTGTTCGGCACGCTGATCATTGAAGGCATCGGCGCTCTGTTGTATATGCTCGTATTTGTTCCCGAGTTTGGTGCGAGAGGTATATGGATATCGGTATTTAATTCGGTTTCAGCCTTTTGCAACGCAGGTATTGACATTATCGCAGAAAACAGCCTTTGCAATTACGCAACCAATCCGCTGATCAATATTGTCACCTCTGCGCTCATCATTCTCGGAGGACTTGGATATATCGTATGGTGGGATGTGCTTCGTGTTGTTAAGAGCCGTTCGCCAAAGAACAGAAGGATATTCAGGCATCTGACCTTACACTCAAAGATTGCCATTACCGTTACCGCAGGACTCGTTCTTGTCGGTGCTATCCTCATATTTGTTTTTGAATATTCTAATCCGTTGACCATTGGAGAGATGTCCTTATTCGATAAAATTCAAGTTTCCTTCTTCCAATCGGTTACCACGAGAACCGCAGGCTTTGCCTCCGTTCCTCAAGAAAATCTGACAAATGCCTCTACCGCCGTGTCTATTATTTTGATGTTAATCGGTGGCTCACCCGTGGGAACGGCAGGCGGTATGAAAACCGTCACTATCGCCGTTCTTGTTTGTTCGGCATTCGCTACGATCCGAAATAAGAATAACGCAACACTCTTTGGTCGTCGTATTTCCGAGGACTCGGTAAAAAAAGCGGTTGCCGTAGCGGTTACGTTTCTCACCATCTGCGCTACCTCAACCGTTCTCTTGATGGCAACGAGTAATGCTTCTGCCATTGATGCGGTCTATGAAACGGTCAGCGCAACGGCAACCGTCGGTCTATCACGTAATCTAACAGCGACGCTTAACACGTTTGGAAAGTTAATTATCATCGTAACGATGTATTTCGGCAGAGTCGGCCCCATATCACTTGCGGTGGCTCTTGGCAGAAAGAATGAAAGTCAAAACGTGATTTTCGAGCCGACGGAAGATATCAGTATAGGATAAAGGAGAAGAACAATGAAAGCAAAGAAAACATACGCAGTCTTCGGACTTGGAAGATACGGCACAGCTGTGGCAAAAGAGCTTGTAGAGAACGGCATGGAGGTCATAGCAATTGACACCGACCAAAAAATCGTCAACGATACAGCGGCATACCTGCCCGTATGCAAGTGCGCTGACGTGACCGATGCCGAGGTCATTTCACGCCTCGGGATTGGAAGTATTGATACGGTCATTGTATGTATGGCAAGTAACCTTGAAGCGAGTGTTATGGCTGTCACGCTTTGCAGGGAGGCAGGCGTTAAAACTGTTATCGCAAAATGCGCCAATGAGATGCACCAAAATATATTGCTCCGTGTGGGCGCGGATCAGGTCGTGTTTCCCGAAAACGAGTCGGGCATCCGCCTTGCCAAGAACCTATTAAGCTCGGGCTTTATTGATATGATCTCTCTGTCGCGTGATGTGTCTATGGTGGAGATTGACGTAAAGGACGAGTGGTGCGGAAAGAACTTGATAGAATTAAATCTCCGTAGAAAATACGGATTCAATATTGTTGCTGTCAAGAAAGGCGAGAAGGTCAACGTAAATGTCAATCCCGAGCAGTTGCTTGATGCGGAAACGACGCTGATCGTTATCGCAAATACCGCAAAGCTTGGAAAGCTAAAGTAATATTCTTTGTAAAGTTAAATCTGTTTGAATGGTTTTATTTATATCATAAAGGAGAGAACATAATGGAAATACAACTTAAAGAACTTATTGACCAAATCAAAAAAGATGGAGTAGAAGCTGCAGAAGCAGAGGCACAGGCTATATTAAAAGCTGCAAATGATGAGGCTGAAAAAATCATTCGGAATGCTCAAACAGAAGCAGAAAGAATTATGCAAAACGCAAAAAAAGAGAATGAGCGTATGGTGAGATCAAGTGAAGATGCCATTCGTCAGGCAGGGCGCAATCTGTTGATTTCATTCAGAGAAAGCGTGGCGAGAGAGCTTAAAGCCATCGTTGGTGAAAATGTAAATGCTGTATATTCATCAGATGCATTCGCAGGGCTGATTATCAGCATTGTTAAGAACTGGGCAAATAATCCCGATGCAGAAGATATCGCAGTAATTCTGAATACTCAAGACCTTGATAAATTAGAAGAAACCTTACTATCGGCTCTTAAGGATAAAATGCTTAAGGGTATTACGCTGAAAGGAAATGATAATTTTGACGGCGGCTTCCGCATTGCTGTAAATGACGGTAGCGCATATTATGATTATTCCGCTGAAGCGGTTGTGGATATGCTTGCAAATTACCTTAGCCCGAAGGTTATCGAGCTTTTGAAAGAGGCGAAGTAATAATTATGGCTGAATATTATTTAATATCGCAGTTGCCGTCTCTTGATGGGATAAGCGAAAATACTCCGCTTCCGATCACTGAAGAGCGATTTGCAGAGCTTTGCAACCGTTTTTTAGGAAAAAGGTTGCAGGAGGCTATGAAAAAACTCACCTTATCGCCTTCAAAAGCTGTTGAGACTACAGGATCTGCTCTGATTGATGCTTGGAACGAAAGTGAAAGAAATCTTCGATTCGCTCTTGGTAAAGCTCGGGCAGACAAAATGAAAAAAATGTTTGATACAGAAAATAGAATTTTCCCTGTGGAATATGTCAAAGCGGCAAGTGTGGCAACAGAGATGGAAAACCCTATGGAAGCGGAAGAATATTTAAACCGCTACCGTTTAGAAATATTAGAAACGCTAAGACCCATGGATAGTTTTTCGGAGGATTATATCCTCTATTACGGACTTAAATTAAAGCTGCTTCTTCGCATAAGGCAGTTTGACACGAAAACCGGAGAAAAAGCATACAAAAATATTTATACCTCCATATTAAATGGAGATAGGTTGGAGGCAATACAATGACCGAAAATAAAGGAAAGGTAGTAAGCATAAACGGAAACTTGGTGTCAGTGGAATTTGACGGCAATGTTTCCATGAACGAAATATGCTATGTTTTTGTGGGTGATACCGCCCTTAAAAGCGAGGTTATACGTATAAAAGGCAATGTTGCTCAAGTGCAGGTTTATGAAATGACCGATGGTATTCAATGTGGGGATAGTGTTGAATTTACGGGAGATATGCTTTCGGCAGATCTCGGCCCCGGATTGCTCGGTCAGATATATGACGGACTCCAAAATCCGCTTCCTGTTTTAGCAGAACAGGCAGGCTGGTTTTTGGAAAGAGGAATTTATGCAGACGGACTGAATTTGGAAAAGAAATGGGAATTTACACCGACTGCTAAGACCCACGACGTTGTTCGTGCAGGCGAATATATCGGCACAGTTCCCGAAGGCCCGTTTATACATAAAATTTTTGTTCCCTTTTATCTGCTTGGAAACTATACGATAAAATCCATTGCCGATAAGGGCGAATATACCGTTAAAGAAACGATTGCGGTTTTAACCGATGAACGAGGCCGCGAAATACCCGTATCTATGTCGTTTAAGTGGCCTGTTAAACGTGCGGTAAAATGTTATAGTGAGAGATTGGCACCTGGCGAAACAATGGAAACCAAGGTGCGTCTTATTGACTCCTTCTTTCCCGTAGCAAAGGGTGGAACTTATTGTACTCCCGGACCGTTTGGCGCAGGTAAAACGGTATTGCAACATACCACATCAAAATATGCGGATGTCGATATTGTTATTATCGCCGCTTGCGGTGAGCGCGCAGGTGAAGTTGTTGAAACTCTTACTGAGTTTCCCGAACTGACTGACCCCAAAACAGGGCGTTCACTTATGGAGCGTACCATTATTATATGTAACACCTCCTCTATGCCCGTTGCATCCCGTGAAGCTTCGGTTTATACTGCGGTAACACTTGCTGAGTACTATCGCCAAATGGGACTTCATGTTCTTATGTTGGCTGATTCAACATCTCGCTGGGCACAAGCGATGCGTGAAATGTCAGGCAGACTTGAAGAAATTCCCGGTGAAGAGGCTTTCCCTGCATACCTGGAATCCTATATTGCGGCATTTTACGAAAGAGCAGGCTATGTCCGTTTACCTGACGGCAGTACTGGTTCCGTTACTATCGGCGGTACCGTATCCCCCGCGGGCGGCAACTTTGAAGAACCTGTAACACAGGCAACCTTAAAGGTTGTTGGTGCATTCCACGGTCTTTCCCGTGAACGTTCGGATGCAAGAAAGTATCCTGCCATTGACCCGCTTATCTCTTGGTCTAAATATAACAGCGTTATTGACAGCAAAAAATTGGAGTTTTGTAAAGGCATTCTTCATCAAGGTGACGAGATCGGCTCTATGATGAAGGTTGTCGGTGAAGAAGGTACTACCCTTTTAGATTACATTACCTATTTAAAATCCGAAATGCTCGATGCTGTTTATCTGCAACAGAACTCCTTCGACTTGGTTGAGGCAAACTGTGGAAGATTGCGTCAACGCTATGTTACCGATAAGTTGGTATATGTTCTGGGCAGCAGTTACGCTGTCGGAAACAAAGACGACGCACGTAGTTTCTTTAACCATATGCGTCAGAAATTTATTGACTGGAACTATACTGAGTTTGAGAGTGAAGCATTCAAAAAAGCAGAAACCGAGATTGATGCATTGTATCGTCAGGGTGACGGTAAATTGGCAGCAATGGTCGAAAAACTATTAAAGGACGGTGACTAAACGTGAACAAAGTGTATAATCGAATAGAATCCATTACTGGTAACGTTATTACTGTCCAAGCAAACGGCGTCAAGTATAAAGAATTGGCACAGATCAATACACGTTTTGGCAAGTCGTTGGCTCAGGTAAA
>JBGVKJ010000053.1:0-3532 GCA_045123695.1 Acutalibacteraceae bacterium
CACAGTTGGGGCAATATTTAAACGTCTCACGCACATTATTGATTTTATCCTGTACTTGCATGCCGCACTCCCAGCAACGGTTAATGTCTAACTCCGAAAACGGATAGAACCAATGACTATGCTTAACGGGTTCGGCTTCGACAGCATATTCTTTCGCTGCTTCTATCACTCTTCGCAGCGCTGATACTGCAACACCTTGCCTGTTCGCTTTCAGCGGGGTTATGTTAGCTTGACATATATCAACGATATCGTCCATACTAATATATTTCATCATTCATCCTCCCTGATATAGTTTTCAAATGCCTTTATCATATCACTCTTGTATTCCTGGGAGCTTCTCCCTCCTGCTCTCTTGTCTCTGCGTTCTTCCCAGCAAGCACCTCTTATGGGGCAATTATAGCAGTTTTCGTAATGCTCGTTGCAAAACTTTACTGTATCTTCCCATTTTGCCATCACCAATTCACCGCCTTGTCTATTGCCCGCTCCTGCTCTTCCTGTGACTGCCGAAGATAAATCTGCGTGACATTCACGCTGCCGTGTCCCAACAGATCTGCAAGCAGGGCAATATTATTGTTTCTCTTTAGAAACTCTATCGCAAAAAAGTGTCTGAATGAGTGCGGATGTGCGTTCTCAGTAGGTATGTCATATCGCTTGGCAAAGCGGTGAAGACTTTCAGCTACCCCTCTGGAAGTTATCGGCTTGCCGCTGCGGTTTATCATCACTCTGTCATCGTCTCCGAAATTTGTAAGATAATCTCTCATTTCGTCCTGCAACGATTTCGGAAAATATATGGTTCTGATATGTGCTTTGGTCGGCATTGTTACCTTACCGTTCTGTATATCCTTCTTAGTCACTCTCAGAGCTTCCGAGATACGCATTCCGGTCTTCGCCAGCAACAGGATATTGAAGTATTGGTATTCCTTATAGTCTGTTTTCAGCCCGTGCATGAGACGTTCATACTGCTCAACAGTGATTACGTTGTCTATATGCGTTTTCTTCGGCTCCTTAATAGTTTTGATAGTCATAGGCTGACCGATGAATTCACAGTATGCGACCATCGCCCGAAGCCTCAAATTTACCGTTTTCGGCTTCATACGTTCGGAAAGGTGCCGCTTAAACTCGATCAAATTAGGCTTTGTAACTTCGTCAAATAACTCTGTGTATTTTTTTACGCCCGTAATGTATGCGTCTATCGTGTTCTTTGACAGCTCTTCTTCATACAAGTAATTACGAAAGCCCTCAATATCTATCACTCTTTACCCACTCCTTTCCGTTCCAGATATGCCGTGTGCGATAGGGATTGTTCTCACAGGACACGCAAGGCTCATAGTGCCAGCCTAAAACACTCGAAGAATCAGGGCACTTCTTCATGCAAGTATTAGTACATTCAGAACAGGAACCATTTTTCTGACTGAAGTATTTTGCCGCACCTATTTCTTTGCCACAGAATTTACATTCCATTATTTTCACCTGCTCTCTTTTTGTGTAAAGCTTTTGCAAGCTCCCAATCGGTTTGGATTTCATTACGCCATCTTTCTGACATTTTAGCTTTGCACTTTTCAAAGACCTGCTGACGTTGATATAAATGCTCCTCGCAAAAACATTTCCCGGGAACTGTAGGTTTTTGACAATACATGCATACTCCTCGCTCTATGCGGTCTTTGAAATGCATTCCGCGTCTGAGCTTGTCTGCTTTATCCTTTTCGCGCCGCCGCTGCCGCTTGCGCCAGCAGGAGAAACATAGCTGACCTTTCTCTTGACCGCGCTTTCCGCAGCAAGTGCACAACCCTGCCGCTTTACGCTCATAATACTGTTTCTTTTTCTGTGCATTTTGATGTTGATTATATCTTCTCACACGTTCGGGCTCGGATTGATATTTGATATTGTTCTGCTGAACCTTTCCCCTGCACTCGAAGCATAGCACACCACCGTTGAAACCATTTCTTTGACCGCATTGTGGACATATCCCGTGCTTTTTGTACCATTCACGCAGGTCATCACCCATCAGTCCGCCTCCCTCTGTTCCCGCCACTGCTCCAGCTCGTCGAGGCTCTTCTGCATCATCTCAGCCCGCGCTCTGCGGTGGCGAAGTTCCGCTTTTTCCTGCCTGTCAGCCTGTTTGCAGATATACAGCAGGCAGATGAACACCGCCGTATCCCACAAAGCGAGTGCGTGATTCTCGGCTAAAAGCGCGTATGTAAGTATGCTCATAAACGCCAGCGTTATAGCCGTAGCAATCCCCAGCTCAATGTCCTGTTTTTGCTTTTTGTTCACCTTATTCACTCCTTTACTCGATTACTCGATCTCGTCCAGTTCCGCAACCGTCAGACCGAGGACTCGGCAGAGCTGCCGCGCCTTGCCGTGCTTGAGGTTGTCGAAGTCCGCATACCAATGCGATATAACAGCTTGCGATACCCCGAAGACGCTTGCGACCTGCTCTTGTGTAAGCCCTTGCGCCGCTTTCAGCTCCCGCCGTATCTTGTCGGCTCGGGTCTGTTTACGTCTTGCCATTGTCACCAGCTCCCCGATGCAAACACTATTATTTCGTTCAATGCGTTCACTCCTTTTCCCCTGTCAATTCCTCGTAGGTCATGCCGAGAATCCTTGCAATCTGTAAGAGATTGTTCTTTGTCGGATTGCTGAGGTTCAGCTCCCACTTGCTAGCCGCCGCAGGTGATACATTACACTTTGCGGCGAAATCTTTCTGACTGATGCCCTTGTTTTCCCTCAAAAATCGGATACGATGTCCGAGGGATAATGTCATAATATCCATAATTCACCTCCCATTTTTATGTAATAAGTTAATTGACATTGCAAAAAAATATATAGTATAATAAGATTATCCCGAAAATTACTATACTATGCGACTTCGCGATTATGTTTATACACATAATTACGAGGGTGTTTTAGTTTATGCTATGTTTTAACTAACTATATTATACATCTATTCGCCCATAATGTCAATATGTTTTATGTTTTTTTTGGGATAAATCCGAACTTTGTATACATATACAAAATAACACTGTTATATTTATGACATAATACAAGAGGTAAAAAATGAAGGAATACAGCCCCGCCGAGACGGTTGCACGCATAGCGTTGGGGGATTCAAACCCCTGTAAAACGTCTTAAAACCTTTGTATTCTGCGGTGTTTTTGATTTCATGACTAGTTTTCATGACTAATATGTGCTATGTCGGCTTCTAATAGCTCTTTTATCAGCCCCGCCAGGGACATCCCTTTGCTTGCCGCGTGGGCTTTGTAGACCTCACGCTTGCCCTTTGGTACTGATATTATTATACGGTCGTAGGCTTTGGTGTTGTAGCGATTCTTTACCGCTGCGCTTGTCTTGCTCATTTATGTTCCCCTTTCAGGTTGTGGGGCGGTTTCCCGCCCGTGTTGTTGTCATGCTCCTCTCGATACTACTGCAATTTCTTCGTGTTTTATCGCGTGTGTGATGGTGCTCAGATAATCGGTATATTCTGCTAATGCTTCGCGTGCTTCGTTCTCGGTCTTGAAATAGCCTACTATGT
>JBGVKJ010000054.1:0-30697 GCA_045123695.1 Acutalibacteraceae bacterium
ATCTCCTTGTTATTTTAGTTGTGTGGTCGGCAAACCACTTCTAATATATCAAGGAGCTTTTTTCTTGTCTACTTCTCCCCTCGCTAAAAGCTTTCCTTCCCCCCTGGCATAGCCAGGGGTTGCCTTTGTTGCAAACAAAACGACCTCCAAGCAATAGCTTTAAAAGCTTCGCTTGGAGGTTTTGTTGTCTATAAAGTATTAACAGATAAAGCTTACACCACCAGAGTCACTTCATATGTAAACTCCATTTGGTGGCTTTGTTCCCAGCGGTAATTCCGCTTAAAATTAAAGGTTCGTACGGGACAGATGTTCTTATTCATTTGTTATGGATTACGCCAGATTCACATTTCAACAATCTCAACATCGCTGTTATAAGAGGAAGGCTGTGAATTGATATTTACATCAGCACCCTTCGGCACATACAAAACAGCTTTCATTCCCTGCGGAAGAGTAAGGTTTACGGTATAATTCTCCTGCGTTTTTTCGTAATCAAGAGTAATCAGACCTTTTACGCTCGGTACGGTACAGCTCATACTGTCGGAGAGTGCGTACTGCGGCTTGATTTCGACCTTTTCGTAGCCTGCTTCAATCGGTGTTATACCTGCAAAATGCTTGCTCATTATAACAAGCGGTCCGCCACTCCACGCGTGATTTTTCGTGCCTCGCCACGAATCCCAGAATTCCCAGAGCGTAGAATAATCCTCGCCCATCATATCGGCGTATCTGTCCTTGATTCTGTCTTTTGCGGCTTCGTACTCACCCATTTTGCACAGAGCTTCGAGCACATAATACTCCATATACGGGCTTGAGTTTTGGGTTGTTGTAAGTACGTTTGTTATTACGGAGTACTGCTCTTCTTTCGCAAGACCCGACAAAACCGCAAGCGCATTCGCTCTGTCATCGGGCTTTCTTACGTCTTTGCTCTTGTAGCCCTCTTCTGTCCACAGAGCCTTATATCCCTCTTCAACAGCGGCTTTTCTCTCGGCAATAAATGCAATATCCTCTTCTTTTCCGAGAATATCCGCCATTTCTTCCACAGCAGAAAGAGCGTAATAAAACCAGGCGTTTTCAATTGCCGTCATATCTGCCTTACTGCCCCAGTCAGCCCAATCCCATGAGCCCGGACGGTGTACAACAAGATTGTTTTCGCCGATTTTCCAAAGCTTCAGATAATCGAGTGAAGCATCGTAAACCTTTTCGAGAAAAGCGGTATCTCCCGTGTATTCATAGTAAGTCAAAAAGCCCACGATTCCTGCAAGCTGCTGTACGGGAAGCTCAAAATAATCACCGTTTATAGGTACAACCGTCTGCAGTACTTTTGTATCGTCAATATGCGAAAGCATTGCCTCTACACCCTTCTGATAAAGCAGATAGGAATTGCTGTCCATAGAGTACATTGTCATAAACATTTCGCTTGTGACATCGCCCCACCACTGCGCTCTTTCTCTGTCGGGGCAATCCATAAAGCTGTCACGCATTGTAACGTAGAGGGTGCGAAGAGATTTTTGCCAAAGTGAATTCAGGAATTCGTCATCGCATTTAAAATCGCCGCAGAAATCGCTGTCGTATCCCGTTTCGCGGTACATAAGTGAAACAACCGTAACACCGTAAGGTATAGTGTAAGTAATATGCTCACCGTTAACCCAGCCCAAAGCTTCAAACTCCTGCTCACCTTCTTTGGTTACATAGGTAGCAGAAACCGCACCGATTAAGGTGTTTTCCGTTGTTATACGGATTTTTTTACCTGCAGGAGCTATGACTTTAAGATAGGGAGTAAGCTGCGCATTATACGGTATATCAACGGTAATTTTCTCACCGAAAGGATTTTTTACCGTATAGTTTTCGTGATTCTTTGAATTCTCATAATTTTTAAGTCCGTAATCTTTGAGAAAGGGTATTCCTCGCGGATAAAGCCTGCCGTAAGCACCTTCACCGCCTGATGCATATTCGGTTGCATTCTCCCAGGAGGAGGTGTCATAATCCGCACTTGTCCAGTCACCGATATCTTTCCTTGCATCGAAATAAATGCTGTATTCGGCAATTCTGTAATTAGGCGGATACAGAGCGCTGTCGATATAAGCAGAATGCCTTTTAACCTTCCAGCTTTGGTCGGAAATTATATTTATATCAGCGTTTACCGCTTCAAAAAGGAAACCGCCCTGACCGCTTCCGCAGTATGAGTAGCTTGTTTCATCATCCCAATACCAGACTAACGCGCAAATCGAGTTTTCACCCTCTTTGAGAAAAGGTGAAATATCTATGCTGTCATAATAACCGCCGTCTTTTTCGGGGCCTCGTTTAACATTGCCTTCAAATACGACAGGTTCACCGTTTATGTAAAGCCAATATTTCGAATCCGCAGAAATGTGTGCAATAAGCTCTTCGGGTTTCTTCCCGATATTAACTTTTTTACTCAAACACATCCAGACGTTTTCTGCCATCAGGTTTTTCTTATCCCATATCCATTTTGCAGTCCAGTCGGTTTTCTCCTCAGTAGGAATAACGCTGTATTCGGGAATGGTTTCGGGAATCTCATAATCGTTTGTATACGGTACAAGGCTGGGCGTGCCCCACGAAAACAGTGAAGTAATAAAGCCTGCCGCTATTACCAGATATGAAATAATTGTCTGAATAACCTGCATAGGTATCTCTCCTGTCATTAACCACTTTATTTTTTACCAAGCTGATAAAATGCCACTGCTGAAGCGGCAGCAACATTCAATGAATCAACTCCGTGGTACATCGGTATTTTTACGGTGAAATCGCAGTCGGCTATAGTATTATCGGCAAGCCCGTCGCCCTCTGTGCCCATAATTACGGCGAGCTTCTTTTCGGCTGTCAGCCTCGGGTCATCAACAGAAAGTGAATTATCCTTAAGTGCCATCGCTACGGTTTTGTAGCCGAAAGTCTTTATTTCGTCAAGTCTGTCATCGGTTAAAAATGTCCAATCAATCTGAAACACCGTGCCCATACTTACTCTTGCAGCACGTCTGTACAACGGGTCAGAGCAACCGGGAGTTAGAAGCACCGCATCCATACCCAGTGCCGCCGCCGAGCGGATTATTGCACCTACGTTTGTGGGATTCATAACCCTGTCAAGAACAACTATTCTGCTCTTGTTTTCGCACAGCTTTTTTACATCGGGCAAAGGCTTGCGTTTCATTGCACACAGCATACCTCGTGTAAGCTTGAAGCCCGTAAGCTGAGTCAGAACATCAAACTCCGCACAAAACACGGGGACGTCCCCTATTCTTTCAAGAATCGGTCTGCCCTCACCCTCAATATGCCTTTTCTCCATCAGACACGAAACAGGCTCGTACCCAGCATCAAGAGCACGCTCAATAACCTTCGGGCTTTCTGCAATAAACAAGCCTTTTTCGGGAAACTCCCGATTAAGCAGCTGAACCTCGCTGAGCCTTGCATATACGTCCAGCTCAGGCGCGTTAAAATCTTTTATTTCTATGATTTTGTTCATATTATTCTCCGTTAGGTTGGTATATAGCAGATTATACCACAAACAACTGCCGAATAAAAGAGTTTGCAGACAAAGCAATTTACACAAAAACTCCGTTTGCCGATTGCTCGAAAAACGGAGTTCGTTTGGTGTTTATAGATTTTTATATCTCACGGTTTTATGTAATCGGGAAATTCGAGGGTATGGGTTGTTCTGTCAAAAAGTCTGAAATCGGAGCCGTTATCCCACACGATGCAGGGGATGCCGAATTTGTTTGCGGTGCTGATGAAATACTCCGCTCTTTCGGCGAGATTATCGAGGTTGACTCTGTCTGTCCAGCCGAATTCGCCAAGCACAACACCGTAACCCTTATTGATTACAATCTTATAAATGTCTTTGAAGATTTTATACATTTCATATTTTTCACGCAAGGTGAGCTTGTTTTCGCAGTCAAGGAATTCGCTTCTGTGTGCTGTTCCGTAGTAGCAGTGTATTGAAACAAGAACGTGAGGATCATCGGGTAACTTGAGCGCACAAACGGGTTCGGTTTCACAGCGTGCCGCATAGGTTGCGATTGAAACGAAGCGGCTTTCGTTTTTGCCGCCGCTTTCACGGATTGCTTTGAGTGCCGCAAGGTTGAGATTGTTGACAACCTCGTAATGCTCGGGGATTCCGCTCCATTCGGTTTCAGCGCCTATAACTCTCGGCTCGTTCATCGTTTCAAAAATGAGCCTTTCATCATATTCCCTGAAATACTCGCTTACCTGCGACCAGATTGCAGTGAGTACCGCCGTTGCGTTTTCTTCGTGCGCTTTATCCGTAACAAGCCAGAAGGTATCATCGTGATGAACGTTTATTATTGCGTACATTTCGCACTCGAGCACCCAATCAACAATCTGTTTTACACGGGCAAGCCACGCTTCGTCAATCACATAATTCTCGTCAAGGTGTTGTGCCCACGTTATCGGAATTCTGACAGTACTGAAGCCCGCATTTTTTACGGCTTCTATCATTTCTTTTGTTGTGTAGGGGTTGCCCCAACAGGTTTCACTTTCAAGACCCAATTTTTCATCTGAACCCATTTCACAGGCATCGAGAGCGTTTCCGAGATTCCATCCGTTACCTAATTTTTTTGCAAACTCAACGGATTCGGTCTGCGGTGGTTCGGGAAAAAACACCGCATCAACAAAGCCCGAAAAACAACCGCTGAAAAAGGTAACGATTGCGGTAAAAAACGCAACAACTGAATTTATCATAAATATCACTCCATAATGCTGTCTGTAAAAATATCTTACCAAAAAGGAAATCGAAAATCAAGCAGATGAAGCGATAACACTCTCCGTTATGCTTGTTGATAACTTTATTTGTTTGTGCTACAATAATATGTATTATAGTTTTAACGGAGAATTCTATGACAGCATTACTTATTGTTATCTACATAGCTTTTGTTTCGCTCGGGTTTCCCGATTCACTTTTCGGTGTTTCGTGGCCCGTTGTTCATATCGAATTCGGCACACCTGAGAATTTTGCATCCGTTTACAGCATAATAACCGGCATCTGTACCGGCGGTGTTGCATTTATTGCAGGCCCTTTACTGCGAAAATTCGGCACAGGCAGAGTAACGTTTTTTTCAACTCTGCTCACCGCACTCGGTCTTATCGG
This sequence comes from Acutalibacteraceae bacterium, assembly GCA_045123695.1. Classification (GTDB taxonomy): domain Bacteria; phylum Bacillota; class Clostridia; order Oscillospirales; family Acutalibacteraceae; genus UBA8612. The sequence goes on from JBGVKJ010000054.1 coordinate 5,117, forward strand.
TATCAGTTTTTCACCGAATATAGTTGTGATGATGATTTGCACCGTCATTATGGGTTACGGCGCAGGTGCGATTGATACGGGTCTTAACAATTTTGTTTCGCTCCACTACAAGGCAAAACACATGAACTGGCTTCACTGCTGTTGGGGTCTCGGTGTTACAATCAGCCCGATAGTAATGTCTGCATTTCTCGGCGGTAACGGCACCTGGCGAAACGGATACAGAGTTATTGCATTTTTTCAGTTTGCGATTGCTCTGATAATTCTTCTCTCACTCAAAAAGTGGAATGTTAAACCGAAGGCAGCAAAAGAAGAAGCACAAAAAGATTTACCCAAGAAAAGCTTTTTTGATTTGCTTAAAGAAAAGGGAATGGTAACGAGTATCCTCTCGCTCGGGCTTTACTGTGCAGGCGAATTCACCATAGGCACATGGGGTGCAACCTATGCGGTAAACGTTCTTGCCGTTTCACCCGACGAAGCAGCAAAATGGATTTCGCTGTATTTCGGCGGAATTATGGTAAGCCGAATCGTTGCAGGCTTCCTTTCCGAAAAGCTCTCGGACAACTCACTTGTAATCGGCGGTATGACACTTGCGGCAGTCGGTATGGTTGTTCTTCTGCTGCCTATAGGCAAAACCGCACTTGTCGGTCTGCTTTTAATCGGCATGGGCTACGGCCCTGTATTCCCGAGTGTGCTCCACAGTGTGCCGTCAAGATTCGGTGCAGACTACTCGGCAGATATTACGGGCTACCATATGAGCGGTGCATACGGCATCGGCTTTGCAATTCAGTTTGCATACGGTTATATCGCCTCCGCAACAACGTTTGCCATCACACCGTTTGTGCTCCTTGCCGTAGGCCTCGGAGTAATCATAGCAACGGTTGTTACTTTGAAAGCGCTTAAAAATAAGACAATCTCAAAAAGGAAGGATTTCTGATGAAAAAACAAAACACAACTTTCAATATCGTATTAGCGGCAATGTTTCTCGCCCTTGCTTATGTAATGCCGTTTTTGACAGGGCAGATTCCTCAGGTAGGTGCAATGCTGTGCCCTATGCATATCCCCGTAATTCTATGCGGATATTTCTGCGGCGGCCCTTTGGGATTAGTTGTAGGTGCCGCAGCACCTCTGTTACGCTCATTCACACTCGGTATGCCGCTTTTATTCCCTAACGCTTTCGCTATGGCATTTGAGCTGGCTGTTTACGGGCTTATGTCAGGTGTTTTATACCGCACATTCCCCAAAAAGAAGATTAACATTTATATTTCTCTTGTGCTGTCATTGATTGCAGGCAGACTCGTATGGGGTGCCGTTCAGTTCTGCTGTATGGGTCTTGATGCAACAAAGTTCAGCTTTTCCGTATTCTGGGCAGGCGCTGTTGCCAACGCACTGCCGGGAATTGTTATCCAGATAGTGCTTATACCCGTAATCGTTATGCTTTTTGAAAAAGCTAAACTTACCAAGGAAAAACCGTAAACTACATATAAAAACCGCTTCACCGATACAGTGTACCGATGAGGCGGTTTTTTTTACTTATTAAATCTGTTTCTCATTTTATAAAAATCAAATATACATTGCCAGATCGGAGCGTTTATCGACTCCGGTCTTTTCTTTTGCGGATTTGAGCATACTTTTCACCTGCGATTCGGGCATATCAAGCTGATTTGCTATCTGCTTGTCTGTAAGTCCGAATACTGCAAGGCGGGCTATTTCACGTTCACGCAGAGTAAGTGCCACGTTAACCGTTCTTTCAAGAATTGAATTATGAATAATCGTCCAACCTGTCTGCAGGCGTTTATGCAAATCCTTCACTCGCTTTACAGCGTACGGGTCAACAATTGCAAGCCTTTCATCAAGAATTTTGCCAAGCTGTCTGCGGTGCTCTGCAAGCAGGCCAAACAAATCGTCTGCAAGGCAGTATTTTATAGCTTTGTCGAGATGATATGTTGCCCTTTCGGTATCACCGCACTGCTGGCATGCGATTGCACACATAAGGCGCAAGTATATTTCAGGAATCAGGTAACCGTCACTCTGTGCGGCGGTTATCATAGGCTCGGCAATATACGGTACACACCTCATCAAGCCGAGACCGCGTATGTTCTGTAATTTCAGCTCACCTGTTGCAAGCTCTTGTGCGTAAACAATAAGGTATTTAAGATAATATACCATAGCCGCAGGGTGAGCATCAGCGGGAAGGCTTTCAAAGCAACCTCTTTTAAACCATTCGGGGAAGTCTTCCGTTGCACGAATTGCACTGTCAGTTGCAGCAAGTGAAAGTGCAAGAATGTCGCGCTCGGTGCTGTTCTTTACAGGTGCTTCGCATATATGCTTTCTTGCACGTCGCCACATATTGATATCACCCGTCCACATTGCACACAGTGCAAGGAGCATACCGCTGCCGATAACCGAATACAGACCCGAATGCTTATCAAAAAAGTACTGTACATAACTGTATACACTGTCAATTTCGCCGCGTCTGTAAGCTATTTCCGCAGAAAAAAGCGCCTGAGCCTCAGGGTTACTTGAAAGGGCAAATATGCACTTGTTTGCCGTGCCGGGCTCAGAATAAAGGTCTGTCATATCGAGGAAAGGACTTTTACGCGGCATAGGTATATCGCGCTGTGCTTCGAGCTTTGCGGTTTTGCTTCTGCCGTCAACGGGTCTGATTGCATCTGCAGGTATAATCCAGTTTGAACCGATACGCTCTGCACCGGGTATTTTGCCGAGTCTGCAGTAATCCTGCACCCTCCTTACGGATATATTCCACTTTTCTGCGGCTTGCTGAACGGTTAATTTGTTCATATTTTAGCACCTCACGCTGTATAATTGTCGTTTCAACGCTGATTGCATTTTTATTATACAGCGTTTATGCGACAAATGCAAGCTGAATCTATAAAATGTTCATAAACCAATTCTAAACAAATTCTAAACTTTATGCAATAACAGAGGCTTGTTTTGCTTGATATGCGATTAAATATACGAAATTTGCGTAAAAAATGCATATTTCAGTGTATATTCAATCATAAATTTTCTTTTGTGCAAAAGAGAGAAGAAAATTGCAATTTTTCTTGCATTTAACGGCTTTTATTTTAAAAATATTTGTAATAAGAAGGATTGTGTGCAAAACAGCGTTTTTACGCTAAAAACCCCACTATTTGTGCATTGTGCAATTTCACCAATAGTTTTCCACATTGTGAAAAACTATTGTTTGACTTTGATAATCGGCAGGTGTACCATTAAGTTGCAAAGAGGAAGCGACAAGCTTCCGAACAAAACCGGGAGGTGAAAGCTGATGGTTGAAACAATTTATGGTGGAGCGCTCGGCACACTCGCGGCACTGGCCTTTAATCGGATAGCAATTTTCCAGATTAAACGACGCACACAGGAAACCTCAAAAATCGAAGCGGTAAAAAACATTGCTCTGATAGTCACCTGGGTGCTGATCTCGGGAGTTCTGTTTGCGGTAACTTTTCTGAGGTACAGCGAAACGGCTGCAAGACTCGAAGCGGTTGCTTACATATCAATAGCAATTTCAATCGGCATTGTAGACCTGGATATCAAAAAGATACCTAATTCTTCTGTACTTGCTCTTCTGATAATCCGAACCGTCGCAATCGTCTACGCAATCGTAACAGGATCCCCGGTTAAGGAAGTACTGATTCCCTCACTTATAGGTCTTGCGGCAGGCTTCATTCTCTATCAGCTGCCGATGCTTATAGGCATACCGATAGGAACGGGAGATGTAAAATATAGCGCGGCAATCGGCTACTGTCTGGGTGCTTTCGGATACCTTCAGGCAGCACTGATAATGGCAGTCGGCTTACTTATCTACCTGGTATACCTGGTAGCAACCAAAAAGGGTTCGCTTAAAACTTCGGTTCCCATGGGCCCCTACCTTTCACTCGGTGCAGTGGTAACGGTTCTCTTCCCGCTGTTCGGCGAACTTTCACAGCAGGTTTTCTCATCGCTCTTCTAAATCAGGAATTAGCCCTCGGTATAAGGGTAAAATAAAAAAATTTTAAAATGGAGGTAAGCATTATGTTAAGAAAATGGTTCAAAGACGAAGAAGGCCAGGGCATGGTTGAGTACGGCCTCATCATCGGTCTCATCGCAATCGTTGTTATCGTTGCTCTTGTAGCACTCGGTCCGAAGATCCGCGATATGTTCGATCAGGTCAATGACAGTATTGACGATATCGGCAAGGAAGGCGCAACAGCAGCTTCAGGTACCTGAGATTAAAAACCCGTACAATTAAACCTTATGAAAACCTTTAAAGTAAGAACGTCAAACTGAAACCAGAAAAAAAACAAACAAATTCAACACAAACGTTAAAGTAAAAACTCAATTATATTTTAAGGAGGAAAAAGTTATGTTGAGAAAATGGTTTAAAGACGAAGAAGGTCAGGGCATGGTAGAGTACGGTCTTATTATAGGTCTTATCGCAATTGTTGTTATCGTTGCTCTTGTAGCACTCGGTCCGAAGGTACGTGATCTGTTCGATCAGGTCAATGACAGCATTGACGATATCGGCAAAGAAGGCGCAACAGCAGCAGCCTCAGGTACATAAGTTAAACTTAAATCCTATTAACTCCTTGTAAAACATAAAAAGTAACTCGTTAAGGGTAAGTTCGCTCGCTGAGCGAGCTTACCCTTTAATACTTAAAAAGGTGGAGGTGACGGAAAATGAAGAAAAGGTTAAGGAAGTTTAAGCGCGAGGATGGCCAGTCAATGGTTGAATTTGCGCTGATTCTTCCGATTTTTCTTCTTATCCTGTGCGGCATCATTGATTTCGGCTGGCTGTTCTATAATCAGCTTTCGCTCAACAATGCCTGCCGTGAGGGCGCAAGATATGCCGTAGTTCACACCGATGAAAACGCAGATGTACAAAACATCATAAGCCACATAGAAAACAATTCAACAACAGTTTTTTCAAACGATGGTGTGAATATCAAGGTTACATATTCATCGCCTTCAGATCCTACATCAGGAGATGTAACAGTCGATATGCAGGCTGAAATTTCATTCTTCACTCCGGTGCTGAGCACCATACTGGGGGAAGAAAAAACATTGACCTCAACGGTAACAATGAAAGTAGAATCATAGGGGGTATCGGAAAAAATCCGAACACACCCGGGAAAGGTGACTGTCAGTTATGAAAAAAATTTATCTTATAGCGGTTGTGATCGCTCTGGCTGCAGGCCTTGCAACATACTTTTTTGCAAATGAGCTGAAAACAAGCAAAATCGTAACAGGTGTTGATGAAGCAGTTGTTCTGATTGCGCTTCAGGATATAGATGAAAACACAATACTTACAGCCGATATGTTTCAGGAAGTAACAATGCCGGCTTCAGGTGTTTCCTACGGCACGGTAAGCAAAACCGCCGATGTAGTCGGCTATATGGCAGGTATGAAAATTCTCAAAGGCGAACAGCTTATGGCAGCAAAGCTGATTCCCGTAGGTGAAAAATCAGCCGAAGGCAGACTTTCGTACCAGCTTGAAAACGGAATGTACGCATACACAATAACCGTAGAAATTGAAGACAGCGTAGCATATTTCATAAAGGAATACGACTGTATAAACATTTACGATAAACTTTCGGGAAGCGGAACGCCTGTGCTTGAAAATATTCCGGTAATAAAAATCAGCGACTATACCGCAAATATCCAGCAGGATAACGGTACGGAGATAACAAGCTATTCCGTCCTTACGCTCGCGCTTACCAAAGATCAGATTCCGAAGCTTATGTCAATCAACGATTACAGAATAGTTCTTGTTTCATTTGTAGAAAGCCAGAATATTGCAGATGACATTACAGACAGAAACGAGAAGCCGCAAATTAACCAAGGCATGGGCGAAATCACAACAGCACCACCCTCAGCCGAATAATAATTGATCGGAGATGAAACGGCTATGGAAAAAATGAATTTACTTGTCTTGTCAGATGACCTTGATTTAAGGATTGAGGTAAAAAATCTTGTAGCCGATGAAGCGTTTGCAATCAGCGGTTATTCGGGCTTTTCAGCCGAAGGCAAAACAAAAATAATAAACAAATACCCCGAAATTGTTCTTTGTGCAGTCCGTGGCGCAGTACCCGATACGATGTTCAGCTTTGTTCAGGATTTGCTTGCCGTTGCAAAAGGGCTGATAGTAATTCTTGTAAACGACAATATAACCGTTGACCTTGTAAACAAAGCTGCACAGTACGGTATACGCAAGGTTCTGCCGATTGACGGAATAAGCAGCGAAGCTTTTTCGGAAAACATCAAAACAGTTTACACGCTTGAACAGCAGCGTATTTTAGATACAAACGAAGGTAAAAAGGTTCGCTGCAAAGCTCTCGGATTTTTCGGCGGCAAAGGCGGTACGGGCAAAACAACGCTTGCAATCGGCGTTGCCGCAAGCCTTGCCAAAGCAGGCAAAAGAGTAATGCTGCTTGACCTTGATTTACAGTTCGGTGATGTGTCGATGGCACTCGACCTGGACACAAAGAATTCGATTGTTGACCTCGTTCAGGACAGAGGCGGTATAACGATTGAAAACATAAACGGTTTTGCCGTTGAACATTCAAGCGGTATGAGCGTGCTTTGCGCACCTAAAAGCTCGGAATACGCCGAGTTTGTAACACCCACGCATATTGAGAGGATAATTGATATTATGCGTCCGTATTACGAATACATAATTATTGATTTACCTTCAGCTTTCAACGATGCAGTAATTACAGCCTGTGAAAACTGCGAAGAAATTTTCTTGGTTTACAACAACGAAATTCTTTCACTAAACAATGCAAAGGTGTGTTACACAATACTCGATCAGCTTCATCAGTGCGATAAAATCAGGTTTGTGCTGAACAGAATTGAAAAAAGCCTGATTAAGCCCGAAGATTTCACTGAAATGTTCGGAATGAATATGTTTGCACAGATTCCCGCCGATTACCCTGCCGCACTTACAAGCGTAAACAAAGGTATGGCAGTAACGGTTGCACAGCCCAAATCAGCACTTGCAAAGGGCATATCCGAACTTGCTCAAAAAATAATTGAAGTACATACGGGCATAGTTCCCGTAAACAATACTCAGCCGAAGAAGAAAGTTTTCTCGTTACCGAAAAAACAGAAATAATGTGAGGTTTTGATATGGGACTTCTTGACAGAATAGACGGTCAGAAAAAACTGACGTTACAAAAAGGCGACACAGCTGAGCAAGCTGAAAAAATAAAAGAAAAAGCCGCAACCGAAGAAACGGTTGAAGACCCGTATCTTGAAACAAAGCGCAGAATTCACTTGGCAATTATCGACGAAATGAACAAAAGCGGTCAGACAATAACAGACCGCGATGCAATGTACAAAATCGTTGATGACAAAGTCAATGAAGACGATTTCCTGATTCCGCGTATTGACAGAGAAAGGGTTGCGACAGATCTTTTTAACGACATTATGGGCTACGGCCCTATCGAAGTACTTATTCAGGATCCGTCAATCAGTGAAATTATGGTAAACGGCCCGGATAAGATATATATCGAAGACAAAGGTAAACTTAAGCTTACCGACCTCAAGTTCAGAGATGAAGACCACCTGATGAACATTATCAACCGCATCGTTTCAAACGTCGGCAGACACGTTGACGAAGCAAGCCCCATGGTTGACGCAAGACTTGCCGACGGCTCCCGTGTCAACGCTATCATCCCTCCCCTATCGCTGATAGGGCCCGTGCTGACAATCAGAAAGTTCGGCAAAAAGCCGATAACGGCACAGCAGCTTTTAAAGTTCGGTTCGCTTAACCCCGATATGCTTCATTTCCTTGAGGCGTGTGTAAAGGGTAAGCTGAATATAGTTGTTGCAGGCGGTACGGGTTCGGGTAAGACAACTCTTCTTAACGTTCTTTCGTCTTACATACCCGAAGATGAACGTATTGTCACAATCGAAGACGCTGCGGAAGTTCAGCTCAAGCAGGAGCATGTAATAACACTTGAAGCAAGACCTGCTAACCTTGAAGGCAAGGGTGCGGTTACAATCCGTAATCTTGTAAAAAACGCCCTTCGTATGCGACCCGACAGAATAATCGTCGGTGAAGTACGTTCGGAAGAAACGCTTGATATGCTGCAGGCTATGAACACAGGTCACGACGGCTCGCTTACAACAACTCACGCAAACTCACCACGCGATACCGTGGCAAGACTTGAAACAATGGTTCTTATGAGTGGTATGGAACTGCCGCTCAAAGCTATCAGAGACCAGATTTCTTCAGCTATTGACCTTATCGTTCAGCAGAGCCGTCTGCGAGACGGTACAAGAAAAATAACTTCCATAACCGAAGTAATAGGTATGGAAGGCGATGTAGTAAGTATGCAGGATATATTTGTTTACGAAACTGACGGCACGGTTGATGCATCGGGCAAATTCGTGGGCAAGTTCCGTGCAACCGGAGTAAGACCGAAATGCCTTGAAAAAATCAAAGGAAACGGAGTGACGGTCAATAATGAATGGTTTGCAGATTAGTACAATTATTCTTGCCGTTTCAATAGCTCTGTTCTCTTTCTTTCTCTGGGTCAGCATTATGGGTACGGCAACACAAGGTCGTCGCACTGTTGAAAAACGTGTTAATAAAATAGCGAGTAAAAAAAGCGGCCTGACACTGCAGATTCAGGAAAAGAAAAAAGAACGCAAATCCTCAATTTTAAAAAGAGCAATTAACAGTAACGGCAAACATTCGGTACAGCGTAAAAAGCTTATGGATACGATTTTCAACGAGCTTATTCTGGCCGATATAATGATGAAGCCCGAAGAATTCACTCTTATATGGATAGTGCTTACTTTTGTGCCGGCAGGACTCGCAGCACTGTTCCGTCTTGGTCTTATGCCTTCGGCAACGCTTGCGGCAATAGGCGCATTTATTCCGATTATTTTCATCAAAATAAAAAAGGATAAACGCAGAAAAGCCTTTGAAGCACAGCTTGGCGATACGCTTATAATGATGTGCAACGGCTTACGCTCGGGTTTTTCATTTAACCAGGTAATGGAAAACGTAGCCAACGATATGCCGCCGCCGATAGGAATAGAATTCGGCAGAGTCTGTAACGAAATCCGTTACGGTGCAACAATGGAAGAAGCGCTCAACAATATGTGCGACCGCGTTAAAAGTGCTGACCTTATGCTTGTAGTTTCTGCTGTACTTATTCAGCGTACAACAGGCGGTAATCTTTCTGAAATGCTTTCAACAATTTCCCACACAATCCGCGAAAGAATAAAAATCAAAGGCGAAATAAACTCCATCACCGCTCAGGGACGAATGTCAGGTCTGATTATAGGTGCCCTGCCAATAGGTATAGCGGCAGTGCTGATGGTAGTAAATCCCGATTATATGTCTACCTTCTTTACCACAAAGATAGGCAACATAATGCTTGTAATTTCCGTTGTAATGGAGGTAATCGGATTTTTCGCAATAAGAAAGGTAGTTACCATAGACTATTGATACGGAGGTGAGCTTTTTGGAATTTCTCGTTATTGCTTATTCGTTCCTTGCGTTTATTTTAGTAGTGCTTCTGGCATCTCCCGCAGGACAGAGAATGGATAAAAAGCGAAGCAGAATTGACAGAATCAACAATTCGTTCGGTCAGCCCATATTCAAAGAACTGGAGCTCCCCTTTTACGAAAGAATTCTCGGCAAGGGTATAAAAAGCGTTTCCGCCAAATTCAGCAAGCTCCTTCCTCAAAAGAAAAGTGCCCGTAAAACAAAGGCACTTGAAGCTATCGGCAAACAGCTTCGTTATGCCGGCATATTTATGGAAGCTTCCGATTTTCAGTTTATAAAGTATGCTTTTTTAGTCGGCGCTGTTTTTCTGACACTTGTAATTTCACTGGCGGTAAAAACCCAGGCGCTCATATCCCTGCTTATTATTATGGTGGGTGTACTGATAGGCATCATGGGGCCTACGCTGTACCTTCGCTCACGCGTGTCAAGCCATCAGAAAGGTATCAAAAGACAGCTGCCCGACGCAATGGATATGCTTTGTGTATGTATTGAAGCGGGTCTCGGTTTCGACGCGGCACTTTTAAAAGTTTCGCAAAAGCTCAAAGGACCGTTTATTGACGAGCTTCTGATTGTTTACCGCGAAATTCAGATGGGCAGAACAAGACGCGAAGCTTTGCAGAATCTTTGCGACGCAACAAATCTCGATGAGCTTAAAACTTTTGCTTCCGCACTTGTTCAGGCAGAACAGCTCGGTATACCGATTAACAACGTAATGCGTGCACAGTCCGAACAGCTGCGTACAGAAAGAAGCCAGCAGGCAAAAGAAAAAGGCATGAAGGCTTCTATCAAAATGCTGTTGCCGATGCTGCTGTTCATCTTCCCCGTAGTTTTCATAATTCTTATGGGTCCGACAGTTCTTAATATAATTGATACATTTTAATGCTTATGAAAAAGATAATAATTATTAATAACAATAAAATAGTTACAAAAAATGCAGAACTTGCAGATTCTTTCTTCACCCGTTTCAGGGGGCTGATGTTCCGCAAATCAATAGCTGACGATTATGCGTTGGTTATTACTCCCTGCAATCAGATACATATGCTGAATATGAAATTTGCAATTGACGTTGTATATCTAGACAACGCAAATACGGTTGTAAAAATAGAACGCAATATACAGCCGGGCAAAATCTGCAAAACGGTAAAGCAGGCAAGAAGCGTAATTGAAGTCAAAGCATTTGCCGCCGCACAGCTCGGAATACACGAAGGCGACACACTCAAAATTACTGTGGGGGATGAAAAATGAAGAAAAATAAAAACGAAACCGCAAAAGGTACCGCAATTGAAGAAACCAAAGGTACAGTAAAAAATCCACCCGCACGCGGCAAAGAAAGCGGAGAAAACGAAACACTTTTCAAAAAAGTGCTTTACGGCTACGATCCGGATGAAGTAACTTACTACATTAACGAGCTTAATCATACATATCAAACCGAATCGCGTATGCACGAATCAAAGCTTTCTTCGCTCAAAGAAGAACTTGTACTTTCAAACAGAGAGCGCAACCTATACATCGAAAAATATAAAGAGAGTCAGGCAAAACTTGATTCTCTTGAAAACCCCGACACAGCGGCAGACAGTAAAGAATACGAAAATATTATTGCCGAACTCAAAGCGCGCTGTGAACTGCTTGAAAAAGAAAACGCTTCATTACAGTCAGCCCAAAGCAACACAACTGATAAAGATTATACGGAAAAAATCCGTTCTCTTGAAGCTGAAAACGCAGACCTTAAAGCAACCGTTGAAGCATCAAAACGCGAAAGCGCAGAACTTCTGAGCAAAATTAAGAAAAACGAAAATATAGCCGAAGAATACAAGACAGTTTTTGCACAGCTCGAGACAGCCAAAGCAATGCTTATCTCAAACGAAAAATCCATTGCAGAAAAGAAAAAGCTGCTTGAGAAACAAGCTGATGAAATCCGTACACTCCAAGCGGAAACGGAAAAAATCAAAAAGCAATCTGCTGAACTTGAAATTAAAAACAGCGTACTGAGTCAACGAATCAGCGAAAGCGAAGACGAAATTATCCGCCTTAAGGACGAAAACAAAATAAAGGCATTCGAACACGCAGAAAAAATAAATTCACTTGAAACCGAGCACGCCAAAGATAAGCTTGCAATGCAGAAAGAGCTTAAACTTTACGGCTACTATGTTGACCGCGCAGAACTTACCCTCGGCGAACTTAACAAGCAGATAGAACAGCTGAAACAGTCAATAGATTCTGCGCAGGAAAAATAAAACGATATTACCTTTTTGAAGGGAGTGCTTGCAATGCTGAGAAACAGGATTAAATCTTTTGCAAAAGAAGAAAACGGTGCAGTAATGGTTATTGCGGCACTTTGCCTTGTAGCGTTTTTATCTGTAGCTTCGCTTGTTACGGATATGGGGCTTAAGTACCACCAGAAAAGCAAACTTCAAAGTGCAATGGATGCGGCGGCACTTGCCGCTGTACGCTGTATGCCCGATAAGCAGACCGCAAAAGCAGTTGCGCTCGAATACGTTGAAAAAAACGGCTTTACAACCGACAGCGTAGTTGTTGAATTCCCGAGCGATGAAATAGTCCGCGTCTCCGATTCAAGAAAATGCAAAACCGTTTTTGCAAGCCTTTTCAATACCGACTCCGTTCAGATAAATGCCAAAGCTGCAGCACGCTATGTCAACAAAAATATGGCGATAGATTTTGAGTACCTGATGTTCCACGGTGATACTTCACAGTTCAACTTAAACGGTCACTACAATATCGGCGGCAGCATTTTCGGCAACGGTAATGTATACGCAAACGGTGGCGGCAGTAAAATAACCGGAACTGTTTTTTCAGCTCAGGATGCAGATTATAACCAATACAGCGTAACCGTAAATCGCCTTGAAGATTATGTAAAAGCTCAGCAAATGCCTGACTTTGACGCAACAATTATGGCTGTTGCTCCGGTTGCAAACGAAGGAATGTTTCAAAAATATTATGCTCCGGTAAACAAACTCAACTTTTATCTCAACCGTTATTCTGCAGGCGCAACAATAAACTCAGCTATATCAATTAACGGTAACACTTACTGCGCAGGCACTCTTTCAACAGGCTATTTTTCCGATGTACTTATTATATACGGTGATTTGTATGTTGAGGGCGATTTCAATCCGCAGTGCCCCGTTTATGTAAAGGGCAATATGTACTGCGGCGGAAACCTGACCACAACATGGGACAAATCTTTCAGTGTCGGCGGTAATTTATATGTAGCCGGTAACACCACCTTCCAGGGTAACACGCAGATTTACGGTAATTATTTTTATACCGGCGGCAACCTTACCCGCGGCTCAAACTACAGCCTGCAGTGCGATTGCGAAACCTATGTCGGCGGCAACATAAAGCTCAACGGCCCTACAACCTTCAACGGCCCTGTTTATTGCAGAGGTGTTTTTGATAAACAAGGCAGTGTATCGATGAGCGTAAAGGGTAATATGTATGTTTACGATACGCTAAAACTACAAAGCGGAGGCACTACCGTAAACGGCAATATTTACGTCTGGGGTAAAAACGCAACAGACGAAACTCCTGCAACCGATATATCGGGTCCGTTCACGCTCAACGGAAACCTTTATAACAGAAAAAAAGAGCTTCTGCTTTCAGGGCAGGGTGAATACAAAATAAAAGGTATTATATACAGCGGCGGCAAGCTTTCAACAAATCAAGGCTCAAGCGGCATTACACTCAGCGGATGTATGATAGCTGAAGACGATATAAAAATCGGCGGCAGTACACACACATACAACGAGGCAGGCGGAACGCTTTCCATCTATTCACGCAAAGGTGATATCACGCTCTATTCTCAGCAGGGCGGCTTTGATTTGTGGGGTATAATATATGCACCCAAAGGAAACGTCGCACTTTCTTCGGGCGATTTCGATATTCACGGCAGTATCATCGGCAATACAATAACAGCTAACCCGGGCGGTCTGACTATGGGCAGTAACGACCGCGAGCTCCCCTTCTCCCAATCCGTAAAAGCCGCAGTGCTTATTGAGTAAAAGCATAAAAAGGTAATAACATAACTTCAAACCACTTCAGTCAATACCGATACCGGTAAAGATATGAAGTGGTTTTGTATTGCTTTTCACATCACACTATACTATAATTGATTGTAATAACAGAGATATGGAAACTTATTGATTACTATGCCTACAATTAACGAAGCTTTATTGAAATTAAAAGGCTCTAAATTCAGGGCAGGATTTCACTTGTCCGAAAAAGAGAGAGAATATGTTGCCGATAAGGGTATGGACATTGTCAGAGCACACGCGCAGGATTTTATCCGCACGCGTCTTGCACCTGCCAATCCGCCTAACGACGGCAAACAGACTCCGATGCGCGGACACCCTGTATTTGTCGCACAGCACGCCTGTGCCTGCTGCTGCAGAGGCTGCCTTGAAAAATGGTATAAAGTCCCTCAGGGCAAAGCCTTGTCCGAAATTCAGCAAGAAAAAATCGTGAATCTTCTTATGGCGTGGATAGCGGAAGAAACAAGAAACGAGGATTAATATGGTAAAAGAACTCATACACGACCCGATTTTGCTCAGCATTAAATCCGAGGTCGCAACAAAAGAAGATTTGCAGGTGGCACAGGATTTGCTGGACACTCTCACCGCTCATAAAGACGGCTGTGTCGGTATGGCGGCGAATATGATTGGCGTGCATAAACGCATTATTGTTTTTGATAACGACGGCACATATATGGTTATGTTCAACCCCGAAATCATAAAAAAATCGGAGCCGTATGATACAGAGGAAGGCTGTCTGTCTCTGCTCGGAGGTCCCCGAAAATGCAAGCGGTATAAAACTATAAAAGTGCAGTGGCAAACGGCTGAATTTCAGACCCGTATCAAAACCTTCACAGATTTCCCTGCACAAATAATTCAGCACGAAGTTGATCATTGTGAAGGGGTGCTTATATAATATGTTCAAAAGATATGATAAGTCTGAAATAGAACCATTTGCGATATCGGTTATCGCCCAATCTTTTGATTCGAAATATGCCGAATATATCCGACCCAAAGATACCGATAATTTTGATCTTGTTTCACCTGACGGAAAGAGAGCTGTGGAAGTGGTTCTGGTTGCTCCTGAAAATGAAATGAATGCGTATGTGTACGAAAAAACTATAGATAATCCTAATTCACCTGAAAGCAAAAAAGAAGCAACAAAGAGGAAAATTAAACAAGCGGTATTTGATGAAGACGGTAAACCTCGTCGCTATTACGGTGGCTCAATTCAAGAGATAGTTAAAGAAATCAAAAAACGCGCTACGGAAAAGAACGAAAAAGCCCATAAGCGAAAAAATTTTGAAATGTACGAATCTGTCGATTTATGTGTGTGTGTACAAGACGGAGCATTGCTTGACATACTGTCATTTCAAATTGCGGATTTTGATTTTAAAGAGCTGGTGTTTGATAATATTTTCTTTATTACAACGGAGCGCTTTTTAAGATATTCTGCCGATAATGGATTTGAGGAATATCAAAGAAATATAACCCAGAGATGAATATGGCTAAAAGCGGAATCGATAGCAAGGCCAACTAAAAAGAATATTATTGTTTTACGGAGGTTAAAAATGAAACGAATGTTTAAAAAGGTGATAGCGGTTGTTATGATAGTTGCGATGTTGCTTTGTGTAGCACCACTTAATGGTTTTGTTGGTGTTGGTTTGACGAACTTCTTTAACTTCGAAGCAGAAGCGGCATCATACAGCGGAACATGCGGTGATAATCTTATATGGTCATTTGATGAATCGACAAGTGAGCTTGTTATTAGCGGTACAGGTAAGATGACAAACTGGCCAAATTATTCGGATGTTCCGTGGTATAGTTTCAAGTCTGCAATCAAATCCGTAATAATCGGTGATGGCGTAACAAGTATAGGCAAATATGCATTCCATTATCACGAAAATTTAGAGAATGTAACAATCTCCGATAGCGTAACAAGTATTGGAGACGGAGCTTTTAGTGATTGCGATAATCTTGTAATGATAATGATACCTAGCGGTGTAATATATATCAATCAATATGCGTTTGCCTCTTGCGGAAATCTCAAAATTATAATAATTTCTAATAGTATAACCGACATCGGTTACGCGGCTTTTGACGGATGTTATGATATTACAGATGTCTATTATATGGGCTCTGAAAAACAATGGAACGAAATAAAAAGTGGCGATTTTAATAACAATCTTTTAGGTGCAACAATTCATTACAGTCACATCCATTCTATGGACACCATCGAAGAGAGTGCAGCGTCCACTTGTACTGAAAAAGGCTACAAAAAGGGAACTTGTATTTGCGAGTATAAATATACAGAAGAACTTCCTTTGCTCGAACACGATATAGTAATTGACAAAGCAGTTGAGGCAACCTGTACTGAAACGGGTCTTACTGAAGGTCAGCATTGTTCGAGATGTGATACTGCGACAATTGAACAAGAAGTTGTTCCTGCTCTCAATCATAAAGATACTCTTGTAAAAGTCGATGCTAAATCACCTACCTGTACGGAAATCGGTTGGGATACATATGAATACTGTACAGCTTGTGACTACACAACTTATGTCGAAAAGAAAGCACTCAAACACGATATAATAATTGACGAAGCTGTTGATTCTACTTGTAGCGAAACAGGTCTTACACAGGGTCAACATTGCTCTCGTTGCGACGATATGACAATAGAACAGGAAGTTGTTCCGACAAAGCCGCATAACCACACTGCTATGTATGATTCGGTAAAGCATTGGAAAGAATGCGTTTGCGATTCAAAAATCGAAGAAGAAAACCATTCTTTTATTGATGGAAATATTTGCTCTTGTGGTTATGAGAGAACAATTGATGTAACAATTGCTATCAAAAATAATAACGGTTCAAGAACTATAAACTACGGCGAAACCCTTGAGCTTACAGCTATTGTAGCTGATATTGCAAATGTACCGGAAAAAGCAGTTATAGTATGGTATATTGATGGAATTGAGAAGGGTGAAGGCGAAACCTTCCGTGTTAAATTTGAAAGCGGAACAAAGACAATTGAAGTTAAGCTTGTTGATGAAAACGGTGTCGTTTATCAGGATACAACAAAATCCGAAATTTCTGACAACGAAAACATAACTATCAAAGCAGGATTCTTCCAGAAACTCATTTCATTTTTTAAGGATTTGTTCAAAGTTTCAAGAATCATCCTTCAGTCAATGTAAGAAAAATTAAACGAGTTTTGCAAAAACAAAATTTGAAATTGCAGATACAAACTGATAATTAACGGTGAATCAACATGATAGCTTATACATACAAAGAACACGGAAAGTTTGAGCTTACGGACAAGCCGAAGCCTGAGATAATTGACAGCCGTGATGCAGTTGTGAGAGTAACGCTTTCAAGTATCTGCTCGAGCGATTTGCACATCAAACACGGTTCTGTACCTCGTGCCGTACCGGGCATTACAGTCGGTCACGAGATGGTCGGTGTTGTTGAAAGTATCGGCGCTGATGTCAAGAATGTCAAGGTCGGCGACAGGGTTACGGTTAATGTGGAGACTTTCTGCGGTGAATGCTTCTTCTGCAAGAAAGGTTTTGTAAATAACTGTACCGATAAAAACGGCGGTTGGGCGCTCGGTTGCAGAATCGACGGCGGACAGACCGAATTTGTCCGTGTGCCTTATGCCGATATGGGGCTTAACAAAATCCCCGATTCCGTTACAGATGAGCAGGCTTTGTTTGTCGGCGATGTGCTTGCAACGGGATTCTGGGCAACACGCATTTCGGAGATTACTCCCGATGATACAGTGCTTATTATCGGCGCAGGTCCGACGGGAATCTGTACTCTGCTTTGCGTTATGCTCAAAAAGCCGAAGAGAATTATCGTCTGCGAAAAGGACAAGAACCGCATTGATTTTGTGAAGTCGCATTATCCCGATGTACTCGTTTGCGAGCCTGAAAACTGCAAGGATTTTGTTCTGGAGAATTCCGACCACAGCGGTGCAGATGTTGTGCTCGAAGTTGCAGGTGCAGAAGATACTTTCCGCCTTGCGTGGGAGTGTGCAAGACCGAATGCAATTGTCACGGTTGTTGCACTTTACGATAAACCGCAGAGCCTTCCTCTGCCCGATATGTACGGTAAGAATCTGATTTTCAAAACAGGCGGTGTTGACGGCTGCGACTGCGACGAAATCCTTTCACTCATCGAGCAGGGAAAGATTGACACAACTCCGCTGATTACCCACCGCTTCGCACTCAAAGATATAGAAAAAGCCTACGAAATCTTTGAGAATAAGCTTGACGGTGTAATAAAGATAGCAATTACTGATATATAAAAAACACCGCAGTTGATACTTTTCGTACCGACTGCGGTGTTGTTATTTCAATAAATCATTTTTCAAAAGCAGCCATTGCATCTTTAATTGCATAAAAAGCAGGCTTTGGATTTCCGTTGACATCTGTTATTCCCCATGCGGTTTCATAGGGGCAGTCCGACTGTCCGCAGTACCAGCATGCAGGTGAATCCCTCCAACAGAAAACGAAAAATCCTGCAAGACAGTCAATCTTTTTCAAAGCAGGTAAAAGCTCGCTGTAAAACTCAGCCTGACCCTCCGGCGTATGGGTTATACCTGTAAGTGTTTCATCGAGGAAGCAGTAGAAATGCTTATACATAGCCTCGAAAACTGCATCGCCCCAAGTTGCAGGGTCGGGATACTCCTCATAAACATGATATTTCAGCTCCGCCGGAAGTTTTGCGACAAAATTCTCAATGTCCGCACGTGCCGCTTCTTCGGAATCATAGCCGTAACGGGCAAGGATTTCGGCACGCTGTGCATCACTTTTCGGCTCTCCTGCACTGACAAAACCAAATTCTGCAACAATGATCGGCTTTTTAGTTATGCGGTTTACCTTGCGGACTGCAGAAACATAGTCGTGCAACTCGCCGCCGTACCACGTGCCGTAGTAAAGGTCAACACCAACAAAATCCATATACTGCAGATAAGGTTTCATAAGGTAGTGCAGCTCTTCCATAACACCTGCGGAGTTGTAACCTATAATCAGGTCGCCTTTGACTTCACTGAGTGCTTCTGCCTGAACACCGATAAACTTTGCCGCCTGCTCCATTGTCAGCGGATATGTGAAGTTGGAAACACCCATCTCGTTTGTTATCTGTATTCCGCCTATAATATCACGCAGATCGTTGCAGAGAAAAACGGCAATTTCTTTTGTTCGCTCTGCATTTTCGTCAGCTGACGGGTCGAAACCGCCGATGTCAAAATATGATCTCGGGTAAGGTGTGATTGCAAGAACCTTGATTCCACGGTCGGCGTATCCCTTTGCTCTTTCTTTGAACTGAGTATAAGAGGTGCTGATGCTGCCGTCTGCGTTGTACGGGTACGGAATATCAAAACGCACCCAACCAAGACCAAGCTCATCGATGCGCTCATAATTTTCATCAGGATGGCAGACTCCGTAAATGTAACCGTCTGTCTTTTCCAGAAGCGACTGAGTATCATTATTTGTTCCGTTAAAGAATCCTGTTATTGATGTGAACAGCAAAGAGAAGATAATCAACACGGATTCAAACCACTGAACTATAGTCATAGGAAAACCTGCTTTCTGTTTGTTTTAGTTTATAGTAGCAAACCCGAGTGAAAAAAGCAAGACAGAACTGTACCGTATAAACACATTATGTATGAAATAAATCGAGCACTTTCTTTTGGCTCTTCTCCGCCATCTGTTTAAACTCCCATGCACCGCCGAAGTTGCGGGTGACGTAGGTTACGACGATATCGGATTTACCCAGCATCCATTTGTTGCGGTAATTTATGGCAAAGCGTTTAGGAACGGTTTCTATGCCTTCGGGGAGAATTGAGTGTTCGTCAGGGTTATCATTCTTGCTCGGCATATAGGCAAGGACAACGTAATATTTTATCGGATAAGTCTTTGACAAATTCTCAAGCTGACGGCGAACCATAACATCGAAATTGCCGTGGTTGCCGACATAAAACAAAGTTGCATTTTTATTTTCAATAAGGTCTGTCAGAGTCAGTCGCAAGGCCGGCTCTGTTTCTTTTGGGGTATCTCTGTGACCGAAGAAAGTTACGGTTGACATAATATCACTCCAAAACATATTACCCATAAACGGGTAATTGTATTTTACAAGCGATATATTACAAAAGTCAACCCGTATTCGGGTAATATTTGCAAGATTTGAAGTTATCATAGCATTAACCCATAAATGGGTAATCGTTATGATGAGGTGCTTTCGATGGATTACTCTGAAATCTATGTAAAGCGTATCCGCAGCCTCTGTAAACAAAGAGGTATCGCAATAAATAAACTTGCAACAATGAGTGATGTCAAACAGTCAACACTTGATAACATTGTAAGAGGGTTAACAAAGAATCCCCGAGTAAAAACGCTTCATAAGATTGCTATAGCGTTTAATATGACTTTAGCCGAATTTCTGGATTTTGATGAACTGAATGATTACTCGTTTGATGACGATGAGGATGATTAAAGGGCAGACTTTACAGTCTGCCCTTAATCATTTATATTCTAAAAATCAAATATGGTATTTGTCTGCATCATACTTTGTGCAGGGGTAATTTGCTACGCCGTTTTCATCGGGGAAGGGTGAAAGATTATCGTTTTCATACTGCTTTCTCTCTTCTTCGTTTGAGAAATCGGGAATCTTATACTCTGCACCGTTGTGAAGGCTGCTTCGCCAGCCGAGGATTGCTACCGCACTCATTGCACAGGAACGGTAAGCGTTGAAATAAGGCTGTCTGCCCTCGAGAATACAGCTTAAGAACTCGTGAGCTACATAATAATCGCCGCCCGAATGTCCGCACTGGCTTGCCTTATCCTTATCGAAGGGGAAACCGACTGTTGAAACCTTTTCGGGCTCAACACCTTCGGGAATTTCCCAATCGTTATATACAATTCGGATTTTTCCGCCGTCGCCTCTTACGGTTTCTGCGCTGCCCTTTGCACAGGCAAAACGGTACCAGTTGCCGTGGCCGCCGAATTTTGCCCAGCCTGTAATTCTTGCAACTGCACCTCTGCTCATTGTGCAAAGCATAATTGATGCAACGTCCTTGATAGGCTCGCCCTCACGCTCCTGACGCATTCCGTCTGTATAAATGCTTCTTGCGTTAACAGAAACGGGAATATCGTTTGTAACTCTCATAAGGGGTGCGAATGAATGGCTCAGATAGAAGCCCGAAGGCATCTGTGCACGCCAGTGAGTTGTTGTGGGTGTATAGTGTACATACTCTTCGTGGCTCATAGGATGAACATATTCACCCTCGCAGTAAAGAGCCTCACCGAGAGTGCCGCTCTGATAAATCTCTGTAAGCTTGCTGATAACTGCAAAGTATGCATAGTTTTCTGCAAGCATATAGATTGCACCGCTCTTTTCGCTGGCACGGCAGATCTGAACACATTCAGCCATTGTAACTGCAGGCATTGTTTCACTCAGAACGTGAATACCTTTTTCAAGTGCCAGAACTGCGTATTTTGCGTGCTGATGGAAGAAGTTTGTGAGCACGACAGCATCCATTCCGCTCTCGATAAACTCATCAAAATCCTTATAGAATTTCGTTTCTTCACAGCAAAACGGCTTGATGTTTTCATAAGTCGATTCATCGTAATCGCAAACTGCACTGATATATGCTTTGTCGGTGAGAGTGAGACCCTGCGTAATTCCGCGACCTCTTCTTGCACCGAAAACGCCTATTTTAAGTTTCTTATCCATAGCAAATGACCTCCGTCAAATAATTTATAACTTAATTTTATCACTATCTTAAGTCATAGACAATATCAATCTTGACTTTTTTTAATAAATCACATATTGCATCGCATAATAATTTATCGAATTTATACTCTTGTGCAACTGTGTTTCAGATTATAATTCTACCGTTTCTTTATTGTCACCCCATATAATTTCAACCGTAACAGGCACATTGGATTTCACTGTTACATTCGGCTTTTCATCGGGTGAGTTTCTCTCTTCACAGATAAGTGTCAGTTCACCGTCAGTACCAAACGGATACTTTTCGATTCCGTGCTTTTCAAGGCGGTTTACATACCAGGTAATTTTACGGTTTGCCGCATCGGGCTTAATACCGAAAACGTATTCAAACATAACCGAAATCGGAATAAGTCCCGTCCAACCAACGAAGTCAGGCATTGATGAATTGCCTTTCATAAATTTATTATCTTTCTTTTCGGGTGCATAGTTTTCAAAAACAGTTCCCGTATCCTTAAAGACACTTACTGCCGCATCAAGGTGGGTGCAGGCAATTTCATAAGAAAGGTCATATCTGTTATAAGCGTCAAGGCCCTTTAAAACCATATAGTTTGTCGGTGCCCATACCGAGCCGCGCCAATAACCACCCTGATTATCGTATTCGGGATGATCCTTCGAAAGTGTCGGCACTCTGTGCTCGGTCTTAAATTCATTTTCATTGTTGAGGTGTGCGATGAAAGCTTCTTTTCTGCTGTCGGGCACACATTTTGCAAGCAGTGCCCAGAAAGCACCTATGTGCTTGACGCCGTTGAACGTATCATCGTTTTTTAGATCATAGTAAAACTGAGTTTTTTCGTCCCAGAGCTTTTCGTTAATTACCTTAAAGAGGTGCTCACTCTCCTGCTGAAGTTCGGGAATAAATTCTTCTCTGCCCAGCTCCTTTGCCATTTTTATGAGCAGGTTGCAGGCGTTAAGCTCCTGCATACAGGCATCCACCCACACCATATGGCCGTGGCTGTAGCAGACGTGATATTTTTCGTCAAGTCTCGGGCAGTTATCCATTCCGCAACCGTAGCCCGATGAGAAATAGGTGCCGTCACGCCAGGTGAAATGCTCCTGCATCCACTGGTGATATGCCAGAAGGCAAGGGAATACTCTTTCCAGTCTTTCCTTATCACCGAAATTAAGATAATATTCCCATTCGCACCATGTCATAACTTCAGGACCTGTTGACGCAGGGTCGTGACGGGCAAAAATGTCGTTACCTGTCTCCTCTTCAATCTGGCGGCAGATAAATCCGTCCTTATGCTGATGAGAATAAAAATTATCAAAGGTCTTCTGGAATTTGAAAATTCTGTCGGCATATTTTCCGAACATAAGCATAAATGCAGAGTCCCACATAAAAATACAGCCGTTAAACGCAGCATCGATATAATTTGTTATAAAGCCTGTACCTTCTTTAGGCTGATAGAGATTTTTAAAAGCAATCTCCCACACCTTCCAGTAGCAGTCAATATAATCCTTATGGTTTTCCCATATCGGCTGCGGAAGCTTATCCTTTATCTCACTGAAAAGCGGAACAGGAGTTTTTTCAACCTCTGCACCTATGAAGGAGTTTTCTTCCATCAAATCCTTGTCGTCGTATGTAATTTCGTTGTTCTGCTTAAAGCTTATCATATTGCCACCTCATAAAATCAAACCATTATATATCATAGATTATATCATAAATAAATAATGAAAAAAAGTGCGTTATCGGCAAAATGATATTTTTATTAACTGCAGATATCAGTACATAGCTTTAGGGTAAAGAAAATATACAAATCGGTGCACGGATTGCTCCGCACACCGACACAAGTTATATTATTGTAATTTTCAGCAACCGCAGTTTTATCAAAAGCCGGTAACGGACTGTTTAACATACACGACTCACCACTATCTGCAACAGGATAAAACTGCATCGTGGTGAATAGCGGAAGAATTAAACAAACTCTTTTATTAATTCAGGAAGATTGCGAAGATCTGACAGAACCATTATCAATGCCTTGAAAATCCACTTTATTTTATTCAAAAACTTATTTTCAGCGGAATTATTGATTTGAAGTTCCTGTGTGTTTTCAGCAAAATCTGCTGTTTTTATAAATGTAAAATCGCATTCTGCAGCGGAATGATCGGATATTACTTTTCCGTTGTCATCACATACTTCAACATATCTGAAATCGCTTACAACAATATCAACACCGCCACCCGATTTATACATAAATCTTTCAACGGAATCCCAGTTACCCCAGGCGGGAAGACCTGATATATGCCAATTGTAAAGATTAAAATAGTCGCCGTTGTTGTGATATTCTATCCACGCATCCTTTAATCCGCACTGAAGATAAAGATTTTTGTAAAGTGCCCCGTCATCCTCGTGAACATGCATATAATTGTTGAAGTCACCTGTTACTATTACAGGTCTGTCATTTTCAGCAGAGCGTGCCTGAATAAATTCGGCAAGCTGTTTAATCTGGCTTGTTCTTGCGGCGATTGAGCCCTCACCTCCATAGGCATCGGCATGCAAATTATAGAAATCAACATATACTCCGTTGCCGACGTCAATAACCGAATACACAAAGCCTTTAGGGGTAAGTGCATCGGAACCGTCTGAAAGAATTCCGCTCGCTTCATTCCAGCTGACTCTGGTTTCATTATATACAGGCATATTTTTTGTAAAGATATTAAGTCCGTCACCGCCGGGAACACCACCGGTGTGGTTGGTTACATAATCAAAACCGCTTAAATTATTGATAAGATGCTTATGATAGCCGAAATCCTCCTGAACAGCAACAATATCAAAATTATTATTTGAAAGATATTGTCCTGCAGCCTTCTGATTGGCAATCACATTTTCACCGTTTAATACCGAAAAAGGCAGACCCGCAACATTGAAATTAACCGTTCTGACAGTATGTTTTTCGGATTTATCATAATCATAAAGCTTTACATCGAAGTATTCGTTGTATTCTTTTCCTTTGCAAATATAGGTGAGCCTCCAATAAATCTTGTCATAATCTCTGAAGCCCCCAACATCTTTGTCTTTTAATAAATCTCTGTATAATACGCCGTATTCATCCTGTTCCGCAATTGTTTCAATACGTTTAAATGTCACTGGTTGGCTGTAGTCAATATTGCCGTTTTCATCTTTGAGCCAATATGAAGGGTTTTCTGCATCATTAAGCGAAAATCCGCGCCAATCGGTTTCGCCGTCAAGAGAAACCTTACATTCAAATTTTGTTGTTCCTGCAGGAAACACAAATGTGTATGAAAGGTCATTGAGTTCACGGGATACAGCGTAGTCGCCCTGAACACTTTTTTCTTTGATATTATAAGATAAATGGCTCGGAAACTCCATTTGATAAAGGGTTGATTTATAAAGGAACGGCGCAATTTCAACCTGAACACCGTTTTCGGTTTTAAAGCTGTCGGCGTACGCAACAATACTATTACCCAGAGTAATTACAAACATTAAAATAAAACATAATATTTTTTTCACTATGCTTACCCCTGACTATTTATTATTTTTAATTCTATAATATCATATCTTACACTGAAACTGTTATCAAACTGTAAACATAATCCTATTTATGTTATTGTAAAGCATCATCTGTATGAAATAATATTGTTCTTACAAATCCGTTTGCTTACCATTCATAGATTCTGCATCTTAAAAATCTGATAATCCACCCATACCTCGGAACTTATTTGTTGTATAAAAAGCGAATTCAGCGCATTTGCCACAAATCGGTGCACGGATATTTTCCGCACACCGATTCTTTTTCAGCAACCGCAGTTTTTATCAAACGGCAAGGTTGCAAGCGTAGTAATTTTTACAGTCGAGTTTATCGGTGACGAAGCGAAGTCCTTCACCAATCTTACCAAATCAAAAAGATGCCCAAAAGCCCTTGATACATAAGGGTTTTTGAGCATTTTGCATTTTCACCGATTTTTGTGATTTTTGCCCTTTTTCGGTGCAAAAACCTTTCATGTAGATAGTATAGCACAAAAGTACGAAAAAAGCAATAGTTCCTTCCAACCAACCAAACATATATGAAAGATGTTGAATAAAGTTACAAATAAATTCTTTAATTCTTTTCTGTTTTATGGTATAATCAGTTCGATAAATAAGAATTTGACGGAGAGATAGTATGGCTATTATTAAAAACGAAATACCGATTTTGGAGTTTGATACAGAGCAGACAGCAGTTCTTAATCCCACTCATGAAAATCTTGGTTTGAACTTACCCAAGAAATGTGTGTTCGCATTTC
>JBGVKJ010000055.1:0-15246 GCA_045123695.1 Acutalibacteraceae bacterium
AAAAAGTAAATAAAATAATAGTTTTATTGTCAAAAATGCAGGATTTGCAAGGCTTTCGGCGTAAAAAAAGACCTTGCAGATTTTACTCTACAAGGTCAATTTTTCTATTGTGGTTTTACAATCTGGGTTTGCCCCAAATCAAATGAAATAAACTTATTTCATTTCAGCGATTGCTGCCTGAGCTGCTGCAAGGCGAGCGATCGGAACACGGAAGGGTGAGCAAGATACATAGTTGAGGCCGATCTTGTGGCAGAACTCAACAGATGTGGGATCGCCACCGTGCTCGCCGCAGATACCGTAGTGGAGGTTCTTGCCGCTAGCCTTACCCTTAGCAACTGCCATCTCCATAAGAGCGCCAACGCCTGTCTGGTCAAGCTTTGCGAAGGGATCGAACTCGAAGATCTTTGTATCGTAGTAAGCATTGAGGAACTTACCAGCGTCGTCACGGCTGAAGCCGAATGTCATCTGAGTAAGATCGTTTGTACCGAAGCAGAAGAACTCAGCTTCCTTAGCGATCTCGTCAGCTGTGATACAAGCTCTGGGAATCTCGATCATTGTACCAACTTCGTACTTGAGCTCTACGCCTGCTGCTGCGATTTCAGCGTCAGCTGTCTTAACAACAACATCCTTAACGAGCTTAAGCTCCTTAACTTCGCCAACAAGGGGAATCATGATTTCGGGAACAAGGTTCCAGTCAGCATGTGCCTTCTTAACGTTGATAGCTGCACGGATAACAGCCTTTGTCTGCATTGCTGCGATTTCGGGATATGTTACTGCAAGACGGCAGCCACGGTGACCCATCATGGGGTTGAACTCGTGGAGAGAAGCGATGAGAGCCTTGATGTCCTCAACAGACTTGCCCTGTGCTGCTGCAAGAGCTGCGATGTCTGATTCCTCTGTGGGAACAAACTCGTGAAGGGGCGGATCAAGGAAACGGATTGTTACGGGGTTACCCTCGAGAGCCTCGTAGAGAGCCTCGAAGTCGCTCTGCTGATAGGGAAGAATCTTCTCAAGAGCTGCTTCACGCTCAGCAACTGTATCGGAGCAGATCATCTCACGGAATGCTGCGATTCTGTCTGCCTCGAAGAACATGTGCTCTGTACGGCAGAGACCGATACCTTCTGCACCGAGCTCGCGAGCCTTCTTTGCGTCTGCGGGTGTATCAGCGTTTGTACGAACCTTAAGAGTTCTGTACTTGTCAGCCCATGCCATGATGCGGCCGAACTCGCCTGCGATTTCAGCATCAACTGTGGGGATGATGCCGTCGTAGATGTTACCTGTTGAACCGTCGATGGAGATGAAGTCGCCCTCGTTGTAAGTCTTGCCTGCAAGTGTGAACTTCTTGTTCTCCTCATCCATTGCGATATCACCGCAACCGGATACGCAGCATGTACCCATACCACGAGCAACAACAGCTGCGTGAGATGTCATACCGCCACGGACTGTAAGGATACCCTGAGCAGCCTTCATACCTGTGATGTCTTCGGGAGATGTCTCAAGACGAACGAGAACAACCTTCTCGCCTCTCTCGTTCCACTCAACAGCATCTTCTGCTGTGAAGACAACCTTACCGCAAGCAGCACCGGGAGATGCGCCAAGACCCTTACCTGCGGGTGTTGCAGCCTTAAGAGCCTTTGTATCGAACTGGGGATGAAGAAGTGTATCAAGGTTTCTGGGATCGATCATTGCAACAGCCTTCTTCTCGTCGATCATGCCCTCGTCAACAAGGTCACAAGCGATCTTGAGAGCAGCCTTTGCAGTTCTCTTACCGTTTCTTGTCTGAAGCATATAGAGCTTACCGTCTTCAACTGTGAACTCCATATCCT
This sequence comes from Acutalibacteraceae bacterium, assembly GCA_045123695.1. GTDB lineage: Bacteria > Bacillota > Clostridia > Oscillospirales > Acutalibacteraceae > UBA8612. Next base: position 1,827 of record JBGVKJ010000055.1, read on the forward strand.
GCATATCTCTGTAGTGGTCTTCAAGGATAGCACAAACTTCGTTGAACTGCTTGAATGCCTCGGGGAACTTCTCAGCCATCTCTGCGATGGGCATGGGAGTACGAACACCGGCAACAACGTCCTCACCCTGTGCGTTTGTGAGGAACTCACCCATAAGACCCTTTTCACCTGTAGCGGGGTCACGAGTGAAAGCAACACCTGTACCGCAGTTGTCGCCCATGTTACCGAATGCCATCATCTGAACGTTAACTGCTGTACCCCATGAGTAGGGAATATCGTTGTCGCGGCGGTAAACGTTTGCACGGGGGTTGTCCCATGAACGGAAAACAGCCTCAACAGCGCCCATGAGCTGCTCTTTGGGATCGGAGGGGAAATCCTTACCGATCTTGTTCTTGTATTCAGCCTTGAACTGGCCTGCGAGTGTCTTGAGGTCGTCAGCTGTAAGGTCAACGTCCTGTGTAACACCCTTTGCTTCCTTCATCTCGTCGATGAGCTGCTCGAAGTATTTCTTACCGACTTCCATAACAACGTCGGAATACATCTGAATGAATCTTCTGTAGCAGTCCCAAGCCCAACGGGGATTGCCGGACTTTGCTGAAATAGCCTCAACAACCTCTTCGTTAAGACCGAGGTTAAGGATTGTATCCATCATACCGGGCATGGATGCGCGAGCACCTGAACGAACGGAAACGAGGAGCGGATTCTCCTTATCGCCGAACTTCTTGCCTGTAACGCCTTCCATCTTTACGATGTACTCCATGATCTGAGCCTGGATCTCATCGTTGATCTTCTTGCCGTCCTCATAGTACTTTGTACAAGCTTCTGTTGAGATTGTGAAGCCCTGGGGAACAGGAAGACCGATCTTTGTCATTTCTGCAAGGTTTGCACCTTTACCGCCGAGAGTGTTACGCATTGTTGCGTCGCCTTCGGAGAAAAGGTATACGTACTTGTAAGCCATTCTATTTTACCTCCATATAAAAATAATCGTAATTTATAGGTATAGCGCAAAATCACGCTACACACCAATGGGTATTATAACATACATAAAAAGTAAAAGTAAATACATTTTTGCTATAAATTCCCTTAACTGCCCCATATATATTTTGGTTATATTCATTAAAACTCCATTAAAAGTATACAACGGTAAAACGTTTATAATTGTAGGGGGGATTCACGAATTGCCCGTCTGCAAAAATCAGAAATTATACCCTAACGTAACATAGCGGTAGATATTGCCGAAATCGTCATAAAGTACTCGCTCGTATCGCACAATTATAAATGAGGAAGGTTTGCCGTTTAAGCTTTGGCGTGCCGAAAGATAGATTCTACTCTGAAAAACGAGAGTGATTTCTTCATTATCGCCGACAAGAGTTTCGATAAGCTCTTCCTCAAGCTCAGGCAGCTCATAATTCTCAAGAAACTCATCTCCGAGCTCATTGCCTTCGCAGCAGATATAGTGTTTATCGTGCGTCAGCAGCCATTTTGCGACAGCCAGACGAAGGCTCTCCTTCGTCTTTAATTTGTGTTTCACGCCGTAACACCCCAAAAATGAATAGTTCGTTTGTCCGTCTTGCATAAAATTGCAAGACAGCTATTATTAAAATACCACAAAAGCCCCAAACTTGCAACAAAAGTGAAGGAAAACGAAAATAAACTTGCAAAATTGACAATGATATAGTAGAATAAGTAACCGATGTGTAATAATATGTAATATATAAATTTATATAGGTGATGAAATGGTTTTATACAGCAAACTTTCTTCAGAACAGCTTCACGCAAAATTTGAAGAAATAAAACAACTTTACGATGAATTCAAGGACAAGGGCCTTGACCTCAATATGGCACGAGGTAAGCCCAGCCCTGCTCAGCTTGATATGTCGATGGATATTTTCGACAGCGTTAACGCTCTCAACGGTTACAGTGCTGAAGACGGCACAGACTGCCGTAACTACGGCAACCTGACAGGTCTTGAAGAGTGCAAAACAATATTTGCACAGGCTCTCGGTGTACAGAACGACAACATTATTGTCTGCGGTAACTCAAGCCTTAATATAATGTTTGACTACATTTCACAGTGTATGACTCACGGCACAGGCAACGGCAACAAGCCCTGGATGCTTCAGGGCGACATCAAGTTTGCCTGCCCCGTACCCGGTTATGACAGACATTTCTCAATCCTCGAATACTTCGGCATTGAGATGATAAATATTCCCATGCTTGAGACAGGTCCCGATATGGATGTACTCGAAGAGGTTGTTATGGATCCCTCGGTAAAGGGTATGTTCTGTGTACCGAAGTACTCCAACCCTCAGGGCTACACATTCTCTGACGAAACTGTCAAGCGTATTGCAGCACTCAAGCCCGCTGCAAACGATTTCAGAATCATCTGGGACAACGCTTACTTCGTACACGATATTTACGAGGATGGCGACACACTGCTCAACATCTTCCCCGAAGCTGCAAAAAGAGGCACTGAAGATATGATTATCGAGGTTGCTTCAACATCAAAAGTCAGCTTCCCCGGCGCAGGTGTTGCAGTTGTTTCCGCAAGCGAAAACAATGTACGTATGATTAAGCAGCGTATGAATGCTCAGATTATCGGTCACGATAAGATTAACCAGCTCCGTCACGCACGCGTACTCAAGGATGCAAACGGTCTGCGCGAATATATGAAGCGTCACGCAGTTATACTCAAGCCGAAGTTTGACATCGTACTTCAGACACTTGAGCGTGACCTCGGCGAATGCGGTATTGCAACATGGACAAAGCCCAAAGGCGGCTACTTTGTAAGCCTCGACGTTATGGAAGGCTGTGCAAAGCGTGTTGTTGAGCTTTGCCGCCGTGCAGGTGTTGTACTCACAAACGCAGGTGCAACTTACCCCTACGGAAAAGACCCCAAAGATACAAACATCCGTATCGCACCGTCATTCCCCTCACTCGACGAGCTTCGCCAGGCAATGGTTGTCCTCTGCCTTGCAGTTAAGCTTGCCGCACTTGAAAAGCTTATAGACGAAGAATAATTTCAAGCTAATATAAAAAGTGAAGACCGTTACAGTTAAGCCTGTAACGGTCTTATTTTATGTAACATTCATTTTTGCAAAAAATTCTGCAGAGCTTATTCCGTGAGGTCGGTTAAATCTGCCGATACGGTACATCCAGTCCGTATTTTCGGTATCGATATAATTCACCCTCTCTTCGCAGACAAGCGCTGCCTCAAAGCCCATACTTTTGAGAATATCCTTTGACTCCTTTGAGTAACAACCATAGGGATAAGTAAAAGCTTTTGGTCTGTAGCCTGTTTTTTCTTCGGTCAGGCTCTGCATTTTGCCCAGGTCATAATTGAGGAAGGCAGAGTATTCGTGTACACTCTCACCGCTCACCTTTTTTGCTCCGTTACGGCCTGAATTATTGAGCTTGTGCAAGTCATAGCTGTGGCTTTGTATCTCGATTCTGTCGCCGCATGCAAGCTCACTTATTTCCTGCCAATTCATATAGGAATAACTGAGCGTATGGTCATCAAGCTGAGTAAAAAGGTCAGCATAAGCACCTACAACGGAAGCCACCGCACACATATCGTATTTTTCGAGCAAAGGTAAAAGATAACTGTAAACGGTTTCGTAACCGTCGTCAAAAGTAATAATTACGGGCTTTTCCGGCAGAGGCTGTGCATCATAAACGTGGTCAATCAGTTGACCGACGGTTATCGTGTTATAGCCTTTTTCTTTCAGATAGGAAAGGTCGTTTTCGAGCTCAGACAGCGTAACACAGTATTTGCCTGCACGCGCGGAATTCTTTGTAATCTGGTGATACATAACAACGGGTAACGCTGTTTTTTCGGGCACAGCGGCTGTTTTGACTGCGGCTGTGCTGAGTTTTGCGATACCCATAACAGCAACAGCCACACACAGCGCAAGATACAAAAAGCCATACTTCAACTTCAAAACCATAAAAAACACCTCACCGCATTTGTATGCAGTGAGGCGATTTTTTATTTGTTGCCTGCTTCTTTAAGTGCAAGCTCAAGCCAGATAGAGCCGATATCCATAGCCTGATAGAGGCCTTTCTTTTCGCTCTTTTTGATGATTCTGTCCTTGGGACGGGCATCGGGATCGGTAGTGAGAAGCTGTACCGTAACCCTATCTGCAACGTCAAGGTCATTTACCTTCTTGGAGCTTACTATCTGGAGAAGAACTACGTACGGATCATTCATATTGCCGTAGTAGATTGTATTGCCACAGCGCACAAGAGGCTTACCTTTGTAGCTGAGGAACTTTGCTTTTTTCTTTTCTGCCATAGCCTTTTCCCCTCCTTATTTCTTGATGTAGTTCTGAACAAGAGACTGAAGCAAATCATATCTGTCAACCCTGCTGAGCATACTACGGGCATTCTTATGGGTCGTGATATATGTCGGGTCTTCGGAAAGGATATAGCCGACAATCTGGCTGACAGGGTTGTAACCCTTTTCCTTAAGGGCGTCATATACGGCCTGTAATGTGCGGCGCATCTCCGCATCATGGTCGTCGACGAAATCAAATGTTATGGTCTTATCTGTCAATTATGACACCTCCGAATTGAGTAGTACAGTTTATTATATACTAATTTTTAATAAAATACAACCCTTTTATTTATTAAAGGCATTAATCGATTTTAATTTCAGCGTGTGCCTCGGAAGAATCGTAAATAGCCTGCAGGATTTTCGATGTACCTACGGCATATTTAATATCGTTGCGGTTTCTCTCGCCCTTTGCAACGCACTCAACAAAGTCAAGCACCTCTGAACGATGCATATCGTTCGTCTTATAAGCGGGTATTGTTTCGGTGAGCATACCGTTTTTAGTAGTCCAGAAACGGAAGTTGCCGCAGTAATCAAGTCTGACACCGCCCTTATCGCCCATAAAGTCGATAAAGGTTTCTCTCTCGCCTATATTCTGTGCCCACGCACCGTTGAAGCTGACTACAGCACCGTCAGTACGGACAAGGCCTACAACAGAATCGTCAACATCATAAGTACCTGTTTCGGTATTCTTTGTATCCTCTGCCCACATACTTTCGTAAACGTAGTTTTTCATATCCTTACCAAGCTTACAGAATGCTTCACCGCTTGCTGTAAGGACTTTCGGGTCACCAAGGCAGTAAAGAATAAGGTCGATATAATGTACACCCCAGTCAATAAGTGCACCGCCGCCTGAACAAGCCTTTGTTGTGAAATCACCGCCGAGGCCGGGAATTGAACGGTGTGCGCGGAAGCTTGCGTAAACGTGATAAACATCGCCAAGCTCACCGTCAGCAATCAGCTTTCTGATATGATTGACTGAATTTGCATAGCGGTTACATACACCGATTGAAAGAATTCTGCCTGTTTCGTATGAAACCTTTTCCATCTCAAGTGCTTCGGAAAGAATTCTTGCAGCAGGCTTCTCGCAAAGCACGTCTTTGCCGTGACGCATAAAGTCGATAGAAATAACCGAATGCATATCATTATGAGTACAGACGGAAACAGCATCAAGCTCAGCATCGTCAAGAATCTCGTGATAATCGTAAACAGCTTTACCGCAACCGTACTTTTCTACGGCAGCATCAGCTCTTTCGGGAATGATATCGCAGAAATACTTAATTTCAGCAATATCAGAAGCCATATATGCAGGAATGTGTGCAGAATTTGCAATAGTACCGCAGCCGATAACAGCTACCTTAACTTTTTCTTTCATAACAAAAGCCTCCGTTAAAATCGAGTCAAATTATGCTCTGAGTGATACACCGAGCTTGTCGAGAGCCTTAACAGCACGCTTCATAGCTGCATCAGCCTCTTCATCTGTCATTGTACGGTCAGCCGCACGAAGCTTAAGGCTGAAAGCAACGCTCTTCATACCCTCGGGAATCTGTGAGCCCTCGTAAACGTCAAACAGCTCGATTGTTTCGAGCGTGTTGCCTACTGCACCGGAGATTGCACGCTCAAGCTTAAGTACGGGCATAGCCTTTTCGCATACGCAAGCAAGGTCACGTGTAAGTGCAGGGAACTTGGGAAGCTGCTTATAAGTACGCTTAAGATTGCTAAGGTTGAAGCAAGCATCGAAGCTGATTTCAGCAGCATAAGCCTTGACACCGATTGAGTAGTTGCCGAGAACCTGAGGATGAACCTCACCGACAACACCGATCTTAACACCGTCTTTGCTGATAACAGCAGTTCTGCCGGGATGGTAAGAGGGATTGTCATTTACAGCCTCAACATCGTAGTCTGCAATACCCATCTTCTCAAGGAGCTCTTCAACTACGCCCTTGATTGTGAAGAAGTTGCAGTCTGCACCGTACATACCCATGCAGAGAACCTGAGGTTCATCGGGCAGCTTATCTGCACCGTTATAGATGTATTCTTTACCGATTTCGTAAAGGTAAGCCTTTGCGTTACGGTTGTTATAGTTGCGTGAAAGTGTTTCGAGCATTGAGGGAAGAAGTGTTGTACGCATTACACTTGTATCCTCACCGAGGGGATTAGTGATAACAACGCAGTTACGCTTCTCACTGTCTGCAGGCAGACAGATTTTGTCGTAGCTCTTGGGGCTGATGAATGAGAATGTGCAAAGCTCGGAAAGTCCGCAAGCAAGCATTGTTTCGTTCATAAGACGCTCAAACTTCTGCTCGGGTGTGTACTGAGCTGTTGCAACACCTGCAAGCTGTCTGTCAGGGATATTGTCATAGCCGTAGAAGCGTGCGATTTCCTCTGAAATATCAGCCTTGTGACGAAGGTCGTTACGGAATGAGGGTACGATAATAACACCGTCCTCAACCTTACAGCCGAGACGCTCAAGAATCTTCTTCTGCTCGTCTGCACTTACATCAATACCGATAAAGCCGTTAACCCAATCAGGCTCAAAAGCAAGAGTGAAATCGCTCTTATCGGAGCAGTCACAGTCAACAACACCGTTTACAACCTCACCTGCGCCGAGCTGCTGTACGAGCTGAAGTGCTCTGTTAAGAATCTTACGGCAACCCTTGGGGTCAAGCTGCTTGTCGTAGCGTGAAGAAGCCTCTGTACGCATACCGAGAGCCTTTGCTGTCATTCTGATGCTGGGGCCATTGAAGCAAGCAGACTCAAAGACGATAGTATTTGTATCGTCCATAATACCGCTGTACTCGCCGCCCATAACACCTGCAACAGCAACGGGCTTGTTTGCATCGGCAATAACAAGCATATCGGATTTAAGTTCACGCTCAATACCGTCAAGTGTTGTAATCTTCTCGCCATCCTTTGCATTTCTGACAATTACCTCGTTACCGTCAAGATAACGAAGGTCAAAAGCATGCATAGGCTGACCGTATTCGAGCATTACAAAATTTGTAATGTCGACAATATTGTTAATCGGGCGGACACCGCTTGCACGAAGTCTCTCGCGCATCCAACGGGGTGACGGCTCAATTTTGACATTCTTTACAACGCCGCCGACATAGCGGTAGCAAAGCTCGGGAGCTTCGATAGAAACCTTAAGAAGCTCGTTTACATCGCCTTCGCCGGGTTCAACCGAAGGTACGGGCTCTTCAAAATCCATACAGTAGGTAACAGCTGCTTCACGTGCAAGGCCGAGCACGCTAAGGCAGTCGGGACGGTTGGAAGTAATTTCAAACTCAGTTACAACGTCGTTGAGACCGATAGCCTCACAGATATCCTTGCCGAGTGTAAGGTCGCAATCGTCACCGAGGACAAAAATACCGTCCTCAATAGCGTACGGAAAATCGTGTGTTGTAAGTCCGAGTTCGCCGAGTGAACAAAGCATACCTGCACTCTCAACACCGCGAAGCTTACCCTTCTTAATCTTTTTGCCGCCTGCTACAACAGAGTTGTCGAGAGCAGCAGGCACATAGTCGCCTTCTTTAAGATTCTGTGCACCTGTAACAATCTGAAGATTAGCTTCAGCACCGACATTTACCTGACAAATCCAGAGGTGATCGGAATCGGGGTGCTTTTCGAGTGATTCAATTCTTGCAACAACAATATTTGAAAGCTCTTCGCCCTCTGTCTCGTAGCCCTCAACTTTGGAGCCGGAGAGTGTGAGTGCCGCAGCAAAATCTTTATCGGAAACGTCGAGCTTCAGATAATCCTGAAGCCATCTTTTAGATAAAACCATTTTTATATCCTCCTCAGGTAATCGCTGATTAAATCGGATTGCGATTATCAGCGAGATAGTTTTTTGCCGGAATATTCAAAAAGCGCAGGCAATACTTTGTGTATTAACGAGCATTTTTGAATAATTATGGCGGGAAAATAGCCGCTGAGAATCGTGAGTTAGATTTAACTCAGCGGTTACTAATCAGAATTGTCCTAAGAAACGCATATCGTTTTCAAACAGCAGACGCATATCGTCAATATTGAAGCGGAAGAGTGTCAGACGCTCAAGGCCGACACCGAATGCAAAGCCGCTGTAAACCTCGGGATCAATACCGCCGTTCTTGAGAACCTGCGGATGTACCATACCGCCGCCGAGGATTTCAACAAAGCCTTCACCCTTACAGAAAGGACAGCCCTTGCCGCCGCAACGGAAGCAGGTAACGTCGATTTCACATGAGGGCTCTGTAAACGGGAAATGGTGGGGACGAAGACGGATTTTTGTATCCTCGCCGTAAAGTCTCTTTGCAAAATCAAAGAGGCAACCTTTAAGGTCAGCCATTGTGATGCCCTTATCAACAACAAGACCCTCAATCTGATGGAAGAAAGGAGAGTGAGTTGAGTCAACAGCATCCGAACGGTAAACACTACCGGGTGCAATAATACGGATCGGAGGCTTTGTATTCTCCATAACGCGAATCTGAACGGGAGAAGTCTGGGTACGAAGAAGCATATTTTCAGTGATATAGAATGTATCCTGAGTATCGCGTGCAGGATGCTCCTTAGGAATGTTGAGTGCTTCGAAGTTGTAGTAATCCCACTCAACCTCGGGACCTGTTGCAACCTCAAAGCCCATACCGAGGAATATCTCCTTAACCTCATCAAGAACTATTGAGAGAGGATGCTTATGACCGAGAGCTACCTTCTCACCGGGCATTGTTACGTCAAGTGTTTCGCTGACAAGTCTTGCCTGAAGCTCTGCAGCCTTAATCTGGCTGACCTTTTCTTCAAGCTGAGCCTCAATAGCCTGTCTTACTTCGTTAGCAAGCTGACCGACAACGGGTCTTTCCTCTGCTGAGAGCTTGCCCATCTGCTTGAGGATTGCAGTTACCTCGCCTTTTTTGCCGAGGTACTTAACGCGCAGAGCTTCAAGGTCTGCATTGGAGGATGCAGCCTCAACAGCCGCCTTTGCCTCAAGAGCAATTGCATTTAACTGTTCTTTCAAAATCTATCATCCTTTCGGTTAATATATAAAAATAAAAGCCTTCGCCCCTAAAACAGGGACGAAAGCTGATTATACTTCCGCGGTACCACCCATATTTCCGTTTGTTAAACGGACACTTTTATGCCTTTAACGGTGGCAATCCGTCACAGCCTACACAGTTTCCCCTTCAGCCGCACCGCTCCAAAGTGAAATTCGGCGACCTGTCAATACCGTCCGTGCTTCCAGCCTGCGACACGGGCTCTCTGTCTGTATTGTAATACAGTGCTTACTTGGTCTTTATCATAGCGTTTAATATTCAAATCCAAGTTATTGTATCATATTATCTTATGTTTTGCAAGTGTTATTTTTATTATCTCGCAGTATGCAAAAAATCAGATTCTGTTAAATAACCTTCTTTTTAAAGACGGAGGATTGCCAAAAACACATGGATTTGATTTTCACATCGATATCGATTAGAACTTTACCTCCTTTTTAAAGGAGGTGGCACGGCGCAAGCCGTGACGGAGGATTGCAAAGGTTTATGTTGATTTATTTTTCACAAACAATCCTCAGTCTCGCTTGTCGCTCGACAGCTCCTTTCAAAAGGAGCTTTTGACAAACAAATTCACATCGATATAAAAGTAATGTCATCCTGAACGCAGTGAAGGATCTTTTTCAGATTCTTCGCTGTCGCTCAGAATGACACACATTTGAATTTGCTTATACCATGTAGGGCAGAGGCTTGCCTCTGCCGCCGTAAAAAAGATATATCGGTAAAACGGCAGGGGCAAGCCCCTGCCCTACACACCCTGAAAAGAATGATAAAAAAATCAGCAGAGAAATACCCTGCTGATTGGTAGTAATTTTTTAAAAGTTCATCCGTAAAAGCAAGCGAATAATTGCGAATTGCGCATTACGCATTGCGAATTTTATTTTGTAAGCTCCTGATACATTTTCATCAGCTCGGCGACACATTCGGACTCGGTCATTGTTTTGTAGTCGAAGCCGTAGGCTTGCATAACTGCTTTATCGTTTGCCTGATGTGCCTTACGGAGTTCGGGCGGCATAGTCAGCTCATCATACAGGTCGGCAAGTGAACAATCGGGATAAAGAGCACGAGCATCAAGAATCGCCTGCGCTGTCTGCTCAATTTTGGCTTTCTGCTCGTCTGTAGGTGTAGGCCATGGGAATGTATTATAAGCCATTGTATTTGAATACCTATAACGCATCTCCAATCTTCCGCACACAGTCCTCATCCATGCCATATGCACATTTGATGTCAAAATGCCAAAAGTATAAATTGTAGCTTCATCTATAAAAAACAATGCATTTGTATATACCATTCCATTAGGCATAAAACACATAGGAATATATTTGCGATTTTCTGAAGAAACCACCGGTATAACAACACTTTGACCGTTTGGCACTTGAGGTTGGAAATACCTCGACGGTGTGTCTTTCAATACATTGGTTGAAGGACTTTCGTTATTAGCTCTGAATTCATATACCGCTTGTACTCTTTGACGAATAAAATTGCTGTTTTTTATCTCATGAGGAGAACAATTTTCTAAATACAATACATATTTATCCTCTCCATTGTTTAATAAGTCTTTTGCATTGTAATACTTGCGAATGTATTTTTTTATTTGAGGTTCTCTGCTTATTACATTTTCATATTCTTTATGACCACCAACAACAAAGTGTCCACCGTCAATCAACTGTGCACCTTTTGTCATAGTCTGCACATCGCAAATTGGTTTACCAACTTTTTCAATAAAAATATTTTCAGCCGGAGCTAAATAATGATTAATATTTTTGCATTTTAATACTTTTGTATTGTCAAACAAATATTTTTCTTTGCGTGAAAGCTTCGAGAAGCCTATAATTACGCAATGCACCGCAGCACTATTTTTAGACTCACTCGACCATTTAAAAGTATTGTGAGCAAAATTAATAACAATCTTTTCATTTTCAAATAAATATTTCCAAATAGTTAATGCTTGTTCGCCTTGAGTTATCGAGTTACTGGACACAAATGCAACTTCAATGCTTGTATTTTCAATAAAACTTGCCGACTTAAAATACCAACATGCTACATAATCCAACTGCTTAAACTTTTTCAAAGGAACAACAAGTTGCATATCTTTTTTGTTTTCATTTGTTTGTTCTTTCATTCCAACAAACGGCGGATTACCCATAATATAATTAAGCTTATCTTTGGGCACTACTGTTTCCCAATCGATACGCAAAGCGTTGCCCTCGACGATATTCGCATAAGATTTAAGCGGCAGGAAATCAAGATTCTGGTGAATTATCTCTTCCGTTTCCTTCATCATCTGGCTTTCGGCAATCCAGAGTGCCGTTTTGGCAACGGTTACGGCGAAGTCATTAATCTCAATGCCGTAAAACTGACCGATTGAAACATTGATAGGGTTACTGAAATCGCCAAGCATCATCTGACCCTTGGTTGTTTCTTCAATCGCTTCATTTTCCAGTCTGCGAAGTGAAATATATGTTTCTGTCAGGAAATTACCGCTACCGCAGGCAGGGTCGAAGAAAGTAAGCGAACCGAGCTTCTTTCTGAATTCGTCGAGATTCGATTCTCTTGTTTTATCAACCTTTATTGCCTTAATTTCGTCAAACTCCTCACGAAGCTCATCGAGGAAAAGCGGGTCAATAACCTTATGTATATTCTCAATAGAGGTATAGTGCATACCGCCGCTGCGTCGAGTTTCGGGGTTGAGAGTTGATTCAAAAACCGCACCGAAAATAGTGGGGCTGATTAAGCTCCAGTCAAAATCTTCACTTGCGTTGCGAAGCAACATATCACGGATAGTGTCGTTCATCTGCGGAATCTCAATATTTTCGTCCGCAAATAGTCCGCCGTTTACATACGGGAATGCAAGAAGCTTTTCGTCCTCATAAGGGTCTCTGTCCTCAACTTTTGTGTCAAGAATTTTAAACAGCTCGATCAGAGCTTTTCTCATATCACGGGCAGAGAAAGAACTGATATAATTATGGAACTTACTATGTCCGCCGAAAACGCCAGCATCCTCAGCATAAAGGCAGAAAACGAGACGGACAATAAGCTTATTAAGACTTTGGAGCGAGTGCTCATTTGTCGGGTCGAGATACTGTTTCAAAATCTCATCGTACATTAAACCGACAAGGTTACCCGCTTGAATTGAAACCTCCATTTCGCGCTTGATATTTTCGTCACCGGTATCAACAAGGAACTGCAAACGGTAATATTCTTTGCCGAGGTCTTTGAGCAAAATCTGCTCCGGCTCACCGTTGGGTTTTTCCATATCGTAGACGAGAAACTCTTCAAAATTACATGTTACTATCCAACGAGGGCGCTGAGAATAAGGAAGCTCAGCGGCATAACGCTTCGCCTGCTGGAACGGAGTAAGCAAAGAGCCGTCTGACTGCTTAATAGGTTTACGCAAATCCTTACCCAAGCCTTTTTGCTCAATAAGAACATGAGTAGAGGGAATATTGCCGTCAATAAAGCTGGTATGGTCAAGGTGCACCTGGTCTTCAAACGAAATAAATTGTTCAGGATGCTCAACCTCATAGACATCACGAAGAAGCGAGAGCCAGAATTTCTGACTTTCACCTTTTTCATATCCTTTACCTGCCCAATAAGCGGCAAAATTCTTCGCGGCCTCACGGCGATTAACATCGTTACCCATAGTACGATTCCTTTCTGAGAAATGCTAACAATAATATAACATTATATTATGCATCGGTCAAGAAAATAAAAAAGAGCTGTAATTAAAAGCACTGCATATAAAAAAGCCATCCTGAACGAAGTGAAGGATCTTAATCAACGACAGTTTAAGATTCTTCGCTTTTCGCTCAGAATGACAAAAAAGAGCTGTATCAATCGATACAGCTCATTGGGATTGTACCCTAAAAACCGAACAAAGCTGGTAAAGTGGAGATGGTTAGAAAAAACTGAATACCAAAGTGAGAAAATGGTTCAAGCCCTCGACCTATTAGTACTGCCTAGCTGAACGTATCACTACGCTTACACATGCAGCCTATCAACCTCATAGTCCATGAGGGGTCTTACTAGCTTATGCTATGGGATATCTAATCTTGGAGATGGCTTC
>JBGVKJ010000056.1:0-155564 GCA_045123695.1 Acutalibacteraceae bacterium
TGTTTAATTTTCAAGGTGCGTTTCGGTGTTGCGTTTTAGCCGCAACATTGTGAATTATATCACATCGTTTTGACTTTGTCAACACCTTTTTTCAACTTTTTTGAACTTTTTTTCAGTTCGTTGTTCAGTTGTTGTGCGCTCTCTCGAGTGCTTTGCTATATTAACATAATGTTCCGTCATTGTCAACACCTTTTTACTAATTTTTTTGGTATTTTTACCATATTATTAATTTTACCTATAAAACAAAAGTTTAGTCAAAGAGTCTTGTATATTTTTATGGTTTCTGCTATTATATTATATATTTATTACATTAGTATACTTGGAGAAATCGAAATGCCAATTAAAATCGACTCACACCTGCCGGCAAAAAACAGCCTTGAAGGAGAAAACATATTTGTAATGACAAACGAGCGTGCTGTCTCGCAGGACATCCGCCCGCTTAAAATACTTATACTTAATCTAATGCCTACAAAGATTGAGACAGAAACTCAGCTGCTCAGACTTCTCAGTAACTCCCCTATTCAGGTTGAAATTGAATTACTTCAAACAGCCACTCACCAATCAAAGCACACATCAGCCGAACACATGCTTGCGTTCTACAAGACTTTCGACGAAATCAAGCACAACAAGTACGACGGCATGGTTGTAACAGGCGCACCTGTTGAGAAGATGGAGTTTGAAGAAGTCGACTATTGGGATGAGCTTTGCACGATTTTTGACTGGGCAGACAAAAACGTTTACTCATCATTTCATATCTGCTGGGGTGCTCAGGCAGGGCTTTACCACAGATACGGGCTTAAAAAGCACAAGCTCGACAAAAAGATGTTCGGCGTATTCAAGCACAGAGCACTTGACCTCTTCCATCCCCTGCTTAGAGGATTTGATGAAGAGTTTTATGTACCGCACTCAAGACATACAGAAGTCAGAATTGATGATATAGCTCATATCAAGGATCTGCAGATTCTTGCTTACTCAACAAAAGCAGGTGTACATCTTATCTCTGATATGCAGTGCCGTAATTTTTATGCTTGCGGTCACGCTGAATACGACCGTGACACACTTGCAAAAGAATACTTCAGAGACGTAAATGCAGGACTTGAAATTGACGTACCCGTCAACTACTTCCCCGATGATGACCCCGAGAAGGTACCGGTAATCAAATGGAGAGGTGCAGGAAGTCTGCTGTTCTCGAACTGGCTGAACTACTTTGTTTACCAGCGCACACCGTACGACCTTTCTACAATGTAATATTATTATTATAATAAAAGACACCGATGCTTCTGATTTGAAGCATCGGTGTTTGTTTTGTACGAGGGCACAATGCTCTATACTCTTTCTCATGAGCTTACGCACTACATCAAAGAGTGGTCGCCTGCAAAATTCCAATCGCTTGCCGAGTTCCTTATGGAGCAATACGGCAAACAGGGTCAGAGCGTTGATGAGCTTGTTCAGGCACAGATTCGCAAAGCAAAATCAAACGGCAGAACTATCGACTACGATACAGCCTATGAAGAGGTAATTGCCGACTCAATGGAGAGTATGCTGACCGACGGTAAGGTTATTGAAAAGCTGCAGCAGCTCTATAAGTAAGATAAGACTCTGTGTGAGAAGATCTCCGATTTCATTAATAAGTGGGTCGATAAGGTAAAGCAGATATATTCACGCTATTCTCCCAACTCAAAAGAGGGTAAGCTCGTACTTGAGATGAAAGACTCTCTCGAAGAGCTTCAGTCCAAATTTGCCGAGGCTATTTATGAGGCGAGTGAAAATGTCACTGAAATAAAAAACACCGCTACAAATTTTGACGGTATTGTAACACCTACCGAAACCGTTGTTTTTGAGCCGACTCAAATTAAATCTGCAACAGATAACATCGGTACTTTCGATGGCAGCAATCCGGATATCCGATACTCCGATCGTGACTATTCGTATGAAACTCTGATTTCCAAGCCTGATATGAAGATAACTGTTGTAGATGACAGCGTTAAATATACTCCTTCCGCAGAAACGAGAAAAGATATTGTTGATATGGCAATAAAAAATGCCGCTTCGGTCGGATATACCAACGAAAATGGCAATGCTGTTGTTTATGTTAAGGATATCGATACGGATGTAATTGTGTCCAAAAAGAGCATTCAGCATAGTCTTGATAGAAGATTAAATGTATTAGCTCCGGCACTTCATAATATAGGTTCTATTCTGCAAGAGTCTATCATAATTAATAAACTTACACCAAGAGCTGATAACATTAATGACTGCTATGTGTTAATAGGTGTAGCTAAAAATATGAATGGTGAACCATATATCGTCCGCTCTGTTGTTAACCGTTATACAGGTCAAATTAATGATTTTGATGTACTGTATGCGGCAAATGTAAAAAAAGAATCGGCCGCTCTTGACGAGCCTGCAATCACGAATGATTCGTTACGCATTACCGATTCTATTATCAGTATAGCTGAACTCCTTGATTATGTCAACAAATATTTTTCGGATATTCTGCCGGAAGATGTGTTGAAACATTACGGATATACATCAAGACCCGAAGGGGTATTAGGTGAAAGTGCACTTTTCCAAGACCGTGACTACTCCTTTGACCCTGAGTTGGTTGCTGACCTGCAGGCGGATGCGGACAAGCTTAAAAGTGACGTTGCCAACCTCAAAGAGCTGCTTAAGCTTCAGCGGATCGTAACGCATGGTACGGTATTTACCAAAACCTCTGTCAATGCTGCTGCATCCAAGCTGATGAAAACTTTCGGTATGAACCGGGGTAAGGTCGAGCTTGCCTCAGCTCTCAATGAGTTTTATCGGTTTTTATAACAACAAATTCACTTCAATACAGAATCGGTAATTTCACGCTTTTATAATCATAGCCATAAAATTAAATCTTTTATTTTTAAGATATAAGCGAAATTGTCATTTCTAAAAGTAAAACGTCATTCTAAACTTTAAGTTCAGAATGACGTTTTAACTATTTATGCGATACTTTTCTTTTACTGGAACGATCGACCGAAAAGTCGAGAGTTGTGGTGAGCTTACGCTCGGTACGGGTTTCGTCACGCTCGACATTCGGAGCTGTACCGTTCTTTACACAGTCAGCTGTGATGATAACTTTTGATATTGTAGGTTCAGACGGAACCTTGAACATAATCGGAATAAGGGTCTGCTCCATAATAGAACGAAGGCCGCGTGCACCGGTTTTCTTTTCAAGAGTTTTATCAGCAATAGCCTCAAGTGCATCCTTCTCAAAAACAAGCTCGACATCATCCATACCGACAAGCTGAGTATACTGCTTGACGATAGAATTCTTCGGCTCGCTGAGGATTTTGACAAGAGCATCACGGTCAAGCTCATGAAGAGCTGTGAGTACAGGCATACGGCCTACAAGCTCGGGAATAAGACCGAACTTGACAATATCCTGATGAATTGCCTGACCCATAATATAGTCTGTTTCAAGCTGACGCTTATCCTTAATCTGAGCCTCAAAACCGAGAGCTGAGCCGCCGATACGCTTCTCAATTATTTTCTCAAGACCATCGAATGCACCTGCGCAGATAAAGAGAATATTTGATGTATCAATCTGTATAAACTCCTGCTGGGGATGCTTTCTGCCGCCTCCGGGAGGAACGTTTGAAACAGTACCCTCAATAATCTTAAGCAGTGCCTGCTGTACACCCTCACCGCTGACATCACGTGTAATAGAAGTGCTTTCAGACTTGCGGGCAATCTTATCGATTTCATCGACATAGATAATGCCGCGTTCTGCACGCTCAATATCGAAATCAGCAGCCTGGATAAGGCGGAGCAGAATATTCTCAACGTCTTCACCGACATAACCTGCTTCGGTAAGAGTTGTAGCATCAGCAATTGCGAAGGGCACATCAAGAGTCTTTGCAAGAGTCTGAGCAAGCATAGTTTTACCTACACCTGTAGGACCGAGCATAAGGATATTACTCTTCTGAATCTCGGCATCGGAATCGGCACCGAAGAAGATACGCTTATAATGATTATAAACAGCAACACTGAGGACTATCTTTGCCTCTTCCTGACCGATAACATACTCATCAAGCTTCTGCTTGATTTCCATAGGCTTCGGCAGAGTAAAGCCGCCTTTAGATGCAGACTTTGCTTTAGGAGCGTTAGATTCTTCATCCTCAATTATATTGTAACAAAGTTCGACACATTCGTTGCAGATGAACACACCGGGGCCTGCGATAAGCTTATCAACCTGGCTCTGGAGTTTATTACAGAACGAACAGCGAACAGGTTTTTCTCTCATTTCGCCATCTCTGGACATTACGGAAATCTCCTTAAAAAATTATCTCTTGTAAAGAACCTTATCAACAAGGCCGTATGCTGCAGCTTCTTCTGCACTCATCCAGTTGTTTCTGTCAGTATCAACAGCGATTGTTTCGACAGACTTACCTGTATTCTCTGCAAGAATCTTATTGAGGTTATTCTTGATTTTGATAATGTGCTCTGCTTCAATCTGAATATCGGAAGCCTGACCCTTTGTACCGCCGAGAGGCTGGTGAATCATGATCTCGCTGTTGGGAAGAGCAAAACGCTTGCCCTTTGCACCTGATGAGAGCAGGAAAGCACCCATACTTGCAGCCATACCCATACAGATTGTAGAAACATCACACTTGATGTACTGCATTGTATCGTAAATAGCGAGACCTGCTGAAACAGAGCCGCCGGGGCTGTTGATATATAGGCTGATATCCTTCTCACTGTCCTGACCCTCAAGGAAAAGGAGCTGAGCAACAACAAGACTTGCTGTTGCATCGTTAACCTCATCGGAGAGGACAATAATTCTGTCATTTAAAAGTCTGGAGAAAATGTCAAACTGTCTTTCGCCTCTGCTTGTTTGCTCGATAACGTACGGGACTAAACTCATAATTACATCTTCCTTCCTTAATTTATTGATACAAACCGGCAGACTCTTACAACTGAAGGGTCTGCCGGTCAACTTACTGAAACTTATTATAGACCGTTAAGACCTGAAATTATTCAGCGTCCTCAGCCTTTTTCTCTGCAGCCTTCTTCTTGGGAGCAGCCTTCTTCTTGGGAGCGGGCTTTTCCTCACCCTCAGCCTCTGCTGCCTTGGGAGCGGCCTTCTTCTTGGGAGCAGCCTTCTTCTTTGCAACCTTTGCGTTGTCAACTACGAACTTCATAGCCTTCTGTACAACGATGTCTGCCTTGATACTCTCAATGGGAGCAACCTTCTTGACTGTTTCGATATCGATACCGTATGTAGTAGCAATCTTGTCGTACTCTGCAGCTACATCATCGTCTGTAGCCTCGAAGCCCTCAAGCTGAGCAATCTTCTCGAGTGCGTAACGGAGCTTGAGCTGCTTAACAGCTTCTTCTCTGATCTGCTCGTCGAGAATCTTCTCATCCATACCTGTGTACTGGAGATACTGCTGATAGCTGATACCCTGTGACTCAAAGCGCTGAATAAAGCTGTCCTTATTCTGCTGGAAAGCCTCATCAAGGAGGATTGCGGGAATCTCTGCCTTGAGGTTTTCTACAAGCTTCTCGCGAAGAGCGTTCTCGAATGCGTTGTCAACATCCTGCTGCTTACGCTCTGTGATATCCTTCTTGATGCCTGCCTTAAGCTCATCAAGTGTATCGTACTCGCCGAGATCCTTTGCAAACTCATCGTCAAGCTCGGGAAGCTCCTTAACGCTGATCTTGTGGAGCTTGCACTTGAAAACAGCTTCCTTGGAAGCAAGCTCGGGTGTGTACTCTGCGGGGAATGTAACGTTTACGTCGAACTCCTCGTCGATTGCCTTGCCGACAATCTGATCTTCGAAACCGGGGATAAATGCACCGGAGCCGAGAGTAAGGTCGTAACCCTCTGCCTTGCCGCCTTCAAATGCAACACCGTCAACAAAACCTTCGAAATCGATTGTAACGATATCGCCGTCCTTTGCAGCTCTGTCGTCAACATTAACAAGTCTTGAACCCTGCTCACGGAAGTGGTCAAGCTCGTGAGCAACCTCATCATCGGAAACCTCAACAGCAGGCTTCTCTGCGCTCATACCCTTGTACTCGCCTACTTCTACGTCAGGCTTTGTAGCAACTTTAACTGTCATCTCAACACCGTTATCGCCGATTTCGACAACATTTGCATCGTAAGGTGCGCTTGCAGCGTCGATACCTGACTCAGCAACTGCAGCCTCAACTGTTGCGGGGAAAAGATCGTTGAGTGCATCTTCATAAAATACGCCCTTACCGTAAAGCTTCTCGATCATGTGCATCGGAACCTTACCCTTACGGAAACCGGGAACAGAAATATCCTTCTTCTGCTTGTTGTAAACCTTTACCGTTGCTGCCTTGAATGTGTCGGCATCGATAGTTACGGTAAGTTCATGTACGTTAGCTTCTACTTCTTTGACTGATTTTAAGCTCATTTATAAAATCCTCCTGTTTTTTTAACCCAGATATTATAACATGTTAATTTAAAAAAGGCTATAGTTTTGGAAATTATTTTATGAAATTTTTTAAAATTTTTCCACTAATTTAGGGCAAAAACCAAGACTGTCGCCCGAAATCAGGTGAAATCTGATATTTTTGTACTCACCCGTAAACGCATTTTTGATTGAAGCACCGTGAAGATGAGCATAGTAACAACGCTTTACGCCAAACTCGTTAAGCAAATTTATTATATCTTCGCAGACAGCTCTGTTGCTGATTGGCGGATAGTGAAGGAAAGCTACAGGCTCACCGCCAAGTTTCGTTGCCTCCTGCAAAGAAAGACGCAGACGGCAAAGCTCACGGTTGAGCGCCTTTTCTTCATCGTCTGCACCGCTGTCATAAAACCAGCCCTTTGTGCCTGCAACACTTATCGTGCCGAAGTGAACTGCGTTGTTAAATAAGAAATCTATTGAGCTGATTGAATTGTCGTCAAGCAGGCGTTTCATTTTAGCTTTGGTTTCCCACCAATAATCGTGATTACCCTTCATCAGCAGCTTTTTGCCCGGCAAAGAATCAATAAACTTAAAATCGGGCAAAGCTTCACCAAGCTTCATTCCCCAGGAAACATCGCCGCAGATAAGCACGGTGTCATCCTCACCTACTACACTGCGCCAGTTTTCCTCGAGCCGCTTTTCATAATCATTCCAGCCGTGAAAGACATCCATCGGCTTTTCGACACCGAAAGACAGATGTGTATCACCGATTGCAAATAACGACATTCCGATTAGCCTCTCAAATTAGTTTATACCGAGCATTGCGTAAACTGCTTTACGCATATCGCTCTTATCAATAACCTCGCTGAAGCGTACAGTCTTATTCTCAAGACCTGTAAGCTGTACGGGACACTCGACACCTGTTGCCTCGGAAAGAGTTTTTGTCATTTCATATTCCTCGCCCTTGACAAGTGAAGCATCAACAGCTGAAAGCACGCTTGCAGTAAACTTGAACGGGCTTGCTGTAGAAGCGATAACTGTGGGTGTTACGTCGCCTGTCGAAGCACGGTACTCATCGTAAACCTTGACAGCAACAGCAGTATGTGTATCGCAGAGATATTTCTTATCGCCGTAAACAGAACCGATTGTTGCCTTAGTCTCTGCATCATCACAGCAACCTGCGGCAAAGAGAGAATTGATCTTTGCAAGGATATCGGCATCAACAGTATACTTACCTTCCTTTGAAAGCTCTGCCATATAGCCTGCAACCTTTTTATCGTCACAACCGCTGAGGATATAGAGAAGTCTCTCAAGATTAGAAGAGATAAGGATATCCATTGAGGGTGAGATTGTAGCGTAGAAGCTACGGTTACGGTCATAAGTACCTGTTGAGAGGAAGTCTGTAAGAACATTGTTTGCATTGGAAGCACAGATGAGCTTCTCAATCGGCAGACCCATTTCCTTTGCATAGTAAGCGGCAAGGATATTGCCGAAGTTACCTGTGGGAACACAGACGTTAATTTTGTCGCCGAGGTTGATTGCACCCTGCTCTACCATATCACAGTAAGCGGAAATATAATAAACAATCTGCGGTGCAAGTCTGCCCCAGTTGATTGAGTTTGCGGAAGAGAACTGCATACCGTTGCCCTCAAGGAGCTTTGCCACCTCTGGGTCAGTGAAGATAGCCTTGACGCCGCTCTGTGCATCGTCAAAGTTACCCTTGATTGCACTTACGCCGACGTTATTACCTTCCTGAGTAATCATCTGAAGCTTCTGCATTGCACTGACACCATCAGACGGATAGAAAACAAGAATCTTGGTATTGGGTACATCCTTGAAGCCCTCAAGTGCAGCCTTACCTGTATCACCTGATGTTGCAACGAGGATAACAATCTGCTTATCGCCTACAGTCTTTGCTGCAGCACGTGTAAGAAGATGAGGAAGAATCTGGAGAGCCATATCCTTGAATGCGCAGGTAGGACCGTGCCAGAGCTCCTGAATATATGCAGAAGAGTCGAGCTTTACTACAGGCGCAGTTTTGTCGCTGCTGAATTTACCGCCGCCGTATGCGCCGCTGACACAGTCAGCAACCTCCTGCTCGGTAAAGTCGGAAAGGTACTTTGAGAGCACAGCTACCGCTCTGCCCTGATAGTCCATACCGACAAGCTCTTTAAGCTCATCTGCCGTAAGAGTCGGGATTTGTGTGGGGACAAAAAGTCCGCCGTCTTTCGAGATACCGTTTGCGATTGCCTGTGCGGCAGAAACGCGAACTGAATTGTCTCTTGTGCTTGTGTACATCAATTTAAAGACCACCTTTATTATCGGCATCTCTGAAATCTCAAAAAAGCCAATCTTGCTTGCTCTTTTTCCGTCAGATTGCACGTAAATACTCGTTAATACACAAAGTATTGCCTGCGTTTTACGAATCAATCTGACAAAAAACTGTTCGCAATCTTTATCATTTTTGAGATTACAGAGAAGCCCTATTCTTGAAATGCATTTTCTATATAATTAAAATCTGTTACCTTATCATCCTTCGTGATAACTTCAGCAACATCAAATCGTGGCTGAAGCTCGGTAGGATTTGAGGTAAGATAATGCTGTGCAGTTGTAATAAGTCTGCGCTGTTTGGCATAACCTACCGCACTTGCAGGCCTGTCAACAGCGTTGACTGACCTTGTTTTCACTTCGACAAAGCAGATATATTTACCCTTACGAGCAATGATATCAACCTCGCCGAAACGGCAGGAATAATTTGTATCAATCACCTTATAGAAATGACGCCTGAGCCATTTTGCCGTATAGGCTTCGCCGACATCACCTTTAACACGCTTTATATTCATAACAGTTTTTTGAGGAAGCTTCGTCTGTGCACAGGTGAAATGCCGTATTTTTCAATCATTTCATAGTGAAGTGCAGTACCGTAGCCCTTATGTTTACTGAACTGATATTCGGGATATTTTTCATCTATCTCGAGCATAAATCTGTCACGGCTTACCTTTGCTATTATTGAAGCTGCGGCAATACTCATTGACAGTGCATCGCCCTTGATTACTGTTTCACCGTCTATGGAAAGCGGCGGCATTCGGTTGCCATCGATAAGCGCATAGTCAGCTTTAACATCAAGCCCTTCAACAGCACGGCGCATAGCAAGATAAGTTGCCTGAAGGATATTGACTTCATCTATCTCCTGCTCGGTAGCAATACCGACAGACCACGCAATTGCATTTTCGGTAACCTTATCATATAAAAGCTCACGCTTTTTTTCACTTAGTTTTTTCGAATCGTTAAGCCCTTCAATAACAAGACCCTGCGGCAGAATAACAGCCGCCGCATAAACAGGGCCGGCAAGAGGGCCTCTGCCTGCTTCGTCCACACCGCAGATACAGCCGTAGCCCATTGCAGATGCTTTTG
The DNA here is from genome assembly GCA_045123695.1 of Acutalibacteraceae bacterium. Classification (GTDB taxonomy): domain Bacteria; phylum Bacillota; class Clostridia; order Oscillospirales; family Acutalibacteraceae; genus UBA8612. The sequence continues at coordinate 9,828 of JBGVKJ010000056.1, forward strand.
ATTCGTATTCGTAATCAGGCATTTATCTCACGGCCTTTCAAGTGTGATTTTGCCGAGCTTACCGCCACGGTATTCATCGAGCAGAGTGTTTGCGGCACGCTCCGTATCAATCTCGCCGCCACTTATAAGCATACCTCTTTTACGACCGATAAGCTCAAGTATTTCGTAATCCTCAAGTCCGTCGATATTGCCGAGCTTATAACGCTCTGTAAGCATCGAGGTATAGTCCCTTGCAAGCACCTCGATAAGGCGCACAGCCATAGTTTCAACATCGACAACCTCATCTTTAACAGAGCCGATAAATGAAAGTCTGTCACCGACCTTGGGGTCATCAAACTTAGGCCAGAGCACACCCGGAGTATCGAGAAGCTCGATTCCGCCGCCGATATTAAACCACTGATTGTGCTTTGTTACACCCGGCTTATCGGCAACCTTTGCCTTACTTGTACCTATCATACGGTTGATAAAAGAAGATTTACCCGTATTGGGAATGCCTACAACCATTACGCGTAATGTCTTGCCTGCCATACCCTTTTCTTCGTTGGCACGGATTTTATCGGCAAGCACCTTGCGCACAAGCGGACGGTAATTCTGAAGCCCTTTACCGCTGCGGCAATCAACCGCGATAGCGTGAGCACCGTTTGAATTAAAATAATCAAGCCACAGACGGGTTGCATTTTCGTCTGCAACGTCGCATTTATTGAGAAGTATTATTCTGGGTTTCTTACCAGTCATTTCATCAAGCTCAGGGTTTCTGCTGCTGACCGGCACACGCGCATCAATCAGCTCGGTTACGGCATCGACCATAGGCAGACTCTCTTTGATAAGTCTGCGGGTTTTAGCCATATGACCGGGAAACCACTGTACAACCTGCTTTTGTGTATCATTCATAATCGTAATCACCGAAGAATTTAAATTCACTTATCGGAGAAAACCTGAACAAAACCTGACCGAGGATATAGTTTTCATCGATAAGACCGATATAGGGAGAGCGGCTGTCGGACGAATGCTGGCGGTTATCACCCATAACAAAGACCTGACCCTCTTCAAGTGTCAGCGGATACTGCCATGCACCCTCATCAGTTATTGTGGAACTGCCGAGATAGGGCTCATTGATTTCCTTGCCGTTTATATAGACAGTAGCTGTTTTGAAATCGATATCAATAGTGTCGCCGCCAACTGCAATAACTCGTTTTACAATAGGCTCATGGAAAGCATTATCCTGTGTGATAATAACAATATCACCACGCTCAGGCTCGGTAATAAAAGCTGAAACAACAAGCCAATCACCGTTATTGAGCGTATTCATCATAGAAGGGCCGCTGACGCCGACAATACGGAATACAAAGGTAAATATAATCATTATCGCAACGATTGAGGTTGATATAACAGAAAGAAATTCGATTACCGTTTTGGTAAATGATTTCTTATTACTTTTTGTTGTTATATCCTGCTCAAACTCTTCATCAAGCTCTTCATCTGTATATTGGTTTTCTTTTTTCATTTTTTAATTCCTCCGTGTTCAATTTCTCCGAAAGGATATACTCTGAAAAGGCAACTGCCGAGTACATATCGCTCATCAATCAAGCCTATCTTGGTAGAGCGGCTGTCAAGCGAATTGTTTCTGTTATCGCCCATTACAAAAAGATAACCTTCGGGCACTGTCAACGGAAACTCAACATCGAAGCTGCGGTGAGTTTTTTCGCGTATATACGGTTCAACAAGAGCCTCACCGTCAACATAGACTATACCTTCGTTAAAATCTATATCCACTTCCTGACCGCCTACGGCGATTACTCGTTTGACAACCGGACCGCCCTTTGCAGTTTCGTTAGGCTGAGTAACAATAACAATTTCACCCTGCTTGGGATTTATATCGAAAGCAGAAACAATAAGCCAGTTGCCGTCCTGCAAAGTCGGAAGCATTGAATCACCGTCGACTCTGACGGGGCGTACGATAAAAGTAAATACGACGCACAAAAAGATAACTGCAATAACCACAGAGGTTATCCAATCAAACATAGATTCGGCTACCGTAGATTTTTTGACAGGCACTTCCTGCGATTGATCGGCAGGAATATTATATTTTTTATTATATTCGGTAATTTTCAATTCGTCACCTGCTAAAATCGCGTGAATTAAGAGCACATATAATCGCTCATTTTATATTATAACAAAAAAAAGGAACAAGTACAAGACTTGTTCCTTAATTTGTTTAGCAAAAATCAAATTATTTAAGATCCTGCTTAACCTTTGCTGCCTTACCGACTCTGTCACGAAGGTAGTAGAGCTTTGCTCTGCGAACCTTACCTTTTCTGATTGTGGTAACGTTAGCAACGTTGGGAGAATGAACAGGGAAAACTCTCTCGATACCTACACCGTAGGAAACACGGCGTACTGTGAATGTCTCGGAAACACCGCTGCCCTTGTGAGCGATAACGATGCCTTCGAAAGCCTGAATTCTTTCTCTGTCACCTTCACGGATCTTAACGTCAACTCTGACTGTGTCGCCTACTTCGGCAACGGGCTTCTCAGCCTTGATGCTGTCCTGTGCAATAAGTTTCAATGCGTCCATTTTGATTTCCTCCATAAAATTTTCAGGCGTTCGTATCGAATGAGATTATTGCGAAAGAGGACCGCCAGCCTTAATGTTATTTGCATTAATACCCGTCGCGGATAACGACGGACAACAAACGCTTAAGTATATTAACACAAACATTTCCAAAATGCAAGTGTTTTTTTAAAATTTTTCAAGGTTTGCAAGTAAAATTGCTTTACGGGTGATTTTCTTATACTCTATACTCTCGCCTGTCGCGGCTGAAAGTGCTTCGAGAAGTATAAACGGGCTTGCATTACGCTGACTGCCTGCTGCAAGAATTATATCTATAAACACGCAGTTGTCTTTATTTTCTACTGTGTAGTCACCCATAAGCTCGCTTACATTAATCTGCTTCGTAACCTTTTTACGTCCGGCTTTGCCGAGTTTCTCCGCAGGCAGATTACCGCTTGCAAGTGCGGCAGATATTTTATCTGCAAGGCCGTCTTTCGGATAAAGCTCGATATGGTAGCGTGCAAACGAAATATCGCCCGGTTTATTTACCGCATCGACAACCTCAACAACCTCAATACCCTCAGGCATTGTTTTGTTAAGTGAGTCGCGTACTTCTTCGTTTGTCATATCACCCTCGAGGCGGATATCTACAGGCTCACCGTCACTCTCAACACCGAGAGGAAGCGGCAAAGCAAAGGTAACATAAGGATGAGGGTTGAAACCCTCTGTATACCACAGCTCAATACGGGCACGGCGTACGGCACGCATCATACAACGCTGCATATCAAGATGTGATGTATATTTAGCTCTGCCTCTTTTTGCAAGCAGCACTCTCACGCAACGCATCGCATTCGCCTCCGTTCAGTTTATTTGCTCCGCAACCTGCACATTTTTCACGGCAGTGCGGTGTAGTTTCATTATTGTGAGCTTTGTTATACTCTCTTACAAGATGTGACTTTGTAACACCGTAATCGAGATGATCCCACGGAAGAATCTCATCAAGTGTACGCTCACGGTTTGCGTAAAATTCGGGTGAAATGCCGCAATCTTCAAAACTCTGCATCCAGTCATCAAGTCTGAAGCACTCTTCCCAACCATCGAGCTTGCAGCCCTTTCGCCATGCCGTTTCAATAACTGCAGAAAGCCTTCTGTCTCCTCGTGCAAATACACCCTCAAGGAAACTCATCTCGGTATTATGTCTGGTAAGTGAAATCTTACGACTTGTAAGGCTGCTGATTATAAGCTGCTGTTTACGCAGAAGCTCTTCTTTTGTATTCTGTGCCTCCCACTGGAAAGGAGTAAAAGGCTTGGGCACAAAAGGAGCAACACTGATACTGACGTTTACGCTCTTACCCTTGGGCTTGTTGGGGTTGTGATAAAACTCTTCGACAACCTTCTGTGCAAGCTGAGCGATAGCAACGATATCCTCGTCTGTTTCTGTCGGCAGGCCGAGCATAAAGTAGAGCTTTACGCTTGTCCAACCACCGTCAAAAGCTTTGCGTGCGGCAGAAAGAATTTCTTCCTCGGTTATATTCTTGTTTATAACGTCACGCATACGCTGTGTACCTGCTTCAGGCGCAAAGGTAAGGCCGCTTCGTCTGACGGAAGCAAGACGCTCGGAAAGCTCCTTGGAGAAATTATCGGCACGAAGTGAAGGCAGAGCAATATTAACCTTATCCTTCTCTGTCCAGTCAAGAAGCTTACCCAGAAGCTCTTCAAGGTTTGTATAGTCACTTGTACTGAGTGAGCAAAGCGATACCTCATCATATCCCGTTGAATCGCAGATATTCTTACAGTTGCGGTTGACTGTATCGGCCTGCTTTTCACGGATAGGACGGTAGATATAACCTGCCTGACAGAAACGGCATCCACGGATACAACCGCGGAAGATTTCCGCAACAGCTCTGTCGTGAATAATCTCAACAGAAGGAACAATAAAAGTTTCGGGGAAATAAACCTTATCAAGGTCCGAAACAATACGCTTCTCTACCTTTTCGGGTGCTGTACCGAGAGGCTTGATTGCCTTAACGGTATTATCGCCGTTATATTCAATATCATAAAGTGACGGCACATAAATACCCTTTATCTTTGCCGCCTCAAGCAGAAACTCCTGCTTTGTTGAGCCTTTTGCCTTATGCTCTTTGAGCAGGTCTATAAGGTCATTTGTAACCTCTTCACCTTCACCGGGCAACATAATATCGAAGAAGTCTGCCATAGGCTCTGCGTTACATACGCAAGGTCCGCCTGCAATAACAATAGGAGTAAGATCGTGTCTGTCTGCCGAGCGCAGAGGTATACCTGCAAGGTCGAGCATATTGAGCACGTTTGAATAGCTCATCTCGTACTGAAGAGTAAAACCGACCAGGTCAAAATCCTTGATAGAGTCGCCGCTTTCGAGACCATAGAGCAGGATGTCGTTTTCACGCATCTTTTCTTCCATATCTACCCACGGAGCAAAAACACGTTCACACCATGCATCTTCGCGGGCATTGACAAGCGAATAAAGTATTTTTATGCCGAGATGCGACATACCGACTTCGTAAGTGTCGGGGAAACAGAAAGCATAACGGATGTCAACATCCGATGCATTCTTGACAACGCTGTTCAGTTCGCCGCCGGTATATCTGCCGGGCTTCTGTACAAGCGGAAGTATTCTTTCAATCTTTTCGGAAATCATAAGCTCCTCCGGAAAACAATAATGTATCTATTATATAAGATTATTCGCGTCTTTTCAAGAGTAACCATGATAAATAAATACTTGCAAGCAAAAGAGTTATGTTATATCTGCTTTTAATCAGCACAAAAAATCCTGTAGCCGCAACAGGAACAAGACACATAGCACCAATTACAAAAACTGTTTTTTCCGCTCTGACTGTATTCATTCTGCACATAAGCCAGCACCGCACTGCCCTGCCGCAATCAAGAGGCTCAATCGGAAGAAGATTGAAAACCGCAAGAGAAACATTAACGGCAACAGGTTTGGCAAGCTGCGGAATATGACACACAAGCATAATAACCGACATAATTAAAGCTGCCAGAATGTTTGCAAGCGGACCTGCAAAAGCAATTATCATTTCCCTGCGATAGCTGCCTGCGCTTAGTCTTGTTATGCTGAAACCGAAAGGTGCAACAGAAATATGCGACGGACGCTCACCGTAAAAAAACATACACAGCAGATGTCCTCCTTCGTGTAAAGCTGCCGCACAAAGGGTAAGCACCGCCGTATCGGTTGTGTCAAGCACAAGCGCAATACAAACCGTTACAAAGAAAAAGAAGCTGATATTCACACAGCTTCCTTTGAGTTTAAATGTCATCTATCAACCACTCCGGATTGCAGTATTTACCGCCGATAAGAATAGAAAAATGAAGATGAGGTCCTGTTGAATATCCCGTACTTCCGACCTTTGCTATAACTTCGCCCTGTCTTACAACCGCACCTTCAGGAGCTACAACCTCACTGCAGTGCATATAAAGTGTCTGTGTATCTCCGCCGTGAGAAACAAGAATATAATTTCCCCTTACCTTGTTATACCCTATCTCCTCTACCATTCCGTTAAAAGCGGCACAAATCGGAGTACCCTCCGGTGCGGCAATATCCGTACCGTTATGAATACCGAATTTACCTGTAATGGGATGATGGCGGTAACCGAAACGAGATGTTACTCTGCCTTGAGTCGGTACAATCATTTTTACCGTCGTATCAAACGGCGCAAAGCATACATTTTCTGTTGCTTCGTATTTTTCATCTTCACCGCCCGCCGCAAACAATGACACTTCTTTACTTTCGCTGATATCCTTTTGCATTAACGACTCAAATTCTGCTTTAAGAGATGAAAAGGTTACGGGAGAAAGTTTCGAAACAGTAAACAGCAACAACACGCCAAGTACAGCAAGCACAAGTTGCACTGCAGATATTGCGACAAGCCAATCCTGTTTTGGCTTTTTATTTCTTTTATCATCCGACTTTTTCTTTCTTAAATCCGAATATGTTTCATCAAAGCTGTCCATCAAGCTCTCCCCTTTTCAAAAAATTTTATCACTGAGTAAATATTTATGTAACGTAATTGACTTATATCACATAAAGCTGTTGCAATTTTGTAAACTGATTATTAAAAATATTGCGGTAAAAATACGCTTATGATAAAATAAGGTTATCAAAGGAAAAGGATGGAGTTTATATTATGAAAAAAATTATTGTTGCCGATGACGAAGCAAGAATCCGCAGACTTGTTTGCGACTTCCTTGCAAGTGAAGGCTATGAGCCGCTCGAAGCAAATGACGGCGACGTAGCACTTGAGTTATTTGCCGAAAATGATGATATTGCGGCGATAATACTCGATGTTATGATGCCCAATATCGACGGCTGGGAAGCCTGCAGAAGAATACGCAAAACATCAGATGTACCGATACTTATGCTTACTGCTCGAAGCGAAGAATTCGACGAGTTAATGGGCTTTGAGGTAGGTGCCGATGACTATGTAACCAAGCCTTTCAGCCCGAGCGTACTGATGAAAAGAATTGCCGCTCTTATACGACGCTCAAGCGGAGAATCCGAAACCAAAAACGAAACAATATCACTCGACGGACTTACAATAGATGAAATTGCTCATGTGATTGTGCTCGATAACTGTGCACTTGAGCTTACTCTGAAAGAATACAACATACTGCTTAAACTTCTGTCATCTGTAGGCAGAGTATTTTCGCGTGAGCAGTTGCTCGACGATATATGGGGCTACGACTATGCAGGTGACATCCGTACTGTAGACAGCCATGTTGCAAGGCTTCGTACAAAGCTCGGAGAATGGGGCAACGCTCACCTGAAAACCGTTTACGGAATCGGCTATAAAATAGAGGCGGAATAAACCAATGAAACTACTCAGAAAATTTTTCCCGAGGCTGATGAGCAGAAAATATTCAATGCGAACTCAGCTTTTCGGAATTGCGGCTTTTTTTATATGTATAGGCAGCTTTGCGATAATTATCGCAAACTCACAGCTTATACCGCTTATTTACACAATAAGACAAAGCTATTATATGCAGGATCTCGGCAAGGAAATTGAAACGCTCATCTTTGAAAGCGATGATTTCTATAACGATATGGCTATACTGGAAGAAAGCAACAATATCGAAGTCGAAATTTACGATCATAACAAAAACTTAGTCTATGATTCCACGGTAAGCAGGCTTATACAAGGAATGGAAGACACCAACGACTTTGATCTTTTCGAAAAGCTTCGTACCCGAAATCTAAAAGTCACAAGTCACCGCGACTTATCATCCGGAGCCTGTCTTCAAAGCCTGGTTGACGAAAAAACCAACCTTCAATATATGCTTTACATTTCGCCTATAGGAAGTGAAGGCAATGTACTCAAGGTTTACTCTCAGCTTAATTACATCGAGAACGCTGCAAATGCTACAACACGATATGTCAGCTTTGTTGCCATTATCACATTTGCTCTTGTTATGATTTCGCTTTATCTGTATTTACACCATTTCACCAGACCTTTTGTTGAAATGAACAAAATCACGAGAGCTATGGCAAATATGGACTTTTCGCAAAAGTGTCCGCCTTACAGTAATAATGAAATCGGTGAACTCGGACAGAGTATCAACACGCTTTCAGCTTCACTTGACGCAACAATGCGTGACCTGAAGCAAAAGAACGAAAAGCTTGAAGCAGATATCGAACACGAAAGACGCGTTGAAAAGATGCGCAAAGAGTTTGTTTCAAACGCATCGCATGAGCTTAAAACACCGATTGCAATTATCCAGGGTTATGCAGAAGGTATCAAGCTTGGAGTTAAAACCAATTCTCCTAACAATGATGAATACTGCGATGTAATAATTGAAGAAACACACAAAATGAACAGGCTTGTCTGCGAAATGATGGAGCTGTCAAAATTCGAATCGGGTGCTTATCCGCTTAAGTCGCGTGAATTTGATATCAGAAATTTCGTAGCAGAAGTAACTGACACATACGATATACTCGCTGAAGAAAACGGAGCTGAGATAATACGCAACATTCCCGACTCGCTTACAGGATACGGTGACCCGGATAAGCTTGCTATGGTACTGAACAACTATGTTTCAAATGCAATTTATTACAGCAAAGGTGAAAAGAAAATTGTAATTAACGCAACTGAAACAAGCACAGAAATTAAAGTGAGCGTTTTCAATACCGGAGACCATATTCCCGAAGACGAAATACCCAATATCTGGCTCAGCTTCTACCGCACGGACAAAGCCCATTCGAGAGCCGAAGGTCACTTTGGTATAGGTCTCTCGATAGTCAAAGCAATTCAAGAACTTCACCATATGCCATACTCTGTTGAAAACGTTGAGGGTGGTGTAGAATTCGAATTTTATATAAAACAAGTAAAAAAGGATATAACTGATGGAACAGAAGAGCAAGGCTAAAAAAGCCGTAAAGCTTATTCAAAGTCTTGACTACGAGACTATTGAATGGATACAGAATAAAATGACAGATTTCGATCTACTTATGGCATACTACCGCTGTGCAATGATGGAAATCGAAACCAAATTCAAGGTGCTCAATGAAGAATTTTCACTTGAGCACGACCGCAACCCGATAAGTTCAATCAAAACACGTATCAAATCTTTCGAAAGCATCACCGAAAAAGTCGAGCGTAAAGGTCTGCCGTTTGAGGTCGATTCGGTAGAAAAATATATCAACGATGTTGCAGGAATAAGAGTAATATGCACATTCCCCGAGGATGTGTATCTGCTGGCGGATGCACTTCTTAAACAGGATGATATAATGCTGATACGCCGTAAAGACTACATAGCCGAGCCAAAAGAAAACGGCTACAGAAGTCTGCACCTGATTGTTGCCGTACCGATTTATCTCGCGCACGAAAAAAGGCTGATGAAGGTTGAAATTCAGCTTCGCACACTGGCTATGGACTTCTGGGCAAGCCTTGAGCATCAGCTGAGATACAAGAAGGATTTTGAGTTTACAAAAGAAATGGCAGACGAATTAAAGCTCTGCGCAGAACAAAGCGCCGCTCTTGACCTGAGGATGGAAGCCCTGCGAAAACAAGTAAACAGCCAATAAAATAAGCCGTACGGAATCGTAACGAAACCGTACGGCTTTTCAATATTCAATTATCAGTCTTCGTCTGAAATCTTGGAAGCTTTTTCAAACAGAGCATTAACCTCTGCCGTAGGCTTCTTGTCGATAAGAGATACGATAACACAGCTGAGACCGCCTGCAATAAAGCCGGGAAGAAGCTCATAAATGCCCGTTTCGGAAAGAAGAAGCATCCATGCTACATCAACAACTGCACCTACAACAACGCCTGCAATAGCACCCTTGTATGTTGTTCTCTTCCAGAAGAGTGAAAGAAGAATAACCGGGCCGAATGCAGCACCAAAGCCACCCCAAGCATTGTCAACAAGGCTCATAATACTGGAAGCACCTTCAGACTTGCTGCTTGCAATAAAGTAAGCAACAACAGCAATAATAAGAACAACTATTCTACCTACCCAGAGTGTTTCTTTTTCAGAAGCATTCTTGCGGAATACAGGCTTATAAATATCGCTTGTGAAAGATGATGATGCAACAAGAAGCTGAGAGTCAGCAGTACTCATAGCAGCAGCTACGATAGCAGAAAGAAGAAGACCTGCAACAAATGCCCACGGACCTTTGAAAATATCCTGAACAAGAGTAATGAAAATAAGCTCCTGACTTTCGTTGTCGACAAGTGCCTGTGTAGGACCGAAGCCTCTGCCGAGAAGAGCCATTGCTACAGCTGCACCGAGTGTAAGAACAACCCAGATAATACCGATTGTAGCAGACTTTTTGAGTACCTTAACATTCTTTGTAGACATAAATCTGACAATGATATGAGGCATACCGAAGTATCCAAGACCCCAAGCAAGACCTGAAACAATTTCCTGCCAACTTGCAGCGAAAGGATTGAGCGGATTTGTACCGCCTGCAACTGTTTCAAATACGCTGTAATCAATATCTCTGAGGAATACAAGAACAAGCGGAACTGCAAGAAGAGCTGCAAGCATCATAAGACCCTGGAAGAAGTCAGTCCAGCAAACAGCCTTGAAACCGCCAAGGAATGTATAAAGAATGATAATAACTGCAAAGATAAGCAGTGCTATCTCGGGAGTGTCAGCAAGCTGCGGAACTACCTGTATAAACACCTTCTGACCTGCAACAAAGCTTGAAGCAACATAGATTGTGAAGAATACAAGGAAAATAATCGCACAGATTATCTGAAGAGCACGACTCTTTGCCATAAAGCGATTTGAAAGGTACTGCGGAATTGTAATTGAATCGTTTGCACACTGAGAAAACTTACGAAGTCTTCTCGCAACAAAAATCCAGTTAGCCGCTGTACCGAGTGCAAGGCCGATACCAATCCAGACCTGACCCATACCCATTGCAAGAATTGAGCCGGGGAAGCCCATAAGAAGCCAACCGCTCATATCAGATGCCTGAGCACTGAGTGCAGTAACCCACGGACCCATAGAACGTCCGCCAAGGAAATAGTCCTTATCATTGCCGCTCTTCGATTTTAAGAAGAAGAACATGCCGATGCCAAGGACAACGACGAAATACAAAATAAACGCTGCCAATTGCATAATCTTTAAACCTCTCTTTTTTGTAGCGCTTCAGCAAGTTAAAGCGTTACAAAGATAAAATATACGCTATTTTAACACTAAAACACAAAATATGCAAGCAATTTTTAATAAATTTTATTTTTTACGGCATATACGGATTTTCGTCGTAGGAATAATCTTCAGGCATAATGAAAGGCTTTACAAAGTTGATAGTATAATCAACGCCCCACTGTCCTACCGAGCCGTGCCATTTGTTTGAATGAGGCTCTATTGAAAGCATACCGTTGTATCCCTTTATGTAAAGCAGTGCGAATACAAGTCCCCACTTTACATCGTCCATACCTGCAGGCGGGTCATCGTAGTGTTCACCGTTGATATAGAGCGTACCTTTGATATGAAAATGATAGAATCTGTCGCCCCATTTTTCCATTTCTTTGAGGTAATCGCCGCCTCTGTTGATACAGTGCGAAGTATCGTACTTGATACCAAGCTCAGGCAGTCTGCCGAGAACAACCGACCATGCATTATCTTCAACAACGAAGTTTGCCCAATCACAGTTATATACAGCAATTTTAACATTGCGCTCTTTACCGTATTCGATAAGCTTTGAGATATAATTGATTGCTATATCGCAGTTTTCCATAAAGCTCTTTGTTTCAACCTCATTACAGCCGCAGTTAAATACGGGGCAGCCGAGCTTTGAAGCAAGGTCGATACAGTTTTTATCGTGCTGTAAGGCTTCAGGTATAATTTCACCGTTGTCGTCTACCCTGTCCATACCCCATCTGCCTATTGAGCCTACGCGCACGCCGTACTTTTCACAGCTTGCTTTGATTTCGTCAGCCTGAGCGAGCACTTCGGCACTGTCATAATTGTGGTTGACACAGAATTCAACCCACTTAAGACCTTTTTCGCTGACAGCTTTTATACAGCCGTCAGACCAACCGTTTATAATTCCGAGATGCATATTCGTAACCTCCGACTAAAATATTTTCGCTTTAAAATCCGCACCGCATTCTCTTGCAGGAGAAAAGCTGAGCGCATAAATATCATCTGCCGTACATTCGAGATTAAAAATCTCCTTTGCTCTGTCATCGAGTGCATTAATCTGTGAAGCACGGGAAATAACCGGCACTTTCGGTTTTGCCGCAGAAAGAATCTCTTTACCTTTTTCGTTGCAGGCAAGGATACGAATATACGGCGGTGTGCCTTGTGTATATTCAGCCTTTATGCCAAGAAAAAGGCTGAGTATTATTCGCCTGAGTCTTGCTGTAGGATATCGCTTTGTCTTGATTCTCTCAAGCAAATCTTCAACACTGCAAGCCTCACGCACTGCAGAATAGATTCTGTTTTCAAGCCCTTCCGAAACATCGGGAGCAAGCGCAATATCGTTTACACTCAATCTTCTCAGTGCATACAGCACGGCAGTTTCGAGTCTGCTTTCATCAGAAAAGTCACCTGAATAAAGCTCGTTTGCATTTAACGGAACAAGTGAAGAATAATCGTCACCGTTTCTGATAAGAGAGCGTATAGCAGTAGCGGAAGCAAAACTTTCACCTGAATACTTTTCGTCATTATATCCGTCACCTTTACGGGATACTGCGTTAAGCTCAAATGAAGAATTATAAAGATTTGCCGCCGCTATATATTCAACCGCAAGTATGTTATTCGGGCTTTCAAGTAAAGACGCATATTCGTCACCGAGTATATCACCAATCGCACGCTGACGAGCAGAAGCAAATGACGGACTGTCTGCAAGAAAAGTGCCTATACGCTGCTCAAACTCGGCAGAATACAGAGCATTTGCAACAGCCTGCAACATATCTGCCTTACCGCACTCACAGCCGAAAGAAAGCATATCAATACAGCCGAGTGAATCGGCAATACTGACAGCACCGCGTGCAAAATTCTGTGCACCGCTTACCGCCCACGGCAAAGGCAGCTCAACAACAAGGTCAGCACCGCACCTGACAGCCGCAGAAGCACGCAGGAATTTATCAAAAACCGCCGCTTCGCCGCGCTGTACATAATTGCCGCTCATAACGGCGAGTATATGCGTTGAGCCCGCATTGCGTGTCATTTCGAGCTGATACTCATGCCCTTTATGGAAAGGATTGTACTCGGCAACAACAGCTGCAGTTTTCATAAATTCACCTCACAAAACAAAATAAGCAGGCATTATACCTGCTTATATATTATAACAATATTAAATTTAATTCAATACCATTTCATTTTTAATATGTTCAATTATTCTTTTTTCCAGTCGTGAAATATAGCTTTGTGATATTCCGAGCATATCGGCAACCTCCTTTTGCGTATGCTCACGCTCTGTACCTATACCGAAACGAAGGCGCATTATCATCTGCTCACGCTCATTAAGCGTGCTGACGATTGCAAGCAAGGTATTGGCTTCATCCTCGTGCTCAATATCGGCATTGACGCTGTCCGCCTCACTGCCGAGAATATCCGAGAGCAAAAGCTCATTACCGTCCCAATCGATATTGAGCGGCTCATCAATGGACACTTCTGTACGCGAATTGGAAATTTTACGCAGGTGCATAAGTATTTCATTTTCGATACAGCGTGAAGCGTAGGTTGCAAGCTTGATGTTACGCGACGGACAAAAAGTGTTTACAGCTTTAATCAGACCTATAGTGCCTATTGAAATAAGGTCTTCGATACCTACTCCTGAGTTTTCAAATTTCCTTGCGATATAGACAACGAGCCTTAGATTGTGAACAATCAGCTTTTCTCTTGCCGATTCATCGCCGCTTTCAATCCGACTCATTATCTCTGTTTCCTGCTGTACCGTCAACGGTGCAGGCAAGGTCTCCGGGCCGTTTATGTAGTAAACTCCTTTTTGCCCGAATTTCTCTCTTATCTGTTTTATCCACTTTTTGATTCTTTTTATCATGCTCTCTTCCTCCCGTAATATAATTTGCTGTATCTGCATTGAGAAGCACAGAATACCCCGAGCCGAAGCTTGACACCGCGCCGACAGCAACAGCCGCATCTTTAATTTCGGCATTACCGTAATCCGACACAACCTCAATACTGTCTGCATTAAAAACGCACATAAGAGATGTACCGCCAACGGTATTTGAAACAGTAAGGTGCATCCCCTGCGGCAAATCACTGCCGACAGGTGAAAACGTTGCCGCCGCACACTCAAGCGGCAACAATTCCAGCGCTAAACTACGGTCAATCACGCTGACACTTTTTCCGCTGAAGCTGTCTTTGAGTGTATTACCCGTATCAATCAAGCCGTCTGCCGTAACAGTTTTACCTTTGTAGCTGATGCTGACCTTAACCTGCATCCGCTCACGGTGATTCTTATCAAAAATCTTGCCGAAAATCCTAGCCGCGACATAAAAAACCGTACCGCCAAGCACAAGCGAAAGAAAACTTACATCAAAGTATACGGAACCATTGCGCACCGCCAACCCTTGCGGTTTGAGCAAAAGCCATACTGCAGTTATAACTCCTGCAAAGCCGAATGTTACACCGCATAGAATTCCGAAGCAACGCAGAAACCGCCGTACCGAGCCGAAACCAAAAACGCAAAAGCTGACAATACAAAGAAAAATAATCCTTGCAAACAAAACAAACGCTGTGTGCAGGCTCGGCAAAAATATGCTCAGTGAATAAAAACCTCCAAGCAGTGAGCCAATGAGCACACGTAATGTTTTCGGCTTTTCTCGGCACAGTGCACCTGCGGCTTTAATCAGCAAAAAGCTGACAATCATATTGAGTGCAAAAAGCACATCAACATATATCACCTGTTTCAAAAAAACAACTCACCGCCCTTGCATCAATACTAACGCAAGAGCGGTGAAAATTCGGTCGCAATAAAGAGAAAAATATATTTATTATTTATCTGACTTCGGTGCATACGGTTTTTTCTCATCAGTTAAATCCATCAAAAAATCAAGGCTTGTATTATAATACTTAGCTAAAATTATTAGATTATCGGTGGTAGGAGTCAACTCACCTGTTTCATATTTTGAAATTATACTTTGCGGAATTCCTGTTTCCATTTGTACCTTTAACTGAGTATAGTCATTTATTACTCTTATCATTTTTATATTCTTCAAGCAACCCACCTCTATATTCAATTTAATCATAAAATATGCTTGACATTCATACAGTGTTTGAATATAATATTCATATGATGAATACTTTTAACAAGCACAGATTTATCTGTATTATTTTTTCTCTTTTTTTCTTGTTTATTGGGTTGCTGATTTATCTTTTTTTAAGAAAAGGCACATATATTCATTCATTTCTACCGGAAAACATTGAATTAAAACTTGCAGAGATCTATTTAACAACATACAAATCGTTTTTTTGTGATTTATTAAGATTTTACATAGTCGATTTTATGTGGGGTGCAGGATTAGCATTTGCGTTGTGTTCAGTTTTGCACAAGATAGATTTTGCACATATTATCTATTGTTCTGTATTTTCATTCATTCTTGGTATACTATACGAAACATTACAATATTTTTCTGTATTATCAGGCACATTTGATTTAATGGATATATGTATGTATGCCGTTGCAGCATCACTCTGCTCAACGATAAACATAAAATTTATTTCAAGGAGATTATTATGAAAAAATCATTATCAACCACTCTTTCGATCTTACTCATTCTAATTTTTGCTATTTTCGGTATGGCAAGCAGTTCTTCAGAAGATAGCAGTGAATCTTCTGACGAAAAAGAACAAGTACAATCAAGCAGCAGTACTGATGGAACACTTGGCGATTTTGTTGTTCAGGTTAAAGGTGCACGAATGGGCAAAACATACGATGGCAAAAACGCAATCGTTATAACCTATACATACACCAACAATAATTCTGAACCTCATGCTTTCGCATACACAATTGAAGATTCTGTCTTCCAGAACGATGTAGGTCTTAACAAAGCATATGTATTAACCGATAGCGATAATTACACCGATGATAATCAATACAAAGAAATTAAAAAAGGTGCCACACTTGACGTTGAAGTTGCTTATGAACTTAACGATACAACATCGGACATAGAAGTAGAACTTACAGAATACCTTAGTTTGTCAGACGACAAAGTCACAAAAACATTCTCAATCAAATAACAAATAGCAAAAAAGCTTGCACGTTGATTTGCGTGCAAGCTTTTTTGTATTAAAATATTATTTCATTGCGCTGACAGTATTGTCGGCAGGGTTACCGACAAGGAACTGCGGGAATTCGGGGTTAGATGTAACAGTCGGCTGACCGTCGTACGCCTCAAGCCACTCGATAAGGTTTGTAGAGTAGCACCAGTGTGAGAAGCCGCTTACAAACCATGTGCTTTCGGGGAACATACAAGTTGACGCATCAACACTGCCGTCAGGTGCTATGTGGTTATGACCGTCGCTGACTTCCTGCTTATAGTCAGAGCCGAAAGGATTGCCCATAGGTGCGAATGTTGCACCGCCCGAAGAATTAGCGGAGTCGATAAGGGCATCTGACTGATAAGACATATCGCCTACCAGAGGAAGAGGATAGCAACCGTAGTGAGAAACGACAGCAATTGCCATACCCTTCTCCTGCTCTGCCTTGAGTATTTTCTCGGCATTTACCTGAGCGTTGTGGTATCTTGTGAGTTTCTCGACAAGTACGGCATATTCCGGGTCATCACCGAATACCATATCTATCGCATCATCGAAATACTCGGCAGGTACAAAATTGAACACGCCCGGCATACATGCAAAGACTTCCTTTGCAAAGCCGCTGTAGATTGTATCGAAGCACTCGTCAAGCACCTTGTTAACAACAGCTGTAAGAAGATGATAGATACCTGTATATTTGAGCACTTTAAGTAATGTTGTAACACCGTCATCAACATTTGCCGCAGGCATCATTGTACCGAGAAAGTTTGCAAGCTGATTTGCATCAACCGAACAGTCGTTAGTAAAGAGCTTACCTATGAGTGTAAGACCTTGGAAAGCGGAGCACTGTGAAATAAACATCTCAACCTTTTCTGAACCATAAGCATCAAAATAAGCAAGTGCTATTTCACCGCCTTCACTGTAGGCGTTGATGATAACCTTCTCGTGACCTGTTGCTTCGATAATTTCGTCGATATAAGCATCGAGCTTGGCAGCTGACTCATAGGGGTCAAGACGCCAGTCATAGAGGAAATTGAACTCGTTATCATCAAGATGCTCATCCATTGTAGCAGGGTCACAATCGTCTGCGTATGCAGGTAATACGGAGTTGCCCTCGTTATCGCAATCCATACCTATGAAGAGCTCGGTAACCATTTTATCGAGTGACACCGCAAAAGAATCCCATCCGCCGAAAATACCGTTGATAAGTGCAGCAGGCAGATATGTAAGAATTGTACTTATCATTGTTTCGTTTTCAATCGGGAATATTGAATACTCTTCGCCGTTTTCATCGGTTGAATAAATTATACCGCCGATACCATTTACGAAGATTACGGGAGCATTTTCACAGTTGCAGGCTTCATCGGCAAAAGCGACAGAAGCAGTACCGAAAACAAGAGTAAGTGCAACAATAACGCTGATTATTGCTTTAAATGACTTTTTCATAATAATCAAAGCCTTTCTTTTATTCCTTTTGTGTAAAATCAGTTGATACCGATTTGCTGCTTGATGAAAGCGGTAAGTCTGTGCATCTCTTCAATCTCCATATGGCAGCCGGGAGTGAAGTCTTCAATACTGCGTGCTCTTGAGGTGTAGCCCATATCAAGGCCGTCAAGAGTCATATAGTACTTTGCGTTTACGGGGTAAACCTGACGCTCTGCAACAGAGAAGAAGCCGACAATATCCTGCACAAGCTGTGCTTTTTCGGGCTCTTTCTCGAAGTTTTTGCAAAGCCACGCGTAAAGCTCGGGGTGGAAGTTTGCCATAACGCCCGAGAAACCTGCACAGCCCATCTTAAGGCTTTCAAGCAGAGTTGCGGAGTTGGCATTGTATATCTTGAGACCTGTACCCTCTACAGCATCAAGCTTTGCTTTAATCTGGTCGAGGTTACAGCATGTATCCTTGAGGAAAGTGAATCTGCCTGTCTTGGCAAGCTTGCCGAGTGTTTCGGGAGTAAGAAGTCTCTTATAGGGATAGGGACACTCATAAACACCAAATGCTGTATCCTGAATTTCATTCATAAAGATATCGATATTCTTAAGGAATACATCGTCACTCTCATCCTGCTTTGCAAGGCGGTTTGAAATAAAAACATAGCCGTCGATACCAAGGTCAATAAAACGCTTTGCTTCGTCAAGCTGTGTAGGAATATCGTCTGCAGTGTGACCTGAAGCGACGATAGAAATGTTCTTCGGCGTATGCTCGATAATAAACTTGAGCAGCTCATATCTCTCCTCAAAAGAAAGGAAGAAAATTTCGCTTGACTGACAGATTGCAAAAATGCCGTCAACACCACGCTCACTGTACCAATTGATGATCTGCTCAACTGCGTTGTAATCTACCTTATTGTCTGCAGTATAGGGTGTTACCATTGTCGGGTAAACACCGTTAGGAATTGATTTTATCATAATTTCCATCTCCCTGAAAAATTATATTTTCTTAAGTTTTGCAAACTTAGCCATAAGCTTCTTTGTACCTGCTTTATCGAATGCTATTTCAAGCAGAATATCGTTACCCATAGGCTTAGCCGAGAGCACAACACCTGTACCGAAAGTACCGTGAGAAACGCTGTCGCCTACAGAAAGATTAACGAGCGGCTGCTCTGCAGGCTTGGGTGCAGGCTTCGGAGCGGCAGTTGCCTTCTTGAACTGTGTTGCATACGGATTGCCGCCGACTGAGCTGTCACGCATACCGCCCATTCCGCCGCCGAACATCGGAGGCTGTGCCGCAACACCCGTATTTTTGATAAGCGTAACGGGAATTTCATCGACAAAACGCGAAACACGGTTGTGTGTAGTTGAGCCGTAGAGCATTCTTGTACGCGCCTTGGTAAGATAGAGCTTTTTCTTTGCACGAGTAATACCGACGTAAGCAAGTCTGCGCTCTTCTTCAATTTCACCGGGATTGTAGACTGCCTGCATACCCGGGAAAACGCCCTCTTCCATACCGACAATAAAGACGTTATTGAACTCAAGACCCTTTGCAGAGTGAAGAGTCATCATAACCGCCCTGTCCGCCTCTTCGTTCATATTGTCGAGGTCGGTCATAAGTGCAACTTCTTCGAGGAAGCCTGTAAGCGACGGCTCATCATTCTCCTCAGTATATCGCTGAAGGTTGTTTGAAAGTTCGTTGATGTTAGCAAGCCTTTCGGTATAAGTTGCAGGGTCGAGAGCAAGTGAATCGACATAGCCGCTCTCTTTCATACAGGTATCGAATAAATCCTTGAGTGAAAGCTCCTCTGCTTTTTCGACAAACGAGCTTATCATATCGGAAAATTCTTTGAGTTTACCCGAAGCACGCTTAAGCTGAGGATAATCCTCCGAATTAGATATAACCTCAAAAAGGCTGATACCAAGTGAAGCCGCGATATCTGCCGCATTTGAAACGGTTGTATCGCCTATTCCCCTCTTGGGCTCGTTGATAATCCTGCGAAGTCTTATATCGTCTGAAGTGTTATTTATAACAGTAAGATATGCTATTGCATCCCTGATTTCTTTACGGTCGTAGAACTTATGGCCGCCGAAAATCGAGTAAGGAATACCCATACGCACAAACGCATTTTCAACTGCGTTGGACTGAGCATTCGCACGGTAAAGCACCGCAAAGTCACTGTAACGCTGACCTGCCGCAACACCGTCAAGCACTGTATCGGCAATAAATCTCGCTTCGGACTGCTCGTCATAAGAGGTGTTGAGAACAATCTTCTCACCCTCACCGTTATCTGTCCAAAGATTTTTGCCCTTACGCTGCTCGTTGTTTGCAATAACGGCATTGGCGGCATCGAGAATAGTCTGAGTAGAACGGTAATTCTGCTCCAGGCGGATAACCTTTGCCTTGAACTGCTGTTCAAATGAAAGTATATTTTCAATAGTAGCACCGCGGAATTTATAAATACTCTGGTCATCATCACCGACAACGCAGAGATTCTTGTGTTTTGCCGCAAGGATGCTGACAAGCTTGTACTGTGCATGGTTTGTATCCTGATACTCGTCTACCATTATGTATTTAAAGCGATTCTGATAGTATTCAAGCACTTCTTTATCTGTTTCGAGAAGCTTGACGGTATTGAAAATAATATCGTCAAAATCCATAGCGTCGGCACGCTGAAGATTCTGCTGATAATGCTCATACAAGGCCGCAATCTTCTGCAGTCTGAAATCGCTTCCTGCATTCTGCTTGAATTCTTCGGGGCCGATAAGGCTGTCTTTCGCTCTGCTTATTTCGTTAAGGGCCGCTTTACAGCTGATAACACGCTCTTCGATATTGAGTGCACGCTGACACTCCTTCATCGCTCTGCGTGAATCATCCGTATCGTAAATAGTAAAATGATTAGAGAAGCCTATACGCTCACCGTATCTGCGGAGAATACGTGCGCAAGCAGCATGGAAAGTGCTTGCCCATATCTCCGAACCATCGGGACCGAGCATACGCTCAAGCCTTTCTTTAAGCTCGGTTGCCGCCTTGTTGGTGAAAGTAATAGCAAGGATTTCCCACGGACGGGGCGTATTGACACGCATAAGGTCATCAATCTCAACATAGGCAAAATCATCACCTGCAAGATAAGCCTCGATAGCGTCGATATCGTTCTGCATAACAGGACGGCAACAATAATCGGAATAATACGCGCCGCCGAACTGCATAATATTTGCAATACGGTTTACAAGTACGGTAGTCTTGCCGCTGCCTGCACCTGCAAGCACAAGCAAGGGACCCTGAGTGCTGAAAATAGCGCTCTGCTGCATACCGTTCATTCTGCCGAATTGCTTTTCTATAACTTGTCTTCTTAACTCAATAAATTTCTGACTGAACATAATATACCACCATTTTAAGATAGGTTATATTTTACTATATATACATATAAAAGGCAAGGCTTTATATTTAAACTTTTTATTAAACGAAAGCAGACAGAAGTGATTTTCTTCTGTCTGCCATATAGTTATTCTTCGTCTGCAATTTTTCGTATGAGAGCACCGCTATGTACGGGCACGTCGCACTTAAAGCTGCATTTCATCATCGGGTGCGGCGCAACATCAATAGGCTCGCCTTTTTCGTTGCAAAGCTCTTCTACCTTTATTGTAAGCGGCTCTGTACCTGCAACCATAATTTCAAGTTCATCGCCTTCAAAGAAACGATTACGCTGAGTTACATATACTCTGCCGTTTTCCTGACGGTTAACCTCTGCCATAACATTCCAGTTGCGCTTATACACACCGTCATAATAAATCTGCGCATTGTCTCTCGGGTCACTGAAGAAGAAGCCTGTACAGTACTCTCTGTGGCTGACTTTTCGTGTTTCGTCAATCATCCACTGCTCAGGCTTATAATCGTCTGTCGGATTCTTCAGATATCCGTCAATAGCAGCTCGGTATGCATTGGTAATAACTGCAGTATAATACGATGACTTCGCTCTTCCCTCAATCTTAAAAGAGGTAATGCCTGCATTTATCATTTCGGGTATATGCTCAATCATACACATATCACGTGCATTCATAATATATGTACCACTGTGGTCCTCGGTAATAGGAAGATAGAAACCGGGGCGCTTTTCTTCCATTATTGCATACTTCCAGCGGCAAGGCTGAGCGCACTCTCCCCTGTTCGAATCTCTGCCGAGAAAATAGTTGGAAAGCAAGCATCTTCCCGAGAAAGAAACGCACATAGCACCGTGTACAAAGCACTCAATTTCAAGGTCAGAAGGTGTTTTTGCCCTTATTTCGGCAATCTCTTCAAGCGAAAGCTCACGCGCAAGCACAACACGCTTTGCGCCCATATCGTACATCGCTCTTGCAGCCTCGTAATTGACAAGACCCGTCTGGGTTGAAATATGTATTTCCATATCGGGTGCAATTCTTTTTACAACAGAGAGCACGCCCATATCGGAAATAATCATTGCATCTACGCCTGCACTGACAGCAGAATCAATAACGCCGTGCAGATTTGCAAGGTCACTGTTGTGAGCAAGCACATTGCAGGTAAGATACACCTTCTTACCCTTGCTGTGGCAAAGCTCAACCGCACTGTGAAGCTGCTCGGGAGTAAAATTCTGCGGAGCGGCACGCATACCAAGGCTCGTAGAGCCGAGGTATACAGCATCTGCGCCGTACATAACGGCGGCTTCAAGTCTTTCTCTGTCGCCTGCAGGCGATAAAAGTTCAGGTTTAATCATAATTAATTTGCCTCGTTATCTCTGAGCACCTGTGCCCAGTTGGACTGGTGCTGATTATAGGTCTTTGCCAGATAAATCTTACCGTCTTCATTATGGCAGAAATACAGATAATCAGTATCGTCGGGATTAAGTGCCGCTTCAATAGCATCAATACCGGGGTTACAGATAGGTCCGGGAGGTAAGCCCTCAGTATTGTACGTATCGTATGCAACAATATATGAGCTTGCACCCGCATCACCGATTACAGGTACAATATTATTGGTAACATAATCCTTTGTAGAATTACACTCAAGCAACGGATACGATGACGAATTATTAAGACGGTTGTGAATTACGGAAGAAACAACACCCATCTGACTCTTATCTGCAGCTTCTTTCTGAATAATCGAAGCTATTATTATAACCTCATCCATAGTAAGGTTAAGCTCTTTTGCACGCTTGGTATATACTTCACTCCACCTTGAGTCAAAGTTACCGAGAAGCTTATTGAGAATACTTGTCGGGTTTTCACCTATACCGTTTTGTTTTTCGCTGACAAAGAAATCATAGGTATCAGGGAAAAGATAACCCTCAAGAGCATAACAGCGTGATTCATCCTCAGGAATTGAGTTAATAAAGCCGTAATCAAACTCAACCTCTTCAAGAGCGGCATAAATATACTCGGCAGGACAAACATTATTCTCATCAAGCTTTGCAACAATCTGCGGTATTGACCATCCTTCAGGGAAAGAGAGACGAATTGTTTTATCAGACATCTGATTTGCAAGCATCTCGGTCAACATACCTTCGACACCCATATTTGCCGTAAGGTAATGAACACCGTGCAGATATTCTTTTTTATCAAAGCCTCTGAATTTACATACAAGCTTACAAAACCACTCATGCTTTATAAGCTTGTTGTCTGCGAGCACATCAATTATCTCTTCATAATCTGCACCCTTTTCAATACTTACGGTTACAAGCTCTTTGCTTCTGTTAAGTGCAAGCACATCATTGATGCAAGAAATGACGTAAGTTGACAGAAGAACGGATGACACAATAATTACAAAGAAAACAAGAAAGCGCCTGATTCTGTTAATCTGCTGGGTTTCGTTGCTACGTTGATCAGCCGCAGTCTGTTGCACACGCTTTTTCTTTTCTTGCGAGCCTGCATTTTGCTGTGCATTCGCATTGTACGCCGGAGACTTCGCAGGCTTACGGCCTGCAAAATAGATAGACTTATCTCTCTTTACAGGCTGTTCAGGCTCTTCATAAGCAGGCTTATTGAATTCTTCTTCGTTTATTTCAACTTTGAAGTTTTTTACAATCTCACTGCGACTAACCGAAATATCCGAACCGCTGTTCGATTCAATAGGCTTGAAACGGTTTGAATCGGGTTTAGGCTGTACGGGTGCTGCAGGTTTAGACTGCACAGGAGCTGCAGGTTTGGGCTGTACAGGTGCCGCAGGTTTGGGCTGTACAGGAGCCGCAGGTTTGGGCTGTACAGGTGCTGCAGGTTGAGGCTGTACGGGAGCCGCAGGTTTAGGCTGCACAGGTGCTGCAGGTTGAGGCTGTACAGGTGCTGCAGGTTTAGACTGTACAGGTGCTTTGCGCTGTATCGGTATATCTTGCGCCGGCTGCATTGGTGCTGCGTCAGGCTGTGCGGCTCTGCGTTGTATCGGTATATCGGATGCAGACTGTGCAGGCGTTTCCGATGCAAGATTTAAAGGCGGCGCAGGCGATTGCAGGTCCTTGGTAGCCTGCTCGTGCTGAGCAAGCCAAGAATCAAAATCATCGTCAAATTCAATTTTAAACTTCTTCTTTTCGTCCATATGTAGTAACTCCTTTGAACAGCGTGAAGTTCAAATACACGCTCAGCAAAAATAGTTATCTTTTTCTGTCACTATTATATCCACTTTTCGGTCATATTTACCGTGCGGCAAATTATCTTTTATCAGCGCAGAATATCCGAGCCCTATACATGCACCGTTATAACCGGAAAGAAATCTGTCATAATAGCCCTTACCGTATCCGAGACGGTAACCTTCCGTATCGTACATAAGTGCGGGCACTATACACACGCTCGAGGTATAATCTCTGAGAAGCTCACACTTTTCGGGGTCGGGCTCAAGCACACCGAATGCACCGGGAGCAAGGTCGGATTTATCTTTTATAAGATAAAAGTCCATATCACGTGTACCGGGAACACATCTTGGTGCCGCGACCTTTTTACCAACCGCAAGTGCACGCTCGATAATAAAAGAGGTATCAACCTCGAGAGGTTTTGAACAGTACACAAGAACGGTGTTCACTTCGCGGAATTTCCACAGCGTAATGAATTTATTCTGGATTTTAAAATCCATACGTTGTTTTTCACTGCGACCGAGATTTTTTCGCCACTCCAGAGAAGATGCTCTGAGTGCGTTTTTTTCGGGTCTGATATCTTTAATCATTGTAGAGTGTCTCCCAAAGCTTATCAGCTTTTTCTTTGCCGATAAATTGCTCGGCAATAACCTTACCGAATTTAAGAGCAACACCGCAAGCCTTTGCGGTAATTATCTTGCCGTCAACGCAAACTGATTTATCGCTGATCGCTGCACCGTAAAGATATTCCTCAAAACCGGGGAAGCAGATTGCCTCTTTGCCTTCGAGCAGACCTTTTTTGCCGAGAATACTCGGTGCGGCACAGATTGCACAGACATACTTTCCTTTGGCATAAGCGTAGTCGATAAAGCTGTTTACTTTCTCATCCTTTTCAAGGTTGAGAGTGCCCGGCATACCGCCCGGCAAAACAACCGCTTCGATGCTTTCATCAGGTTCAACCGCATCAATCGTTGTATCGCAAACAACCGGAATCGAATGAGAACCGCTTACCGTTGCACCGGTAACACCTACCGTTTTCACTTCAAGCCCTGCTCTGCGGAGCACATCTACCGTAGCAAGCGCCTCGACTTCTTCAAATCCCTCTGCAAGAAAAACAAGAATCATTTTACTTCCTCCTTCATTCAAGTGTAAGACCTATATATGAATTTAGATTTGTCAGTTTATCCGCACATTCATCAAGCGGTAACAGCATACCGTAACGGTAAGCTTCATTTTTTTCTGTGGGCACTTTGATATATCTGCCTTCAAAAACCGAATACATCACACCGTCTTTTTCAAAAATATCGGTGTCGTATTTTTCGTGCTCACGCATTATATATTTCGTATGCGCACTGCACCATTCAAACATATTTTCAGCCATACCGATTTTATCGGTCAAAAGCTGTTTTTTTGCATAAAAAGCTGTTTTATATCCGAATCGAGAGTAATAATCGAAAAGTGTGCCTTCCGCAGGTACAAGGGCAATAAAGCTTTTGCCGTTTTCTTTTGCAAAGCCTTCTGCTTTTTTTAGCAGGCTTGCCATATACCCTCTGCCTCTGAACGCTTTAAAAGTAGCGGCGGCAAACAGATAGTAACCCTGATGACCGCAAAGCTCACCGTCAATAAGATAAAGTGCACTCGTAAGCTCATCGCCCTCTGTCAACATAAGACAAAAACAGGAATCGTGAGCAGAGTAAAAAAAGTCAATATACTCTTCACTGTCACCGAATGCCTCCTGCCACAGCTTTACGGCATCCCGGCTGAATTCTTCAAACTCAAACTTAACCAAAATCAATCACACTCGGCAATATATTTTTCAAACCATATCTCAGGATAGTAAGAGCGTTTCGCCTTACGCAGACCGGGAGCACCCGTATCCTCTTCCCTGTTGATAAGTTCATATTCATCGCAAAGGCGTATTGCCATTTCGCGGTTAATTATAGGATAAGCACCCTGAATTGTGGAATAAGCCTTCTCAAAATGAGTGCAGAAAATACCGTCCTTCAGTTTTTCGCCGAAAGAAAACGCAACAACCTCGTGTTCTACACGGATAAGACCACCGTAAAAACCAAGCTCATCAAAATGAGCAAGGGCAACGTTAAGTGCATTGTGTTCGGCTGAAATTGCCTCTTCGTCCTTATACTCGTTAAGCATAAGCCAACGCTCGTTCATGGAAGCACACTGGCCTATATTTGCAGGGTTAATCTCTTCAAAACTCCAGTCGGGATTGTTCTTGATAAAAGCGGAAATATGATTTCTCTTGCCGTGATATTTTCTGCCCGAAAGCGTGGCAAGATCACTGCTTTTATAAATATAATCAAACTTACTGTCGTCTGCGGTAAAAGTGAATTTACCGGGGAAAAGCTCGTCCAGCTTCTGCTTTTCAACAAGAGAGCAACCGGCAATCACAGGTTTTACACCTTCGCGGTGAGCATCCTCAATAACAAGCTCAATCATTTCGGCAAAATCGCCGTCACCCGTAGGACAGCAGTAATTTACAGCATCCTGCATATAATATTTAGCAACAAGCATATTACCGTAAAAAGCAATCTGCGTTTTGTATACATCCTTCCAGATAAAAAGCGTACCAAAGCAATATTCACAGCCCATATTATCTGTATCAAACAGAATTTTTTCAGCACGGGCTTTATCTGAAAGTGTTATCGGATGAAATTCAAGCATAAACTAACTCTCCGGGTAATGCATCAATAATCATCTGTGCAATTTTTTCGATAGAAAGCGGCTTGCCGTCTTCGGCACACTTTATTACGTGCCAGCCCATTTTTTCTGCGGCATACATTGCAGCCTCACGGCAACGGTAAAGGTAACCGACATCAGCCTCGTGCACATCTTTTTTCTCGCCTGTTTTTTCACTGCGAAGTGACATAAGCTGCTGTGAAATCTCAATAGGCATATCAAGGTAGATAACCGCGTCAGGCTTGGGAATACCGAGCTTTACGTACTCGAAATCTTCAAGCCATTCGATATAACTGTCCCAATCCTCACGGGGCATTTTTTCAAGCTGATGGTATGCATTGGAAGTAGTATAACGGTCAGCAAGGATGAGCTTGCCGGACTCGTAATCTGCCTGCCAGTGCTGCTTGAAGCTTGCAAACCTGTCAACAGCAAAAAATGCGGAAGCCGCAAAAGCACCTACATCCTCGGGTTTTTTACCGAATGCACCGCCAAGATACATACGCACAAGTGTGCTTGACGGGTCTTCATAATCGGGCAGCTTAATCTGTCTGTAAGCGCAGCCCTTTGACTCAAGATATTCTTTAAGCAGTGAAATCTGAGTTGATTTACCGCTTCCGTCAAGACCTTCTATTACTATCATTTTACCCATATTTTTTAATAAGCCGTATAAAAAACAGCCTTCCTCCGTACATTACAGATTTTAACAAAACATAATACACCTAATTATACATTACGCATTATAACACAACAATTCTGATTTTTCAATTACTTAATTTATTTGTAATATTTAACTACCTAAAAACAAACAACCTCTCTCCGTCTAAGCAACGAAGAGAGGTGCTCATTTGTATTAAGTCAGCGACAAATTGAATTTTATCGGTTAATCCACTCGTTTCTTGAAATCGCAAATACCTTTGTTATTTCATTTATCTCATCAGCGAACTCATCTATTTGTTTGCAACCATATGATATAGCAGTTTGGACTGATGCTTCGTTGGTATACTTCATACAGGAATAAACGATATTAAAAAGTGCGCTAAAATCTTCATCCGTCATTTCTCTTAAGTATAAACGCTCTGTTTCAATAATCATTTTTTTGCCTCTGCAAATTTTTATTTGTCAATTGCCTTTATAGTATAGTAGCCTTCTTGGAGCGCAGCAATAGTTGCTACGGTACAGACTACCGCCAAGCTATATGTGGGTACAATAAACTGTAATGTTAACGGCAGAAAAAAGAGTAACAATCCCGTAGTTTTGTTCAAAACAGTATGTAAAGCCACGAGTTTCTTTCTGCGAATAAATCCGATAACAATATTGGTAACCTTAACAATTGCTATAACGGCTATCCATATCCACAGCCAAATGCAAATGTTAATCTTAGGCAACAGTTTAACCGCACATACCGCCATAAAAACAAGATCAGAGGCAGTATCTAATTTTGAACCAAAGCTACTGACAGTTTCCGTCTTTCTCGCTATCGTTCCGTCTATCATATCGGTAAGTCCGCAAAATATATAGAATACGTAAAACCAAGCCGATGATAAAGGAATGAACAAAAGCGGCAAACTTAATGCAATTCTACTCCCTGTAATGATGTTAGCAATATGTTTTTTCATAGATTGGAATTTGATAAATTAAAATATACCTTTGTTATATTTTTGCATAGCACGAAAGCTTATAACAAGTCCAATAACCAAGCCCATAATCAATAAAGCAGTTCCGATTAAAGCAAAGATATCGTTTTCAGTATAAAGTGTTACAGATAACAGAACACTAAACACCATTATCCCAATACCGATAATTATGGTACCCAATCCTACTTGTTTTCCAAATGGTATTCTATCTTCTTCTGAAACACGGTGCCTGTGATAGGAATGAAGCGATGATATGTTTCCTCTCATATTTGAAATTCCAAGAACAATACATACAACACCTACAAGAAAAGCAACAATATTGCCTGTCATAGTATAGCCTCCTTCAAATTCGCATTTAACTACTTTTTTATTTTACCATATTTTTGATTAGGTATCAATATTCAGCGAAATATCGGCAGATTAAATACTTTTCTTGACCTTTTCATCCGTTAATGATATTATATAATAAATATGTGAAAATCACTCTAAGATAGGAGTTTAAGATATGGAATGTAAATCCGGCGTTTATGTACTCGGCTACAGCAACTGCGGTGAAAAAATGTGTGCCGCAGGTGGCAGAATTTCCACCCAGCCCGGCAACGCACTCGGAATATGGGACAAGTCGCAGGACGATGAAAAAAACGCAAACCTTATAGATAAAGTTACACGCTCAGGTCACAACTCAACTGTTGAACACATTATGTTCAACCTTGCTTTCAACGATGTTTCCGTTATTGTTGAGCAGTTTATGATTGAGTTCAGACTTGCATCATTCACCGTAAAGTCACGCAGATATGTTGACTTCTACGACGCAGGCTTCTATGTGCCCGAATTCAAAAGTGAAGAAAACAAGGCAAAATACACCGCTCACATCACATCACTTTTTGAAACATACAAGAAGATGACCGATGCAGGCATTCCCAAAGAAGATGCACGCTTCGTGCTCCCCTACTGCTTCTACAGCAACTTCTTCTGCTCACTTGGCGGCAGAGAGATGCTGCATGTGCTTCACGCAATGCTTCACGGCAGAGGCAGCAAGGTACCTGAGATTTATGCACTCGGCAAGCAGCTTTTCGAGCAGGTAAACAAGATTGCACCCGGTGTACTTACAGGTTTTGAAGAGCGCAAACCCAAGAAATCCGATACGCTTGACCTCAGCTTTATTGAAGCTGACCGCAAAGCTTCACCCGATGAGCTTGTTGAATACATAGGCGGCAGTAAAGACGCGGCAAAAACAGTTGCAACTGCAGCTATGCTTGAAGCAAACGTTTACTCTGCCGAGACAGTAAAAAAATCGGTTGAGGACAGCGAAAGCAGAGCAAAAATCATCAAGGCTGTTACAGAATGTTCCCGCTCGAGAGCACTTGAAAGCGTACAGTTTACATTCGCTCTCAACAAGGTTTCACTCTCAACTCTCACTCACTTTGCAAGACACAGAATACATTCAATCCAGATTCCTGCACTGAGCACTGTTGACCGCAACGATTGGGTAAAACCCGAAAGCATCACTTCCGACGACGAGATGTTCGGTGCATATAACGCTTGCTTTGAAAACAGCGTAAAGCTGTATGAAGAACTGAAAGCTGCAGGCGAAGCAGAAGCACTGCCCTACCTCATACTCAGCGGCAACACACTCAGCATTGTATCAACAATGAATGGCAGAGAATTGATGCTGTTTATGAAGCTGAGAAGCTGTACGAGAGCACAGTGGGAAATCCAGATTTATGCAAACAAAATGCTCGAAATACTCCGAAGCGAAGAACCGGAACTTTTCCGTTACTACGGACCGAGCTGTTACGTGCAGGGTTACTGCCCCGAGGGCAGACTCACCTGCGGAAGAGCAGCAGAAATGAAAGAAAAATACAGCGTATAAAAAATGCGCAGGTCCGTAAAAAACGAACAATGAAAAAACAGCCTCCTATGGTAGAATTAAAGAAACTACCATAGGAGGAATTTTTATGCCAAAAGGATACAGACATATACAAGAATAAGCGAATACATACACTTTTACAACAATGATAGAATCCAACTAAAAACAAAACTGACTCCGCTTGAAAAACGAAGTCAGTATGTCGCTTAACTAAATATTTCTGCCATTGGGGGCTTTTTGTTCTGTCCGCACAATTTGGGGCAGTTCATTCAGCCTCATAAATCAACAAATCTTAACCACACAAGAAATCGGGAATGAAATAAAATTGTATTTACATTTATGTTTACTTATATTAAAATGGATTTTGAAAAATCGTTAATTACCTGAGGTGATTTTATGTATAATTTTGATTTTGATATTATTTGCAAAAACGATAACTGTAAAGTTACACTTGACCAAACTGTTGAAAACGGTATTCTGTTTGTTAATGTAAATATGGAGCAAAACGAAAAAGCTGTACCTGAGCAGTTTTCGGTCAAATGGAAAATCAGCGGTGCTGACTGCTGCGGTGTATGGAATTCTTTCGCACGCAATCACACAATACGTCCCGATTGGGGAAGCGTTGAGGCAATATCAAAGCTCGCTTCGGGTATGCCGATTCAGCAGATAACCACATTTGACGGCAACAACAAAATCTGCGTTTCACTTTCAGATGTTGATACCCCTGCAAAAATCTCGATGGGTTACTGTGAGGAAACTGCAGAAATAATATGCGAAGCTATATTCTTTACTCTGCCTACAAATGCAGTTGACAGTTACTCTGCAGAAATAAGAATTGATATGAGGGCTGTCCCCTTCTATGACAGTATCTATGATACTGTTGAGTGGTGGGAAAGCGAATGCGGCTACAAATCGGCTTTTGTACCCGAAAGTGCAAGACTGCCGATGGATTCACTCTGGTACAGTTTTCATCAGAATCTTGAAAAGGATAAAATTATCGAAGAGTGCCGCCTTTCAAAAGAGCTTGGTATGCAGACAGTTATAATTGACGACGGATGGCAGACCGACGACAACAACCGCGGCTATGCTTACTGCGGCGACTGGGCTGTATGCGAAAACAAAATGGGCGATATGGCGGCTCTTATAGAGGAGATTCATAAGGTCGGTCAGAAAGTAATTCTCTGGTACTCTGTACCGTTTGTAGGTCTTTATTCCGAGAAATATGAAGAATTCAAGGATTATCTTCTTGACAAATCGGGTAACGAAAAGGACTTCTGGGCACTTGACCCGAGATATAAAAAGGTAAGAGAATACCTGTGCGGAATCTATAAAAAAGCAATAACCGACTGGAAACTCGACGGCTTGAAACTTGATTTCATTGACAGCTTTGTCTTAAAAGGCAAGTCACTCGAGTATGACGAAAGACGCGATTATCAGTCGCTCGAAGATTCGATTCACGCACTTATGGCTGAAATCAAGGCTGAGCTTACGGCAATAAACAGCGATATTTTAATCGAATTCCGTCAGTCATACATAGGCCCCTCAATAAGAAAATACGGCAATATGCTCCGTGTCGGCGACTGCCCCGGTGATATCCTTGCCAACCGCAGTCAGATAGTTAATATGAGAATGACTTCGGGCAAAACAGCGGTGCACTCCGATATGATAATGTGGAACGAAAATGACAGCGTCGAAAATGCCGCATTGCAGTTTGCAAACGTCATCTTTTCCGTTCCGCAGATATCTATGCTTATAAAGGAACTACCGCAAGAGCATACCGAAATGCTCAGGTTCTATATATCATTCTGGATGGAATACAGACATGTACTTCTTGACGGAAAAATAACCGCAAAAAATCCCGAAAACGATTATTCACAAGCATCATCAACCCTTGATAATACTACGATTACAGCGGTTTATACCAACAATGTTATTGACACAAAAAGCGATAAGACGGTTGTTGTAAATGCTTCGGGATTCGATTCTGTTATTGTAAAGAATGCGGCTGAAAAGAGCTTTACCGTCAAAAACTGTAAGGGTGAAATAATCACCACCGGTACAGTAAAAAATAAACTTGAAGAGATAGCCGTAACAAAATCCGGAATTGTAATTATTGAATAAAAAAAGAAAAAGCACCTCCCGAGCGGCAGATTTACTGTCATTCGGGAGATGTTTTATTTTACCCTAATACAGGTTCAGCCTGAATTGTAACCTTGGCTGAAGTATATTTTTCCATTTCAAAAACAATAATTTCGTTTTCTTCTTTAAGCAGCGCGCCCGGAAGGTACAGAGCAGTCTGCGGGCCGATATTCCAATATCTGCCCAGATTAAATCCGTTGACAAAAACGTAACCCTTTGTAAAACCCTTCATATTTACAAAGCATTCCCCATCCCCTGCTTTGAACTTACCTTTAAGGAATACGGGGCAATTCTTACTTTCTGCTTTGACACTGTCAAACTTAAGGTTTTCAAGGTTATCCAGAGGAATTGAATAAACGTCAAAATCCGTCAACACCTGATTGATATAGCGGATACCCGAAATGCCTTTACGGTCGTAGAGCTCTTTGCCGTAATTTACTCTGCCCATACCCTCTACGAGAACGCCTATTTCGCTTTCGGTATGTGTTCCGCTAATATTAAGCTGTTTTTTCAGCTTGGCTTTATATGATGCGGATGACGCTTTGCATCTGTTTATTGTTGCTATCTTCTTGTTTTCAAAATAAACATACGCATAATCGTGCACATCATCAATCATAAGCGGACCTGCTTCGTACTCACCCTTAAGCCTTGTCACATAATAAATGAGTCCGAAATTCTGTCCGTAAGCTTCCATACTTCTCGGAAGCGGTGAATAATGCTTCTGTGCGATATTGGCGAGATTTTCAAACAAATCTGCAGATTCTGTAAGCTTTACCGTACCGATATCCTGCATTATGGGTGAGGGCGGCAACTGAGTCATAGGAATGTCCTGATGCTCGCAAAGCAGTTTTCTCACCTTATGGTACGTATCGGTATAATCGCCCCATTCGGTAAGCGGTGCACAGTAATCGTAGCTCGTTACCGTAGGCTCGTAGCCGTTCTGGTGGTTTGCACCTGCCGTAAAGCCGAAGTTTGTTCCGCCGTGGAACATATACATATTAAAAGATGCGTCCTGCTCGAGAAAGGCTTCAAGCTCGGGGATAAGGTCATCCGCTGTTCTTGTGTGATGCTTTTCGCCCCAGTGGTCAAACCATCCGCACCAGAACTCCGTACACATCTTCGGCAAATCACCGTAAGGCTTCAATGCATCAAAAGCTGTTGCGGCACGTGAGCCGAAATTGAGAGTAGGTAAAATGCCTTCAATCGTTCCGCCTGAAAGCATATTGCACCAGTCACCGTCTGAGGTAAATTTCAGCACATCAATTCCGAATTCATCATACATATCGGAAAGTGCGTTAAGATATTTTTTATCGTTAGAATAACTGCCGTATTCATTCTCAACCTGCACGGCAATTACGTTACCGCCGTTTGTAATAAGCTGAGGTCTGATAACATCAAAAAGCTTTTTGAAATAGCTATGTACGTGTCCGAGGTAGATTTCGTTATTACAACGAAGCTCAACATTCTTATCACTGAGAAGCCACGCAGGAAATCCGCCGAAATCCCATTCTGCACAGATATAAGGACCGGGACGGACTATAGCATACAAGCCAACCTTTTTTGCTGTTTCAAGAAACCTTGCTATATCAAGCATTCCTTCAAAATTAAACTCGCCCTTTTTCGGCTCGTGAAGATTCCAGCAGACATAAGTCTCAACTGTATTAAATCCTGCAAGCTTAAGTTTGAGAAGTCTGTCTTCCCAATACTCGGGTAAAGTACGGAAATAGTGCATTGCACCCGAATAAATTTTAAAAGGCTTGCTGTTAAGCAAAAACTCTTTACCTTTTATCTGAAATATATTTGATGCGGTTTCTATATTGCTCATTACTGCCTCCGTATATTAAGCAAATAGGAGTTATGATGTTTTTTAAACCTCAATCCCCTAATAGCCTCACGCTTGCTCAATTATTTAATAGTCAAACGATTGAAGAATAATTCGTGAAATACCGAACAGATTCTTAAAGAAAGATATAAGCTTCTGGAAGAAACCTGCTTTCGATACAAGCTGTTGGCTGTCAGACATTTCATTGCCCTCTGCATCAAGTACAGCTTCACCGTTTTCGTCAACAAGTGTCGCTTTTACGGCCGCATTTCCGTTTGCAATAGAAGTGATTTTACACCTCATACCGTCTTCTTCATTTGTCATTGAGAAGCCACTACCTTCAACTGTCCACTGAACTGACCATCCTTCAGGGAGTTTTGGAACATCAGCGTGAAGCACAATAGTTTCACCATAGTTTATAGTTGTAACTGACGGATCCTTTATCTTCATTTGCTTGACGAGAAGTTCGTACTGAGCAATAAACTCGAGATTTTTGGAAGGCATTACTGAAGGCACGGCTTTATCCCAACCAATAAAATTATAACCAACTTTAGAGGTGTTAGTTGGTGTATTAATAGCATCATCACAATTAACATTATCAACAATTGTTTTATCATCAATATTCCAAGTAATCGTATATGTATTTGCTTTCCATTGTGCTGCAATCGTGATGTTTTCTGCAGGCATTGTTACGGGGATATCTTGACTCCAACCAATAAATATATAACCATCCTTAGTCGGAGTTGCAATTGCCGTTACCTCTTCGCCATATACATATGTATGTTTGGTTTCAACACCATCTACAATCCAGGTTATATCGTAACTATTAATCTCCCACTGTGCTGTAAAGGCAAGATCTCTTTCAGGCATTGTTAATGGAATTTCATTATCCCAACCTACAAATGTATACCCTATTTTAGGAGTTACTAACGGTTCAACTATATTTTTGCCCACTTCCACTGAATCTATCGCTATTTCATCATCAACAGTCCAACTTATATAGTAACATCCATATTTTTTTGATGCATATATAATTTTACCATTATCCGCCTCTATAATTATATTTGCCCAATCCTTAATTGTTCCGCCATAATTAACATCGCTAATATTAGTTCCTGAAAAAGCATATTCACCAATAGAAGTTACACTTTTCGGAATTGTTACACTCGAGAGACTAGTACATTCAAAAAAAGTATAACGTCCGATTTTTGTTATGCCGTCTGGAATTATTATACTTTTAAGCTTACTACAATTACGAAAAGCTGCATCTTCAAGTATCGTAAGGCTATCAGGAAGAATAATTTCAGTCAGTTTATCACAATGAGCAAAAGCGACACTTTCAATAGTTTTCAAACCACTACCCAACGATACACTTATAAGCTCTTTACACTCCATAAATGCACCATCACCGATAACTTCTACACAATCTGGTATTTTCAAGTTTGAAATTTTACTTTGTATAAAAGCCGAAGAGCCAATAGTTACAACATTTTTTCCGATTGTTACATTTGCAAGCTTATCACAAAATTCAAATGCAAAATCATCTATAGTTATCACACTATCTGGAATTATTACACTCAAAAGATTATCGCAAGAATCAAAAGAAGCTCTTCCTATAATAGATACATTGTTACCGATAATCAACTCCGTAAGGTTGATACAACTCGCAAAAGCCCTTTCACCAATTGATGTTACACCATCACCAATATTAACTTTTTTGATGTACGATCGGTAAGCATACCATGGCCTCGATGTGCTGATTGAATAATTATTCATTTCTCCTGTACCCATAATTTCAAACACACCTGTATTTGTATCAAGTAACCACGTAAGATTATCACCACAAGTACCGCTATATATTGCTGCTTCAGCTTTAAAATCAAAAAGACTCGGTAAATCAAGACCGACAAAACCGCCAAGCGGTGATGCTGAAAGCGTAATAACAACACACATAATAACCGCTAATATTTTTCTGTATGTTTTCATTACCATATACCTCCTGAATTTTACATAATCCATTTATAATTATTGTAGCACTTTACAGCCAAAAAGTCCACAATTAAGATAAAATCATAAAATAAGACATTATAAAACTAAAAATAAAATTCATTTTTCATCAACTTGTTCGTCAAACAGCTCATATTTGACATCTTTAATTTTTACATTTTCTTTATTAACAGCTTCATTTCCATGCCAAAAGTAAATTGGTAGAAAACACTCTCGTGATTTTAAGCGATTATAAATTTTTTCATCTTTATCGTAGCCATAACACATCAAAGAAGTGCGACAATAAATATTAGAAGCAACAAAATTAGCTGATAACACAGACAAATCTGCATCTACAATAATCTCACTTCGAGGATTACTTATAGTTTTAAAAAAATCATTTTTTTCTTTTTCCGACATAATTACAATTACTGAAAAGATAGAATAATCTTCGGATATAGCTATCCTTGTATACTCAATCGATTTTGACGAAGCATTGAAAATCAACCTTTTTCTTTTCCCGTGATTGGTTAACAGTTCTATCTTCTTTATATGTATATATGACGGCTTATTCTCAAGATATTTTGCCTTAAAGACAAATTCAGGGCTTGGCTCTTCCCCCGATAAATTCGCCTTGTTAGTACAAACAATCTGTTCTTCGTGAAAGTCAAAATTGCAAGCTATAGTATTAAATTTTTCTATTACAATTTCATCAATCAAAACAGGACAAGCATTTTCTGTTAAACATTTATCCTCTTCTAATTTTACTAATCGTTCATTTTGCTTCCACGCAACAATGCCCAAAACTATCGCACCGATTGCACTGAGTACAGCACCATAGAATGATAATACATCAGCACCACTCCAAACAGTAAGGTAGCCATCATTTATCTTGAATAATTCATTTATTATAATTGGAATAACAAACAATAAAAACACTACCAATAATACAAATCCTATTATTAATTTGGTTGATTTTTTCATTTTACCTCTCCTGACAAAACTTATATAAGTTATACGGAAATTATAACATACGAAAAAGTAATCGCTAATAGTTACCTGTAAATTTTTTAAAAATTTTACACATTGCTACAACAAAATTACACACAAAAAGCACTTGCGTTTTGCAAGTGCTTTTTTACTGCTATTATTCTTCCAAACCCTCAAGCATCTGAGCGAAAAGTGTATTTGCCCAGGCAAACCATACACGTGTGAAGGTTGCAGGGTCATCGACATGGAATGATTCGTGCATAAAGTTAGTACCTGCGTGAGTTTTGCTCAGCATTTCAAGGCACTCGTTGATTTCTGCTTTATCACTGCTTGTTATAATCTGCATTGTAAGTGCGATGTGCCAGATATGGTCTTTTGGTGTGTGCGGACTGCCTACACCCTTAGCTACCTTACCTTCGAAATAATACGGGTTATCGTGCGACAGAATAAAGCTTCTTGTGTTTTGATAAATTTCATCATCCTTACTGCAATATCCGAGATAAGGTGCGGCAAGAAGACTCGGAGAATTCGCATCGTCCATAAGGTTATAATTGCCGAAGCCGTCGGTTTCGTAGGCGTAAATTCTGCCGTATTTCGGATGATTTACTATACCGTAAGTCTTGATACCGTTATCGATTTCGGCGGCGAGCTTAAGGCATTTTTCTGCAAGTGTCTCATTACCGAAGCAGTCTTTTGCAAGCTGAGCGGCATTACGCATTGCAACAACAGCCATCATATTTGACGGCACAAGATAATTGAAAATACACGCATCGTCTGACGGACGGAAGCCCGACCAGGTCATACCCGTAAAGTTTACAGGTCTGCCGTAGCCGCCGAAAGGCAGAGTGTCTGACTCGGGACAATTCTTTCTGTCGAAGAAGTAGGTTGAGTTTTCTTTGTGATGCTGTTCTTTAATAAATTGGTCTGCTATTGTTTCAAGCATTTTTTCGGTTTCGGGTGTAATCACTTTGCTGTCGCCCGTAACCTTGTAATATTCGTACAGAAGATAAACCGACGCACAGAGGGAGTCGACCTCATACTTACGCTCCCATATAAGCTCGTGGTCAAAGTCTGAGGGGTCTTTCCATTTTTCGGGGTTAGGCTCGGCATTGAAAGCGTTAGAGTACGGATCAAGATTTACATACACTGCATGTCTTGCGATAACACCGCGGAGAATCTCTTTCAGCTCATCATCCTGCGGTGCGTACTTGATATAGGGTTTGAGCTGTGCGGCACTGTCGCGAAGCCACATAGCAGGAATATCGCCTGTGATAACAAAATAACTGCCGTCATCAAGCTGTTTTGTCGTAGTTTCTATCGTGTTGAGAAAGCACTGCTTTGCGAGCGGTGCAAGCGCAGGAAAAACACGCTGCATTTTTGCTTCAAGCTCTTCCGCTTTTTTGATTAATATATCCGGTGTTTTCATAACGAATCTCCTTTAAAAGCATCTTAATTTATACTATACAACATCAGTAAGCTTTTTGCAAACAAATTCAAGTATAAACATTACTTGTTTTTAAAGTTTTAGTATGATAAAATAATATAAATAAAGCTGAACAAGGGGAACACGCATATGAATATATTTTCAAGCATAACCGCTTTCATCCTCAGTATATTTACTTATTTCGCTTCAACTATGACACCCTCATTCGTTTCACCCATACCCGAAATCGTACAGGATGACTTTGTGCCGGTAATGCGATTTGTTGCTACGAGCGATACACACATACAAAAGCTCGGTGACACAGGCTGTCAGAGAATTTCTGCGATGATGAAAACCGTTTACGCATTAAGTGATGCCGATAAAGACTACAATAAGCTTGATGCAGTTGTATTTTCAGGCGATATTACGGACAATGGCTATGCAAGCTCATTCTACGCCTTTGCCGCAGTAACTGACACGGAAATACGCGAAGGCACAGAACGCCTTGCGGTAGTATCCAAAGCACACGACAGCTATACTTTTTTAAACAACAGTCTTAAGCTGTTCACGGGAATAACCGGTCAGGAAACGGATTTTCACAGAGTAATCGGCGGATTTCATTTTATAGGTATTTCACGCTCAAAAAAACTTAAGCATTATACCGACGACCAGGTAAAATGGCTCGATGAAAACATTGCTGCCGCAGTTAAAGAAGACCCGAACAAGCCTGTTTTTGTATTCCAGCACGAGCACGTACTTGACACCGTTTACGGAAGCAGCGAAACCGACGGTTGGGGTCTGGATGTATTCACAGATGTACTTTCAAAATATCCGCAGGTTGTACATATTTCGGGTCACTCTCACTTCCCTGCAAATGACCCCAGAGCTGTCTGGCAGGGTGAGTTTACCGCAATAAATGACGGCGGTCTCGCCTACTATGAGCTTGCAGTTGACGGCAAAAACGGCCAGTTTCCAAAAGAAAAAGACAGAATGAGCCAGGCACTTATTATCGAGGTTGACGCTGACAACAGAGTACTTGTAAAAGTGCTTGATGTTGACGCAGGAAAGATTATGCGTGAATTCCTCATCGACAATATAGCTGACGAAAGCAAGACAAAATATTCGTTTGAAACGAGAAAAGAAGAAGCCTCAGCACCCGTATTTGCAGACAGTGCCGCTCTCTCATACGAGAAAAAAGGCTTAAAGCATTACATAACCGTACCTCAGGCAAAGGTAACAGCAGACAACGAGGTTTTTGTTTACAGAATCACCGTAACAAATGAAAAAGGCAAAACCGTACACGAAGACTGGGCATTCTCCGATTATTTCTTCTCTGATAAAGCCGACAGCATAACATTTGACGGATTTATGACACTCGGCAAAAACCTAACCGTAAAGGTATGTGCCGAAGATGTATGGGGCAACGCAAGCGAATATCTCGAAATTAAAATATGACACGGGGGCATTTAATTGGGAATTGTATTTAACATACAAAAATTCTGCATACACGACGGTGACGGAATACGCACCTGCGTGTTTCTGAAAGGTTGCCCGCTGAGGTGTATATGGTGCCACAATCCCGAAAGTTTAGAGAAAGCCCCTGCCCTATCTTTTAATGGACAGAAATGCTCATACTGCGGCAGATGTGTTGATATTTGCTCTGCACGAAAAGCTGAAAACGGCTGTCTTAAAATTGACCGTACAAAATGTACGGCTTGCGGCAAATGCACCGGAATATGTCTTAACGATGCAAATGAGATTGTCGGTAAAGAAATGACCGCATCTGAAGTTATGGACGAAGTCCTGAAAGATAAGATGTTCTACGAAAATTCAGGCGGAGGTCTTACCGTTACGGGCGGCGAGCCATCGTATCAGGCGGATTTCACGCTTGAATTATTGACACTTGCAAAGGGATTAAAAATTAATGCTGCAATAGAAACCTGCGGTATAGGCTCAAGAGAGTTTTACGAAAAAGCCGCTGACCTTGAAACAACTTTTCTTTATGATATAAAATGCATTGACCCCGAAAAGCATCGCAGACTTACGGGAGCAGATAACACTCATATAATGTCAAACCTTGAGTATCTTATGGACAGAAATGCGAATATTATTATCCGTCTGCCGTTAATACCCGAATGTAACGACAGTGATGAAGATATTGTAAATTTGGCGGAATTTCTGAACGAAAACAAAGGCAGATACAGATACGCAGAGATTATGCCATATCATACTCTCGGTATCGGAAAAGCAGAAAAAATCGGCAGAGAAGCTGCATACATTCACGACAGTGCAAATAAAACCGATACTTCTCGCTGGCTTTCACTGTTCGATTCATACTCAACAGATATAAAAATCTCAGAATAAAAAGAGGTTTATTTATGACTCATATATCTCAGATCGACCCTTTTCTTTACGGATATTTTCTTGACGAAACGCTTGAACACAGCGAAAGAGTTGGCCTTGCTCTGCTTCACGCTGCGAAAAATATTGATATTAAGTTTTCTCGTCGGTTATTACCCGAAACTGCATTTGAAACAAAACACGGCACATCGGGCTACTCGCCTTCAGAGGGGCTCTGGTTTAACACCGAGAACATTTCAAAGCTTGTCGAAGAATTTCCCGAGCATAAAGAAACTTTACAAAGATACATAAGCGAAATAAATTTATTCAGAAATAAATCTCAAAGACTTTTCTGCAACTCAACCGAAGAACTTGACCGCTCAGGTGCTGAATGGGGCGGCGGTTGGGGTGGTCACGGCAACCCCGATTACGGCAGGATTATTAACTTCGGCACAGACCACATCCGCAAAATAATTGCCGAAAACCGTACGAAGCACCCTGACGAGGAGCCGTTTTACCGCTCGTGTTCTTATGCGCTTGATGCTATGGACATTATTGGCGAAAGATACCGCTTATCCGCTATTGAAATGGCTGAAACAAGTGACAACACAGAAGACAAGGCGTTCCTTACGCGTATGGCAAAAACTTTTGAAACCGTACCGAAAAAGCCTGCTTACGACTTCACCTCCGCTATGTGCTCTTTTATGCTCGTCTTCGCACTTGACGGCAGTGATTCCCCCGGCAGATTCGACCAGTATATGTACCCCGCATATTTAAAGACAGATAACAAAGAAGAAGTAACCAACCTGATTGACAGGCTGTGGGAGTACTTCCGCGACCACCGCTCTTGGAATCTTTGTATTTCGGGCAGTGATGAAAACTTCAACGATGAATCCAACGAGCTTACATATGAAATATTGGCGATGGTGAGAAAGAAAGGCTACAACACACCTAACCTCACCTGCCGTGTACACAGAAACACACCCGATAAGCTCTGGAGTAAAATTGCCGACACACTTGCTGTAGGCACCGGACTTCCCGCACTGTATAACGACGACGTTGTTTGCACCGCACTTGAAAAGATAGGTATTCCACCCGAGGACAGCCACGATTACTGTATGAACGGCTGTAACCAGATAGATATTCTCGGTAAGAGCCATATGGGACTTGAGGACGGTGAGGTTTTATTCACAAAGTGTCTTGAATTTGCACTGCACAACGGTGTAAACGCTATGACGGGTGAGAAAGTTTCTATTGAAACCGGTGACCCGAGAGATTTTGAAACTTACGAGCAGTTCGAGCGTGCCTTTATGAATCAGCTTGAATATGTAACATACAACTCCTGCTCAAGTGCAAACACATACCAGCACCTTCGTGCTGTATTTGAGCCGCATCCTCTGCGTTCCTGCCTTATGGAGGGCTGTATTGAAAAAGGCCGTGACTACCGTAACGGAGGTCCTCTTTATAATCACGGGCAGATTTTAGCCGAAGGAATTGCCGATACGGGTGACAGCCTTTATGCGGTTAAAAAGCTGATTTACGACGAAAAGAAATATACAATGGCTCAGCTTATTGATGCGCTGAATGCAAACTTCGAAGGGTACGAACAACTTCATTACGATTTCAGGAACTGCGAAAAATTCGGCAACGATATTGAATCGGTTGACGAAATTACCGCACGTGCACTCAACCGTTTTTTCACATTCCTCAAACGAAACAAAACCTACAGAGGCGGTATATATACAGGCGGATGCAGTACATTCAGCCGTGCCGCAAACTACGGACGCAGGACTGCGGCGCTCCCTAACGGAAAGTTCAAGGGTGAACCGTTACTTGCAGACAGTATTGCCGCAACACCCGGACGCGACACAAACGGACCTACGGCACAGATAAAATCTGTTCTGAAGTACAATCACACGGATGCCTGCAGCGGATTTGTATTTCAGAATAAGTTTGATAAAAAGTTATTTTGCACCGAAAAAGGTAAAGCTTCATTTATCGCACTTGCAAAGACATTTTTTATGGGCGGCGGACAGCAGTACACCGTTACTGTGGTTTCACCCGAAGACCTGCTTGACGCAAAGAAACACCCCGAAAATCACCGCAATCTTATTGTTCGTGTCGGCGGCTACAGTGATTATTTCGTAAACCTCGACGAAGGACTTCAGGATAATGTTATCGAAAGAACATTTGCAAACACATAAACCAACAAAAAAGCACTTGCGTTGAGCAAGTGCTTTTGATTTGTTATTTATCAAGTGCGTAATGTCTTATATTGACAGAGATGAGCTTATCGTAGTCTGCTACGTGAATAAACGAGCCGTCTGCCATCGGGTAAACGGTCAAGCCCTCTGCCTCGTGGTCACGGCCGCTTACTGTTCTTTCAAACAGATTTTTGACTTCACCCGTCTTGACATCAACAGTCTGTATGATTTCGGTTGCGGAGCCTGAAACATCGTAAGACATATACAGAAGTCCGTCATAATACTCTGCACCCTGAATTCTGTCAACTGGTTCAGAGAGCATAATTTTATGAGAGAATGACATATCTTCAAGGTTATATGCAAGTATGCAGTCTGTTTCGTGGAAAGGTGAAGTGTAAAGATAACCGTTATCAGCGTCAACTGCACAGTAAGGAATACCGTCATCAAGGTACTCCGTACCGAGGTCGTAATATTCACCGGTAAACTCAAGTGTTTCGGCATCGTAGATAAGGATGAGATTATATGTATCGGTTTCATCCTCCGTTGCGGCATAAATCTTGCCATCATAGTAACTGATGCCGCCTATATGGTCGCTGTTGTACTTCTCTTTGATTTCCTTCGGAATAGCAAAATGAGTGTAGGCAACACGCTCAAATCCGTCAACAGTCCATTTAGCCATACCTACAAGGTCAAGAGCTGAAATTGAGCCTGCGGTATAGAAATATTCACCGTCCGTTGTGATACCCTGACTCATAAGAAGCGCTCTGTCGAGCGTAAATTTGTCGGTCTTAACAAGCTCGGCATTGGGTGAACAGGTAATTTCGCCGCCGTTGATAACACCTGAAAGCATAATTATAAAAGCACTGAAAAGTGCCCAGCCGGGATAAAGTACGGACTTGATAATTTTCCAGATAAACATTGTATTTCCTCCGATTCAATTTATAATTATAAATTAGCATTTTAAGACTTGGTTGTCAATCGGTTACCTTAACTTTATATAATTCCAAGCGCCACTACATATAACAATCAACAGTTGTCATATCTGACTTTTTGTGGTATAGTTTTTGTATTATTGTCGATTGGCAGTGGAAAATATGTTTGAAGAACTTTTAAAACTTAAATCAAGCTGGGAAATTCTGCAGAGCACTACCCTGCCGATTGCTGTTTACGGCACAGGCAACGGTGCTGACAAAGTGTTTGATGAATTTGAAAAGCTCGGTATCAAAGTATCCGCCGTAGTTGCAAGCGACGGATTTGTAAGGAAGCGCACATTCCGCGGATTTGAAGTAAAATCCGTTTCACAGGCAGAAAAAGAACTCGGTGAATTTGTTACGGCACTCTGCTTTGCAAGTCCGTTGACGAGTGTAATTGACAGCATAAAAGAGCTGTCGAAACGGCACAAAGTAATTATGCCGTCCGTACCCGTTTACGGTGA
Source organism: Acutalibacteraceae bacterium (assembly GCA_045123695.1). GTDB lineage: Bacteria > Bacillota > Clostridia > Oscillospirales > Acutalibacteraceae > UBA8612. Next base: position 54,658 of record JBGVKJ010000056.1, read on the forward strand.
GAATATATTCAACAAAGAATTTCTGAAAGCTAATCTTAACGAGATTGAAAACGCTTACAATTTATTGGCTGACGAAAAGTCAAAAGAAGTTTTTGAGAGCATTATCCGATTTCAGATTACGGGCGATTTAAACTGCTGTTTCGGCTGTGAAACAGATAAAGACGAGGCTTTTTCAATACTTGGCTTAGGTGAAAAAGAGAGCTTTCTTGACCTTGGTGCTTACCGCGGTGACACTGTTGAAGAATTTTTGAATCACGCAAAATCGTACGATAAAATCGTCGCCGTTGAGCCTGACAAAAGAACGTTCAGAAAGCTTGTTGCCAACTGTGAAAACATAAATAATTTCACTGCAATTAACAGTGCCGTCTGGTCTTGCGACTGTACACTGAATTTTGACACTAACAAAGGCAGAGGTACAAGCACCAAAGCTGACGGTGAAGAAATTACGGCAATTTGTGTTGACAGTTTATTTGATAAATACGGCAAGTTTACATACATTAACGTTGATATTGAAGGTGCTGAAAACAAGATGCTTGACGGTGCAAAAAAAGCACTGAAAAGAAAGCCTAAACTTTGTATGGCGGCATATCACAGGAGTGAAGATATTTTCGCACTTGTAAACGAAATCAACAGCATCAACCCCGAATACAAAATATATCTGCGACATCATCCGCATATTTCTTTCTGGGATACAAATATTTACTGCATATAAAAACAGGAGAATGATAAATGAAAATAACAGGCGCAATTTTCGATTTTGACGGTACACTTTTCAGTTCAATGCATATCTGGAGAGGAGTGCGTTTCACATTCCTTGAACATCTGGGTATCACTCTAACTGATGAAGATAAAAAAGCGTTTGAGGGTCTTACTCTTATTGAGTCACTCAAATATTCACAAGAGAAATTCGGTATTACCGAAAACGGAGATGACCTTTTCACACTGTTTTTCGACTATATAAGGAGCAGATATCTTGCCGATGCCTGCCCCAAAAACGATATTATTGAATTTCTCGAAAAGCTGAAAGCAAATGAAGTAAAAATTGGTATTGCAACAGCTACGGCCGAATATGCACTTAAAGCAGTGCTTGAGAAATACGGTATGCTCGACTATTTCTCTGTTATACTCTCCACCTACACAGTAGGTGCCGCAAAAACTCAACCTAAGGTTTACGATACCGTGCTTGATGAACTCGGCACAGACAAGGAAACAACCTGGGTGTTTGAGGATGCACTCTATGCTGCAAAAACAGCCAAGGCAAACGGATATAACCTTGTAGGTATTTATGACGTAACCGAAGAAAAAACAGCAGAGCTTGAAGAGATATCGGATATATATATTCACAACTATTCAGAGCTTGAAATTGAATAATAATATATGCTATAATAAATTCAAATAAAATACAGAGGTGTTAATTATGGGCAGATATGCAATTTACGGTGCAGGCTCACTTGGTACCGTACTCGGTGCTTACATTACAAAAAACGGCGGTCAGATTGACCTTATCAACCGCAACAAGGCTCACGTTGAGGCACTTAACACAAAGGGTGCTACAATCAAGGGCACTGTTGATATGAACGTACCCGTCAAGGCAATCACACCTGACGAAATGGAAGGTCAGTACGACGTTATACTGCTTATGACAAAGCAGCTTTTCAATACTGAGGTTGTTACAAAGCTCAAGGATCACCTTACAGATAAAGGCGTTATCGTTACCCTTCAGAACGGTCTGCCCGAGCCGGGTATTGCCGAAATTGTAGGTGCAAACCGCACAATGGGCTGTACAGTTGAATGGGGTGCCGCACTCGGTGAGCCCGGTGTATGTACCCTTACAAGCGAGCCCGACAGCCTTTCTTTCCACATGGGCAAGATGGACGGTATATCCGACGAACAGTTCAAAATGGTAAAAGACCTGCTTGAGCTTATGTGCCCCGTACACGAAGAAGATAACCTTATCGGTGCACGCTGGTCAAAGCTTCTTATCAACGCTACATTCTCAGGTCTGGGCACTGTTGTCGGCGGTGTATTCGGTGACGTTTCCGAAAACAAAGAAGCCGCAAAGGTTGCCGTAAGATGTATGAAAGAGTGTATCGACGTCGGTCACGCAACAGGTGCCGAGTTTGCACCCGTACAGGGAAAAAACATCACTGCCCTCTTCTACTACAAAAATGCAATTAAGCGTGCTTTTGCAACCTTCCTTGTACCGATTGCTATGAAGAAGCACCGCGACATCGAGCCTTCTATGCTTCAGGACCTCAAGAAAGGCAAGGCTTGCGAAATTGACGCAATCAATGGCGTTGTCTGCGAATGGGGCAGAAAAACAAACGTCCCCACACCTATCAATGACAGAATCGTTGAAATAGTAAAGAAGTGCGAAAAGGGCGAGCTTAAGCCTCAGGCATCAAACATCAAGCTGTTTGACGACCTGCTGTAATACATAAAAGTTAAAAGCGTGGTATCAGGCCGATACCACGCTTCTTTTATTGTTCTGTTTCTATTTCACCATATGATTTTTCATAATTTTCAACATACTGCTCGAGCACAAACTCAATCTCTTTGTTTGCAGAGCGTTTGTTTTTTGAAGCAATATACTTTATTTTTTCGAGAAGCTCTTCGGAAACTCTCAATGAAAAAGGAGGATAATAATTACCTGCCACTGCCAGCCACCCTTCCACAAAAAATGATATCAAAATACTACCATTTTGAAATAAAAGTTTATGAATTATTATTGACATCAATTTGATATCAAATTATAATAAAGTTAACAATTACTAAAATAAAGGATGTGCAAAAATATGGAAAAAACTCCGTTTTTCAAAAAGACATGGTTTATAATACTGTTATTTTGGGTAGTACCGCCAATTGGAATTGCACTGATGTGGACCTCCAGAAGAGAGTGGAAAAAAGGTATAAAAATTGCTCTTTCCGTTATATTCGGAATCTGGTTTTTCCTTTGGTGTGTATTACTCCTTTCGCCGTCAGATGGCACATCCAACGATAACACTCCGGCTGCCGAAGATGTAACGACAGTTTACGACGAAGACAATAACATCATCCCTGAAGAAACAACCGCAAGAATCCCCTCTTATATAGTTGACGAAGTAGAATCCGAAACACGTGAAGGAATTGCAACCGACAGACCTGCTGCAACAGAAATCGTTAAGCCTTCCACAACAAAAGCTCCGACCACAGCAAGCCCTGCAACAACTAAAAAAGAGACCACGACAGCAAAGCCGACAACTACAAAGGTACCAACTACTGTTGACCCTGATTCAAGAGTTATTGTTTATAAAACTCCGACGGGTACAAAATATCATTATGAAAATCCTTGCGGTAACGGTACATACTCCCCTATTACACTTGCTGAAGCCAAAGCGCTTGGATTAACAGAATGTGAAAAGTGTGTGCTTCACTAAAAATCAAACGAAGGTGATAAACAATGAAATTCGGAATGAGAAAGCCTTCGCTCAAGCGTTCTATAAAAGCGAGAACCACAGGCAAGGCAAAACGTAAAGTAAAAAAAGCATTGATTCCCGGATACGGAAAGAAAGGTGCCGGCTGGGTGAAAAATCCAAAGAAAGCCGCATACAACAAAGTATATAAAAAGACAACTTTCAGTTTTTTTGATATTTTTAAATAGAAAACAGAGCCGCCTGCGTAACTTACAAAAGCGGCTCTGTTTTTTTTACATTACTGTCAAAACATATCATTGAAAACACTAAATATATATGCTAATATATAATTAGCGTATTATATTTACTTTACATATAAAGGAGAGTTTATTATGGGACTTATTAAAGCAGGTATAGGAGCACTCGGCGGAACACTGGCTGATCAGTGGAAGGAATTTTTCTACTGTGACTCACTTGAAAACGACGTGCTTATGGTCAAAGGCTCAAAGCGAGTCAGCGGCAGAAGCTCCAACACAAAGGGAAATGACAACATAATTTCAAACGGCTCGGGTATTGCCGTTGCAGACGGTCAGTGTATGATTATCGTTGAGCAGGGCAAGATTGTTGAGGTCTGTGCAGAGCCAGGTGAATTCACTTATGACAGCTCAACCGAACCTTCAATTTTTTCAGGCAAACTTGGCGACAGTATTAAAGAGACCTTTAAAACAGTTGGCAAGCGTTTTACTTACGGCGGTGACACAGGTAAAGACCAGAGAGTTTACTATTTCAACACCAAAGAAATTCTCGACAATAAATTCGGCACACCCAACCCCTTTATGTTCGAGGTTGTCAACAAGAGAATAGGTATGGCAAGAACCGTTCAGGTAAGATGCAACGGTGTATATTCCTACAAAATCACAGACCCGCTTCTTTTCTACACAAAGATTGCAGGCAATGTTGATGATGAATACAGACGCGAAGAAATTGATATGCAGCTCAAGACAGAGTTTATCTCTGCGCTTCAGCCTGCATTTGCAAGGCTGACAGAGCTTGAGCTTCGCCCTGCACAGATTCCTGCACATACTGCCGAGCTTAAGGACGCTATGAATGCGGCACTCAAGGTTGACTGGACTGACCGCAGAGGTATCAGCGTTGAATCCATTGCGCTTAATCCCATTACCCTCACAGACGAGGATATGAAGAAGATTACGCAGATGGAAGATGCCGCAACAATGGGCAGCAATCCGTTTATGATGGCAGGCAGAATGACAGATGCACAGGCAAACGCAATGGAAGCAGCGGCAAGCAACCCCAACGGTGCAATGAACGGCTTTATGGGCTTCAATATGGCTATGGGTGCCAACGGCGGCTTCAATGCGGCACAGATGTACCAGGCAGGTGTACAGCAGCAACAGCAGTTTGCTCAACAGCAGGCAGCACCCGCACCTGCACAAACAGCACCTGCAACGGGATGGAAATGTGCCTGCGGTGCAACCGTAAACGGCAACTTCTGCACGGAGTGCGGAGCAAAGAAGCCCGAAGCAGAAGGCTGGACTTGTGCTTGCGGAGCAGTGAATAAAGGTAAGTTCTGCCCCAACTGCGGACAGAAAAAGCCCGAGGGTGCACCGCTTTATCAGTGTGACAAATGCGGTTGGAAGCCCGAAGACCCCCACAATCCCCCGAAGTTCTGCCCCGAATGCGGTGACAGATTTGACGAAAATGATGTAAAATAAAAGCTTCCTTATAAGGAGGAAACCGAAATGGAGCTTATGACATATAAGTGTCCTAATTGCGGTGGTGCAATTACTTTTGAAAGCGACAAGCAGGAATTCAAATGCGAATACTGCGACAGCGTTTTTACCAAAGAACAGCTAAGCGAATATGACGAAATACTTAGTGCGAGCACTCAACCCGAAAACACTAAAACTGTTGATGAATTTGATTGGAATACCACCTCAAATGATTCAACGCTCGAAAACGTCAACGCATATATTTGTCAGTACTGCGGTGCTCAGGTAATTTCCGACAAAACAACCGCTGCTACACAGTGCCCGTACTGCAACAGCCCTGTAATCGTTGCACCTCAGCTTTCAGGCGGTCTCAGACCCGACGTTGTTATTCCGTTTAGAATAAAAAAAGAGCAGGCTGAAAAAGCTCTTGCAGACTTCTATAAAGGCAAGCTCTTTCTTCCGAATGAATTTAAAAAAGGCAACAAAATAAAAGAAATAAAAGGCGTTTATATCCCCTTCTGGCTGTTCGATTGCAGCGTCGGTGCAAACTTAACTTACAACGCAACAAGAGTAACGCACTGGCGCGATTCAAACTACGAATACACAAAAACTGACAGATACAAGATATGGCGTTCGGGAAGTCTCAGCTTTGAAAAGATTCCCGCCGACGCATCCTCTAAAATAGACGACGCTTATATGGATGCGATTGAGCCGTACAACTATGCTGACCTCGTTGACTTTGATGCGGCATACCTTTCGGGCTATATGGCTGACAGATACGACGTGACAGTTGAACAAAACACGCCCAGAGTAAACAGCAGAATCGAAGCTACAACGGTTGACACCTTCCGCCAGACTGTCAGCGGATACACAACTGTTACACCGGACACAAAAAACATAGGTATCAGTAACGGCAAAGCAAAATATGCTCTGCTCCCCGTATGGATGCTCAGCACAAAGTACAAAGACAAGATGTATACCTTTGCAATGAACGGACAAACAGGCAAGCTTGTAGGAAACCTGCCTGTTGACAAGAAAAAATACTGGGGCTGCCTGCTTGGCATAGCCGCAGGCCTCATTGCACTGGGTCAGCTCTTTGTATTTTAAGGGAGGGGAAGAAAAATGAAGAAATTTGTTTGTTTCGCCTTTTCTTTTATATTTGCCTTTGTCCTCGCTATCCCCTGCTTTGCTCAGATTGATTCACCGTATATGATTGACAATGCCGACCTGCTGAGCAACTATGAAGAGCAGCATCTGCTGACAGAAATAGAAAAACTGCGCAGCGAATACGGCTACGACATAATTATTCACACTACGTACGATACTGAGGGCAAAGATATTGTCAGCTACTGTGACGATTACTATGATGAGGGAGATTATGCCGAGGACGGTCTGATTTTTGTTATCAGCATGGCAGAGCGTGATTACTACACAAGCACCTGCGGCACGCTTGTTGACTCTCTGCCCGATTATCAGATAGACTACATTTGCGCGAGCGTTACGCCTTACCTCTCCGAGGGCAGTTACTTCTCCGCTTTTGAAGAATATCTGCGCGGACTGAATTCGTATTTCGGCGGCTATGAAAGCGGCGAAATTTCACCCGATATTCATTACGGCGACGACTATTACTACACTGACGATTATTACACAGACAATTATCAGCCGTCAGTAAAGGGATATGTAATTCGCGAGTTTATATTAATCTTAATTGCGTTTATCATAGCCTTTGTTATCACAACAATAATCAAGAGTAAAATGAATACAGCCGTAAAGCAGCGCGATGCAGACAACTACATTGTTGGCGGCAGCTTTGTGCTCAGCGGTCAGCGTGATGCATTTATAGGCACGCACACCGCACGCAGAGCCATACCGAAAAACAATAACACCAACCACGGCGGAAGAGTCGGCGGCGGTGGCGGAGGCGGTCATATATCCTCCGGCGGTGTAAGGCACGGCGGCAGCGGCGGAAAGTTTTAAAATAACAAACAACCTGTTTCAATCATTTTGAAGCAGGTTGTTTTGTTTATTATTCTTCTGTATAAAAGCAATCGAATTGCCATTTCAGCGGATTCTCTGAAATATACTGAGCTATTTTCTCATAATCTCTGACATCGCGGATAATATGGTCGTGATATCCGCGTTGCCAGATGTTTACAAAGCCGTATTCTTTATGTATCTTTTTTGATGCATTCATTTTTATGTATCCTATTAGTTTTGACATTACAGACCTGCCATGTAGGGGCGATTCACGAATCGCCCGCAATTCTTCATCATCTGTAATTATAATTATCAAATGAATATGGTTAGGCATAATAACATAAGAATCCACCGTTGCTTTAAAACGGGTTGGAATACTGTTGATAATACTATCAACTATTTCTCCGTATTGCGTTAATTTTGTTTCGGGCGATTCGTGAATCGCCCCTACAACATGGGATAACGTGCATTTTCTGTTATACGTACATATCGTTAAAAAATATGCGCCCGGTGTACTGTAATCATAATCTTGTAATCGCAACCGTTTTCTTTTAGGTAAAGCATTTTCTTCTGCCATTTTATCACCTGTCTATATAATTAATCCAGCTGTGCGATTTCGTGGTAGAGGTCGGCATATCTGCCGCCCATTGCAAGAAGCTCTTCGTGTGTACCGCGCTCTACAATCCTGCCGTGCTCGAGCACCATAATTGCGTTAGCTGTACGTACGGTTGAAAGTCTGTGCGCAATTACAAAGGTTGTGCGGTTTTCCATAATTGCATCCATACCCTCATCGATATGTCTCTCTGTACGGGTATCGACCGAGCTTGTAGCTTCGTCGAGGATAAGAATAGGTGCACGGCTGATTGCCGCACGGGCTATATTGAGCAGCTGACGCTGACCTTGCGAAAGGTTTGCACCGTCACCCTCAAGCACCGTATCGTAGCCGTTTTTCAGGTGCATTATAAACGAATGGGCAGAGGAAATCTTTGCCGCTTCTATAACCTCTTCGTCGGTTGCATCAAGTCTGCCGTAGCGTATATTCTCACGCACCGTGCCCGTAAAAAGATGTGTATCCTGAAGCACCATTGCTATATTTTCTCTGAGCAGTTTACGGTCAATCTGCTCTATAGGCACGCCGTCTACAGTAATCGTACCGTCTTTAATATCGTAAAAGCGTGAGAGAAGGTTTGTAACAGTTGTCTTACCTGCACCCGTTGAGCCTACAAAAGCAATCTTCTGACCTGGTTTTGCGTAAAGCGAAATATCGTGAAGCACCGTAACCTCAGGCACATAGCCGAAGCTGACGTTTTTTAGCTCGACATGACCTTTGATTTCACTTATATCAGCAAGCTTGCAGGTCTGTTTCTCAGGCTCTTCATCGAGCACTTCAAACACACGCTCCGCACCTGCAAGAGCAGAAAAGACGGTATTCATCTGCATTGAAATCTCATTTATCGGGCGGTTAAAGCTTCGTGTGTAGTTGAGCGATACGGCAAGACCGCCGATATCAAAGCCTCTGTAAACAACAAGCAGAGCACCGATACAAGCCGTTATGCCGTAACAGACGTTACACAGCTGATGTGTAACGGGACCCATAATGCCTGCATTAAACTGAGCTTTAATCTGTGCCTCGCAAAGCTCACTGTTGAGATACTCAAACTCTTCAACAGCTGTGTCCTCGTGCTCAAAAACTTTGACAACCTTCTGACCCGATATCATTTCTTCCGCATAGCCGTTGAGCATACCGAGAGTTTTTTGCTGGCGGACAAATGCACCACGGCTTGATTTTATAATCCTCTTGCTTGCAAGTGTAAGAAGCGGCGTCATAACCACCGTAATTGCACCAAGAATCGGGTTTGTATAAAACATAAGGAAAATTATGCCGACAATGGTAATTGCACCCGAAACAATCTGAATAAGCGTTGTATTGAGCATTTCACCAACGGTATCGATATCGTTTGTAAATCGGCTCATAATGTCGCCTGCAGGGTGAGTATCAAAATAGCGCACAGGCAAGGTCTGAAGCTTGGAATACAGCTCATTTCGCATTAATTTAAGCGTACGCTGTGAAACAGAAAGCATAAGCCTTTGCTGAAGCCACTGAGTAAGCACAGCAACGGCATAAACTGCCGCCATAACCGCAACACCCTTAGCAAGACCTGTCAGCCTGTCGGTTATATCGGGCTTTGCGGCATCGTAATAAAGAAACTCATTCATTATCGGGCGAAGCAGATACGATGCAACAAGCGAAGCCACAGTCTGCACAATCGAGCAGAAAAGTGCCACAGCAAGAAGCAACCTCTGCTTTGAAAGGAATTTCAGCAGACGCGAAACGGTTTTACGCAGATTTTTGGGTTTACCGCCTGCACGCATTGCACTCTCTCTGTTACCTCTGCCTGCAACATCCATTTCTTTTCCGCCTGATTTGGCAGAAGTTGACGAAGAATAGCGATTGATAAGGCTCTGAGCTTTGATTTTATCCATTGCACTCATCCTCCTTATCCTTCTGCGAATAGTAGATTTCGCCGTATTCCTTACACTCTGCAAGAAGAGTTTTATGAGTACCGCAGCCTACTACCCTGCCCTCATCGAGCACGATTATTTTATCGGCATCGATAACGGAGTTGATTCGCTGAGCAATTATAATTTTTTTAACGCCTGTCAATTCCTCTCGGAATGCCTTACGGATTGAAGCATCCGTTGCTGTATCGACGGCACTTGTAGAGTCGTCAAGGATGATTATTTTCGGGCTTTTAAGAAGTGCTCTTGCGATACAAAGACGCTGTTTCTGACCGCCTGAAAGGTTGGCACCGCCTCTGCCGAGGAAGGTATCGTACCCGTCGGGGAAAGAGCGTATAAATCCGTCTGCCTGAGCAACTTTTGCGGCGTGATACAACTCTTCGTCCGTTGCGTTTTCGTTACCCCAACGTAAGTTTTCGGCAACAGTGCCCGAAAAAAGCGTATTTTTCTGAAGCACTACGGCAACGGCACTGCGAAGGTTTTTGAGCGAGTAATCACGCACGTTAGTGCCGTCAACAAATACAGCACCTTCGTCGGCATCGTAAAGCCTCGGAATAAGCGAAAGAAGGGTAGATTTACCGCTACCCGTAGAGCCGACAACACCTACAACCTCACCGGAATCAATAGTGATATTTATGCTGTCGAGCACCTTTTCTTCGTTATTTTTAAAGTAGCGGAATGAAACATTTTTAAACTCTACGCTACCGCTTTTTACTGTCTTTTCCTTTTCTTTTGATTTATCATCGGTAAGGTCTATTTCAGCATTTAATACCTCTGAAATTCGTCGGTCACTTGCCGCAGCTCTTGTACCCTGCAGGATGATATTTGCAAGGAAATTGAGAGCGGTAAGCACCTGAGAAAGATATGTAATAAACGCTGTAAGCGTGCCGAGCTCCATATCGCCAACCATAATCTGCTTACCTGCAACCCAGACAACGCCGAGGGTTGCGGCATTTATCGCAAAAGCTGACACAGGCTGCATAAAAAGCATAACCTTGAGTGCAGACGTACTTTTTTCAACAAGGTCGGTATTGACTGCCGCAAACTTTATTTTTTCAAACTCTTCACGCACAAATGATTTGATGACACGCTGATTGATTACTGTTTCACCGACATTATTGTTGAGTGTATCAAGAGCCTTCTGCATCGCAGTATATCTGGGTGAAGCGACTCTGATAATAGCAAATATCGTTACGGCAAGCACTGGCATAACGATAAAAATCACAAGTGCAAGTTTTGCATTGAGTGCAAACGACATTACGAGTGCACCGATAAGCATTACCGGGCTTCTGAACATACCGCGAAGCAGAGTCTGAGCAAAATTCTGCACCTGAGTTATATCGTTTGTGATACGGGTAATCAGTGAACCCGTAGTAAACTCATCAATATTATTGAATGAAAACTTCTGAATCTGCCTGAACACGTCTGCTCTGACACCTGCACCGAGTCGTACGGAACCTCGCACGGCAAAGTTTGCACCGAGCACGCCCGTAATCATCATAAACACGGCAATCAGCGCCATAAATACACCGTTTTTAATGATATAAGGCACATCACCGTTAGCCGCACCGATATCAATAATATTTGCATTTATGTACGGCAATATAAACTCTCCGCAAGCCTCGAGCACCATAAAAAACGGGCCGAGCAGAAAGCTGTACCAGTATTTTTTTGCATAGGGTTTGTACTTTTTCATTTTGCCTTGTCGCCTCTTGATAAAATGAATAATATTATAATTTTAGACCCCTCAAAACATTTTGTCAATAATGTTGAGATGCTAAAAAATATATGTTATAATTATATTACTGTTTTAACAAAGAAGGAAAGAATATGAAAACATTTGTTATTATTCTGGTCAGTATAATCGGTCTGCTTGCTCTTGTTTCCGCAGCCGCAGCTGTGATTGCTTATTTCGCTTACAACGCTGTATTCGGCAAACGCTGCGACGGTGATGAAAAGCTGAAATATTTCTCACACGAGGATTTTGAAGGTCTTAAGGCAGCTCCCGTTGAGTTCGAAAACGATAAGGGTGTAACACTCCGCGGTGCAATATACGCAAAATCAGGTCTGCAAGCCCCCGAGGCACTTATTATTTTCTCGCACGGTATGGGTGGCGGTCACCGCAGCTATATGACCGAAATCAACACATTTTCACAAAACGGTTTTGCAGTGCTCGCTTATGACAACACAGGCACTTTCGCTTCCGACGGAAATAAGCTCGGCAGTTTCTGTCAGGGCCCGAGCGACCTTATTTCGGCAATAAAATTTGCACGTTCACACAAGGCACTGGGCAATATGAAAATACTGCTTGCAGGCCACTCCTGGGGCGGCTACTCTGTATGCCAGGCACTCGGCAACGAAGATGTAAAGGTTGAGGGTGCAGTTACATTCGGTGCACCGGACAGCGGCTATCAGGTAATCGGTGCGGCTATGGGCGAAAAGCTCGCTTTCTTAACACCCTTGTTCAAGCTTGCTTTCAGACTTTTTGAAGGTAAGCGTGCTATGGTGCATTCCGCTCAGGCACTTGCAAAAGCTGAGCCTACGCCGGTGCTTCTTCTTCACGGCAAAGAAGACCACATTGTGCCCCCTGCCGTTTCCGCAGCAGAAAACGCAAAAGATTTACCGCACGTAAAATCCGTTATTTTCGATTCAAGATACCACAATGTTTACCAGACAATCGAATCGGAAACTTATATGAACGAAACTTTTGCAAAAATCAACGCAACCAAGAAAAACAAAAACGCAAGCGAAGAAGAAATCAACGCCTGCTACGACATAGATTACGAGCTGATTACAAGGGAAGACCCTGCAATGATGAACACAGTCGTAATGTTTATGAAAAAATGTATTGAGAGGTAACAAAATGAAATTATTTATCGCTTCCGACATACACGGCTCCGAATTCTACTGCCGTAAACTTATAGGTGCATACAAGAGAGAAGAAGCAGACAAAATGCTTCTCCTCGGTGATATTCTCTATCACGGTCCGCGTAACGATTTGCCTGAAGGATACGCTCCCAAGGCTGTAATTGAGCTGCTCAACGCACTCAAAGACGAAATTCTCTGCGTAAGAGGTAACTGTGACACAGAGGTTGACCAGATGGTGCTCAGCTTCCCCGTGCTTGCAGATTATGCCGTTATTTTCGACGGCAAAACTACCGTTTACGCAACCCACGGACACGTATATAACGAGGGTAAACTGCCGCCTCTTACCAAGGGCGACATACTGCTTCACGGTCACACACATGTACCTGCCTGCAACGAGCACGAGGATTACACCTACATCAACCCTGGCTCGGTATCAATCCCGAAAGAAAACAGCCACCACGGATATATGATACTCGAAAACGGTGTATTCACTTGGAAAACACTCGAGGGCGAAGTTGTGAAAACATATTCAATTCGCAATTCGTAATGCGCAATTCGCAATTAACGTCACAAATGGGAGCATACTAAAATGAAGGAAGCAATACCTGCAGAGTTAAGTTACTATATTCTCGTCATAAATTTATGTTTGCTGTTATTGGTTTATATCAGATCTAAAATGGTTTTGGATTTTATATTTTTTGTTGACAGACCAAAATCTTTTAAACGTATGTACAAGAAAAAACACAGCTTTATTTATAAGAGTTTTTTCGGATATATTTTTAACAGACAATACATCCAAGAAACGAAACACAAAAAATATTTGATAAGAATCTATGTCCTTTTTATACTTATGACTGTTTATGGATTAGCTCTTTTGTTTTGCTATAAAGCAGATATAAACTCAAATTTCAAATATTTTGAAGCTGCTTATATTTGCATCGCGGTTTTGTACCTTTTATGGTACCAATTGCATTGCAGCGGCAAAGGATATCATTGGTGGTTTCCGCCAAGTTGGTGGAAAGGTGAATTTCATATACACAAATCATAAAAGAGGAATATAAACTATGTTTACCATCTACCCTTTTGCGTTATACAGAATTGAAAAATTCACCGAATATCTGAATAAACAGTATCAGCGCGGTTTTGCAGTCACAAAGATACTGTTCGGGTGTATTGTGTTTTTCAATGCGGTTGAGCCTAAAAAGCACACAAACGTTGCTATTCTCACCAGAAATTACCACAGAAATATGAAACGTGAAAAATGGAACGATGCAAAGTTCATTCAGTCACGTCACAGATTCAACACCGGCAACGGGTTTGTGTGTGAAATATATGCACTCACAGTTTCGACAGAATACAAAATATATATAACCCGAGTAATAGAAAAAGATGATATTGAAGCACTCAAAGAACACCGTAAAGCACAAATAAAACGGATTAATATCTGTAAAGGACTTTGGGGGTTATTTGATCTCACTGCAATAATTATGATTTTGTCTTTAATCATTAACGGTAATTAAGATACTTCGTTCAGGATGACATTGTTTTTTTATCGCCGTAAACTGCCTTGCCAAAAGCTCCCTTTGAAGGGAGCTGTCACGAAGTGACTGAGGGTTGTTGTTACCTGTATATCAATATTTATTTTGCAATCCTCCGTCACGTCATACGCCGTGCCACCTCCTTTCAAAAGGAGGTTTTGCTAAAATCAAAGTAAATATCTCTTTTTTAAACAATTTTGAACAAGAGATAAAATGAAGTTAAGCCGTATTGCAATAGTGCAATACGGCTTAACTTTTTAGCCTAAGGAACTAATTAACTGCTCTGCTTTTACCGGATCTACTTTTGAAGAGTCAAGTTCAAGCTCAAACATAACCTTTACACCTTCATATCCGTCACTGAAAGCTATACTTCCATCAGGATTCAAAGTAAACGTATCAGCATTTGGTGCTATGCCTTCAAAGCCCGCCAGATAAACCGTTTTATCTGCAAAAACTTCAAAACTGCTAAACTCCCAAAGATAATAAAGCACATTGTTTTGTATTGTCTTATGAACTGAAGCTCCGTCAAATTTCAAACCGTTTACACGCCAAGGCTCATAACCTTCAAAAAGCGGAACAAAGGTAATACTGTCATCAAAAGTTATTTCACTTGAATCTGCTTTACGAGCAGTAATTACCACATAGCTCTTCTCTGCTTCAACAGCGTTATTACCTAAGTATTCAAGCTCCTTGCCCGTTGCAACACCCTCGAGAGCAAATACATAGCCGCCGTTTTCAACAGTCTGACTTACATTCTGTTCAACTTGGTTATCAAAAGCACTCTGAGCTTCTCCCTGTTTAAAATATGCCGCCAACTGTGACGGAGTAAGCAAGCCTGAAACGGCAAGCGCACTGATAGTAAACAAAGATATTATCGCAGCAACTAAAGCTACTTTGACAGATTTTTTCATATTTATAACTCTTCCTTTCTTTTTACGCTGAGTTTGCAGTAATATATCTACGGTTTTTGTTTCGAAATTACTGCTGAACTCAATACTATTCATTTGCTCTTGATATTTTTTGTTTACTGCCATAAATCTTCCTCCTCTTCCAACTCTTTTTTCAATATTTTTCGTGCCCTTGCAAGCCGCGTGCCTACCGTAGCAGAAGGAATCCTGAGAATAGATGAAATCTCCTTTATCGAATACCCTTCATAATAATACAGATGAATAACCGTGCGGTATTGCACAGGTAAAGCAAGAACAGATTCCAAAAGCAAAGAATCTGAACGTCCGTTGTAAATCAACTCACTTTCACCAAGCAAATCCGTTTTTTCAGCCTTTTTAAGCATATTAAGCGATATATTCACAGTAACACGTAACAGCCAGGCTTTTTCGTGTTCAGCATCGTTAAAACTCGGCCGTTTTGTTATCAGTTTTATGAAAGCTTCCTGCACGGCATCCTCGGCACTCGGCACGGATTTCAGAATTGCATATGAAGCGGAAAGAAGCTTTTTACTGTGTGTCAGAACAATTTTTTCAATATATTCATCGGTACCAAATGAAATGTTCATCACTACCTCCTTTCACTTAATACACAATTCTGAATGTTATTATTTTTCATACATCAAAAAAATTCAAAGGCTGTTTCACCGTCAATGATGAAACAGCCTTTGATATTTTATTTAACTTTAACTGTTACGATTTCGTACGGCTTGACGTTGAGGGTTACGGAGTTATTCTCAACTGCAAGCGGCTCAATTTCGTTTTCCATAAGGTCGCAGAGCACTGCGGATTTTACATCAAAACCGAATGTGAGTTTTGCGCCGTTCACACGCTTATTCCAGCTTTCGTACATACGTACAACTGTTTCGTCGCTGTCCTCAGCCTTCTTAACTGTATCGATAACGATATTTTCATCCGATACGCTTACGAAGCTGTAGCTTTCGGGCAGAGCACCCTCCTGCTTACCGAGTCTGACAGCAGACATCGGGTTGTTGAGGTCGTAAGCGAGCTGTACCGTACCTGCCTGAGTGTACGTACCTGCGTGCGGACGAAGTGAGTAAATAAAATCGTGGTGACCCTTATCAGCCTTGGGGCTGGGATGTGTTGCACACTTGAGAAGTGTGAGTTTGATTACACCGTCGTGTATATCGTGACCGTACTTACAGTCGTTGAGGATACTTACACCGTAGTCGCACTCGGAAAGGTCGGCAAACTTGTGTGCACAAACCTCAAACTTTGCAGCATCCCAGCTTGTGTTGGTGTGAGTCGGGCGCTCAACACTACCAAACTGGATTTCGTATGTAGCCTTATCTGCGTTGATATCAACGGGGAATGCTGCCTTGACAAGTATATGCTCCTGATACCACTCTGCGGTTGTATCAAAGTCAATCTTATCGATATCGGCATAGAGCCATACCTTCTGCTCAATTACGGAGTCGTAGAACTTTCTTGTAATCTTGAAGCCCTTGCGTACACCCTCGTCAAGCATTTCAACAGCACTGACATCGTTGATTTCGTACTTCTTCTCTTTGTAATATACGGAGATTTCCCATGCATCGTACTCTCTCGGGAAGTCCTCAAAAGCTTCGATAACATTTGCACGCTCGCCTGCCTTGAGCACCTCTCTGCCAACACGCTTATCGTAAATACGGCTGATTGAGTAATCGTCTGCAAACTCAACAATAAAGTATGCGTTTTCGAGCTTTTTATCGCTGACAGCAACTTCACCCTTGCTCTCGTTGCCCTTGACAACCTTCCAACCCTTTGCAGGGATATCTGTTACGTAAATCTTCTCGCCGTCAACATCAACAACACCGCTGTTTGTAAATGAAAGCGGATTGAATACGGCTATACCGCCGTCGGTAGCGATATTTGCGGCAATATCAGCCTGAGCTGAGCCGAGCATATCTCTGCCTGCCTTGCTGATTGCCTCGTACTGTCTCGTACTCTCCTCATAAACCTGATAAATGGAAGAGCCGGGAATAATATCGTGGAACTGGTTGAGAAGTATACACTCCCAACCCTCATTGATTTTTTCCTGCGGATATGTTTTCTTGTTGTAAAGGCGGTTAATCTCGCTGAACAGCTCTGTGTTCTGATAGAGAATCTCGCACTTTCTGTTGTAACGCTTGTTGCAAGCATTTGAGGTATATGTACCTCTGTGGAACTCAAGATAGAGTTCGCCTGCCCAATGCGGCATCTTCGGATTATTTTCGGTACGCTGTTTGACACGCTCAAGGTAATCACCTGCAAACTCGCTGACTGTCTGCGGTAAGCCGGGAATACCGTATTTAAGTCTGTCATAATGTTCAAGGTGCCACTGAGTCGGGCCGCCGCCGCCGTCACCGTGACCGAAGGTAATAATAACTTCGTTATTGATATGCTTCTGCTGATATCTGTTCCAGCAGCCCTTGACCTGAGTAGGCTCAAGCATAGCGTTATATGTAGTGTTACGGTTTACGGTATTGTTCTTATCGCAACGCTGTGCTGTAAGGAAATGAGTGAAAATCTCGGTTGAATCAATACCCTTCCACATAAATGTATCATAGGGCATCATATTTGTTTCATTCCAGCTGATTTTGGATGTAACAAACTTATCGACACCGCTCTTGCGCAGAATCTGCGGAAGTGCTGCAGAATAGCCGAAAACATCGGGAAGCCAGAGAACCTTACTGTCGACGCCGAACTCTTTATTGAAGAAGCGCTTGCCGAAAAGCACCTGACGCACAAGGCTTTCACCGCTTGTAAGGTTACAGTCAGCCTCGACCCACATTGCGCCTTCAACTTCCCAGCGGCCCTCTTTGACGAGTTGCTTTACATCCTCATATACATCGGGAGCTTCTTCCTTGAGGTATTTATAAAGCTGAGCCTGAGAGGACATAAACTTGTACTCGGGGTACTGCTTCATAAGTGCAACAACTGTTGAGAAAGAACGGACTACCTTCTCTCTTGTCTGGTCAAGAGTCCAGAGCCACGCAACGTCGATATGTGTGTGACCTATACAGATACACTTAACATCCTGATCACTGCAGTACTTACCATAGAACTCGTTACGAAGGTAATCGAGAGCCTTCTGCGAAGTAGCTCTGCACTGCTCGGAGCCGGGCACGCACATATCAATAATATTAAGTGCTGTATTGATATGCATAAGCATATCGGCATACTCCTTGCTGTTTTCGTGAAGCACGCAGAGCGCATCATAAGGCACTTTCAGATCGTAGTAGAGATTTTTATAAAGCTCGTCCACTACAAAAATATTGCTGACTATGCTGTGTCTGCAGGTATTCATACCTGTATATGCATAGACATAAATCTCGTACTCATCAGAGCCTTCAAGCATAGTATAACGGTGGTTGGAATCACAGCCGTTCATAAGCTTACCGTTGACATAAACGGTAAACTGCGGATCGTGCGCAACATCACTGTTATATGCACCTGTTTCAAAGTAAAATTCAACTGTTTTACCCTTCATACTCTCGGGCAAAGTAACTTTTTTATAGAACCAGCCGTGAGCATCCTTCTCGTCGCCCCAACGGTCATATTTGCCGAAATCAACCCATTCATCGGTAACGGCAGGCGGCATCTCTGCTACACCCTTGTAACCGCAAGGCAGATATTTAAAATCCGTCAGTTCCAGTGAATCGGAAAAAACAAGCTTCTGAATCTCCGGCAAAAATACACGGAGCTTATCACGCAAGAAATTCAAACTGTAAACCCTCCTAGTTTTCGTGTTACGCACAGTTTAACACAATATATTGTAAATTTAAAGTATTAACTAACAACTTTGCGTGAAAATTTTCATATATATTTTTGTGCTGTTTTAACATAAAAGGAGGCGATTTTATGCAGCACTGTATAGCTAACCTCAGGACAAAAGAAGTAATCAATAAAAAGGACGGTTGCAGACTCGGCAGAGTATGTGATGTGGAAATAGATGCGTGTAACGGTCAGGTAGTAAATCTTGTAATATGCCGAGGCGGAAGAATGTTCGCACCCTACGCCTGCGAAAGCGACCTGCGTGTACCTTGGTGTGATATTGACGTTATTGGTGACGACATAATTCTTGTATGCTACACTCCGCCGACAGCACCTCCCAGAGGATGCTCAAGAAGAGGATTTTTCAGATAAAAACGGTACGGTTGTATTAAGCGTAACATCGGGTACGCTTGCAGGCTCAAGCCGATAGCTTACAACTGCAAGTGTGCCCCCTGCCTTATCGGCAGTAAACCCGAATCCGTACCACTCGGTATCACACCGCCGTACACCTTTTGTATCCGAAGTTAAGGGGTTACAAATAGCAAGCGTATTAAAAACAGCATCAATCCGCTCATCATCAAAGTTGCAGAATGCCTTGACAGTTTCTCGTGCAAGAGCCTCGAATCCGCCGTTTTCACTGCCTGCATAAGTGACGGTAACATTAACAAGTCTGCCTTGAGCATCTGAATAAAGTGAGAGCTTACAACCGTTGATAAAACAGCTTTCCTTGAGTTTTTTACCGCTCACGGTTTCATCAATATGCACATCAAAACCTGCTTTCATCATAGCCGACATAAAATCCACACTGTCCTTCTGACCCGTACGCACACACGAGCACAGCACAAATAAAGATAAAAAACAACATATAACGGCAAGTTTTCTCACAAGCACTCCTCCGATACAAATCGTTATAATCACCAAAATGCAGTGGTTAATCGATAATATATACATATATATGTAGAAATTATAAAATATATGATTTTAGTCTTGAAATCCGTCGACAAATAAATTAAAATAGATTTATCTTGAATTAAGGATGTGGCGACTATGTTTATTTTCCTCACCGGACACAACATTGTGCCTTGCCGCATTGTCGAATTCTGCAATAAATAAAAAACGGCTGTTGCTCTTAAACAAGTGCGACAGCCTTAATCTTTTAAATTATGAGGTGCTCGATTATGAAAAAAGTAGCAATCGTTATGGGCAGTGACAGTGACCTGCCGGTAGTAGGTAAGGCAATCAAAAAGCTCAGAGAGTTCGGTGTTGAGTGCGAGGCACACGTTATGTCCGCTCACAGAACACCCGATGCAGCCGCAGAGTTTTCAAAGAACGCTGCTGCAAACGGTTTCGGCGTAATTATCGCCGCAGCAGGTAAGGCCGCTCACCTTGGCGGTGTACTTGCCGCTCACACAACATTACCCGTTATCGGTATTCCCGTTAAGTCTTCCACTCTCGACGGTCTCGATGCACTTCTCGCAACAGTACAGATGCCTGCAGGTATCCCCGTTGCAACAGTTGCTATTGACGGTGCAGAGAACGCTGCTATACTTGCTGTACAGATGCTTGCACTCAGTGAGCCCGCTCTCGCCGAGGCGCTTGAAAAGATGAAGAAAGATATGGCTGAGAAGGTACTTGAAAAAGATGCCGCTCTCGCCGCTCAGGTTGCTTCACTTTAATAAGGGAGGAAAACCGTTATGTCAATCCATGAAGAATGCGGCGTATTCGGTATATTCAACCGAAACCTCGAACACAACGCCGTACAAGAAACTTACCTTGCTCTTTATGCACTCCAGCACCGCGGTCAGGTAAGCTGCGGTATTGCTGCCCGCAACGGTGACAATGTCGACTGCATCACAGAGCTTGGCACCGTACCCGATGTATTTAACAAAGACAAGCTCGCTTCACTCACAGCTTCGGGAAACGGCAACGTAGCAATCGGCCACGTACGCTACTCCGCTCAGGGTGAAGAAGACGAAATAAACTCACAGCCTATGGTTATGAGCTATGCAAAAGGCTCCATCTCAATCGTAAACAACGGCAGCCTTGTAAGCACCGCAAAGCTCAGAAGCAATCTTGAAGCAGGCGGCTCTGTTTTCCAGACAAACAGCAACGCCGAAATGATAGTACACCTTATCGTACGCCACAGACTGCAGACCGAAAATATTGAGAAAGCAATTTCCAAAGCAATGGGTGAACTTGAGGGTGCTTATTCATTTATTATTATGTCACCGAAAAAGCTCATTGCAGTACGTGACCCCAAGGGTTTCCGTCCCTTATGCTACGGCAAACTCGGTGATTCGTATGTTATCGCTTCCGAATCCTGTGCAATACAGAGTATCGGCGGCGAAGTAATCCGCGATATTGAGCCGGGCGAAATACTCGTCATTACAGAAGACGCAGTATACAGCAACAAGGATAACTGCGGTCAGAAGACCTCTATGTGTATATTTGAGCACGTTTACCTTGCAAGACCCGACTCGGTTATTGATGGTGCAAGCGTACACCGTGCAAGACTCAATGCAGGTAAGTTCCTCGCAATCGAACATCCTGTTGAGGCTGACGTTGTAGTCGGTGTCCCCGATTCGGGTATTGATGCCGCAATCGGCTATGCAAACGAATCCGGAATTCCCTTCGGACTCGGACTTATTAAAAACCGCTATATCGGCAGAACATTTATACAGACTACACAGAAACAGCGTGAACGCTCGGTACAGATAAAGCTCAACCCTCTCGGCAACGAAATCGAGGGCAAGAGAATAGTACTTGTTGACGACTCAATCGTCAGAGGTACAACCTGTGCAAAGCTCATCAAAAAGCTCAGGGATGCGGGTGCAAAAGAAATTCATATGCGAATCTCCTCCCCCCCGTTTATTAATCCCTGCTACTTCGGCACAGACATCAGCTCGAAGGACAAGCTGATTGCCTGCAAGCTCGACATTGACGAGATTTGCCGATTCATCGGTGCCGACTCACTCGGTTACCTCAGCCGCGAATCAATGATGAAGGTTGCAGAAAACTCCAAAGTAGAATTCTGCAGTGCCTGCTTCACGGGCGAATATCCCGTAGATGTTACAGGCGAAAACTTCGTTGATAAATACAGTAAAAAAATCAATTGACATAAAGGAGAGCTTTAAAGATGGAAAGTTATTCAAACAGCTACAAAGAAGCAGGCGTTGACGTAACAAAAGGTTACGAAGCCGTAAAGCTTATGAAAAAGCACGTTGAGCGTACAAGAGTACCCGGTGTTGCTGACGAAATCGGCGGCTTCGGCGGTATGTTCATACCCAACCTCACAGGTATCAGCGAGCCCGTACTTGTTTCCGGTACTGACGGTGTCGGCACAAAGCTCAAGATTGCATTCATGATGGACATCCACAACACAGTAGGTATTGACTGCGTTGCTATGTGTGCAAACGACGTTGCTTGCTCCGGTGCAAAGCCCCTCTTCTTCCTCGACTATATTTCCGTTGCAAAGAACATCCCCGAAAAGGTTGCAGCAATAGTCAGCGGTGTTGCTGACGGCTGTGTACAGGCAGGCTGTGCACTCGTAGGCGGTGAAACAGCAGAGATGCCCGGCATCTACACAAACGACGAATACGACCTTGCAGGTTTCTGCGTTGGTCTTGCAGACCGTAAAGACATCATCGACGGTAAGAACATTGCCGCAGGTGACGTACTTATCGGTGTTGAGTCCTCAGGTGTTCACTCAAACGGCTTCTCACTTGTAAGAAAGGCTTTCAACGTTTCTCCCGAAAGACTTTCAATCTATGTTGACGAGCTTGGCAAGACTCTCGGTGAAGAGCTTATCACTCCCACAAAGATTTATGTCAAGACAATTTCCGCTATCAAGGATGTATGCAAGATTCACGGTATCTCTCACATCACAGGCGGCGGTTTCTATGAGAACATTCCGAGAATGTTCAGCGGCAACGACCTTCGCGCAAAGGTTGAGCGCAAGGCTGTTCCCGTAAAGCCCATCTTCAGTCTCCTCGCTTCCGAGGGTATCCCCGAAAGAGATATGTTCAACACATTCAATATGGGTGTTGGTCTTTGCGTTGCAGTTTCTGCTGACAAGGCTGACGAGGCTGTCAGAGCAGTAAACGCAATCGGCGAAAAGGCACACATCATAGGTGAAGTTGTCAAGGGTGACAAGGGTGTTGACATATGCTAAACATAGTTGTTCTTGTATCGGGCGGCGGTACTAATCTGCAGGCTTTGCTCGATGCAAAGGCAGCAGGTCAGATTCCTCACGGTAACTTCGTACGCGTTATTTCAAGTGCCGCAGGTGCTTATGCACTTGAGCGTGCAAAGAATGCAGGCGTACAGGGTGTTGTTGTTGAGCGTAAGGGCAAAACTGCCGAGGAATTTGAAACCGCACTTTTAGCTGAGCTTGAAGCTGCAAAGGCTGACCTCATAGTCCTTGCAGGCTTTATGACAATCCTCAGCGAAAAGATAATTGAAAAATATCCCGAAAAGATTATAAATGTTCATCCTGCCCTCATCCCCTCTTTCTGTGGCAAAGGCTTCTACGGTCTTAAGGTGCACGAGGCGGCACTTGAGAAAGGTGTTAAGGTTACGGGTGCTACAGTGCACTTTGTAAACGAAATCCCCGACGGCGGCAGAATTATCGCACAGAAAGCGGTAGAAGTCCTCGACGGTGACACACCCGAAATTCTCCAGCGCAGAGTTATGGAGCAGGCAGAATGGAAAATACTCCCCGCAGCAGTTGCAAAGCTGTGCGAAGAAAGAAAGTAAATTCAGGAGGCAACCAAAATGAAAAAAAGAGCACTTCTCAGTGTATCCGATAAGACAGGCATCGTAGAGTTTGCAAAAGACCTTTACGAGCTTGGTTTTGAAATAGTTTCCACAGGCGGTACAGCAAAGGCTGTTGCAGATGCAGGCATCCCCTGCACACAGGTTTCCGATATCACAGGTTTCCCCGAGTGCCTTGACGGCAGAGTAAAGACTCTCCACCCCATGGTACACGCAGGTATCCTTGCAATGCGTTCAAACCCCGAGCATATGGAGCAACTTGAAAAGCTCGAAGTTACACCTATCGACGTTGTTGCAATCAACCTCTACCCCTTCAAGCAGACAATTCTCAAGCCCGACGTTACACTTGAGGACGCTATCGAGAATATCGACATCGGCGGCCCGACAATGATTCGTGCAGCTGCTAAAAACTGGCAGGACGTTGCAGTTATCGTTGACCCTGCAGACTATGCAACTGTTATCGAAGAGTACAAGACTAACGGTGCACCCAGCAAGGAGACAAAGTTCAAGCTTGCAGGCAAGGTATTTGAGCACACAGCTAACTACGACTCAATGATCAATACATACCTCAGAAAGCAGCGCGGCGAAGATCCGTTTGCAAACTGCTTCACAATGACCTTCGAGAAGGTTCAGGATATGCGCTACGGTGAGAATCCCCACCAGAAGGCAGCTTTCTACACAGAGGTCGGTGCAGCTGACAATGTTCTTTCCGCTGCAAAGCAGCTTCACGGTAAGGAGCTCAGCTACAACAACATCAACGATGCTAACGGTGCACTTGACATCATCAAGGAATTCGGCTTTGACGAGCCCGTTGCTGTCGGTGTTAAGCACGCTAACCCCTGTGGTGTAGGTATCGGTGCTACAATTCACGAGGCATATCTCAATGCTTACAACGCTGACCCCGTTTCAATCTTCGGCGGCATCGTTGCTCTCAACCGTGAGGTTGACGAGGAGACAGCTAACGAGCTTGCAAAAATTTTCCTCGAGATTATCATTGCTCCCAAGTTCTCCGAGAAGGCTCTCGAGATTCTCACAGCTAAGAAGAACATCCGTCTTCTTGAGCTTCCCAACCTTGCAGATTCCAACAAGAAGGGTCTTGTTGATATGAAGAAGGTTGCAGGCGGTCTGCTTGTTCAGGAGCTTGACACAGAGCTTCTCAACGAAGAGGACATTGTTTGCGTTACAGACAGAAAGCCCACAGAGGAAGAAATGAAGCAGCTTATGTTCGTATGGAAGGTTGTAAAGCACACCAAGTCCAACGGCATTGCACTTGCTAAGGATAACGCTACAACAGGTATCGGCCCCGGCCAGACAAACCGTATCACAGCACTTGAGCTTGCTATCAAGTACGCAGGTGACAAGGCAAAGGGCAGCGTTATGGGCAGCGACGCATTCTTCCCGTTTGATGACTGTGTAAAGGCAGCTCAGGCAGCAGGCATCACAGCTATCATTCAGCCGGGCGGCTCAATCCGTGACGAAGACTCAATCAAGGCTTGTAACGAAGCAGGCATCGCAATGGTATTCTGCGGTATGCGCCACTTCAAACACTGATTAGCATCAGTCGCAATACCTCAGCCGAGTGCCTCGGCACCCAATACCTCAATAAAATGAATATTTCCAGGTACATTGAGGTAACGAGATAATTTTATAGCACATCAAATTACAATGTCATTCTGAGGAGTGAAACGACGAAGAATCTTAACAACACTCACATAAGATTCTTCGCTTCCGCTCAGAATGACAAAACAGAATAGATAAATATTAAACGAGCGATGAAACCGTAAAAGTTTCATCGCTCGTTTTTATTTTAATACCATCTTAACCAAAAGAATCCCGTCCAAATATCAAACGCAATAGGAGCAATAATAAATAACGCACCGGATATTAACGGAATAATTTCATTGCCTAATGTAAGCTTCTTATCATAGGCAAATTTCTTTGGATTTTTTGGATTTACAAACAGCGTGTATTTACAGCTTTTTGAAAACTCATTCATACGCTTTGTGCTGATACCGAGGTCTGTCAGCCCATAGTATTCCTTACCGTCATACACGTAAAAAAACTTTGCTTTAGTTGAGCTTCTGTGTGAAATCTTTCTGACCGTATCAAGAAACCAGCCGTCTACAACCTCTGTACAACGCTTCATTTGAATAATTCTTACCAGAGCCAAAGTGATAAAAGCAGCACCGCTGCCGCAAAAAAACAGGTATATAATCCACATAATATCCCTCCGTTCTGTTAGTATTATATGCTTGTGTTAAATTAGAGACAAATCACCATTGGCTCCCTCTGACGAGGGAGCTGTCAGCGAAGCTGACTGAGGGAGAGAAAACTGCCCCTTCGTCAAAACTGCGTTTTGCCACATCCCCTGACAAGTGGAGGCTGTTTTTGAATACATAGATTACATTTCTATTATTAGTTCGGTCTCTAAAAAGTTGTTGCCTTTTAAATACATTATCTTTATCTTATTATCAAATTTAACATAGTCAACAATAGGGTCTACCGTTTCAGACACATCCTCAAGCACTACTTCTTTTAAATACTCTCCTTTGTTAAAAATATCCTGTATTATAACACTATGCCTTCCATTATCATAATTTACAAATACAACATTCTCTTCGTATTCGCCTAAAACAGAATAATATGTGTCAGATACATTTCCACTGTTAACATCACAATAAATTGTCCAACGAGTAGAAATACCCGTACCTGTTTGAACTGAAATGCTCAATAAATCCTCATTTATAACATTCACCTTAGGTTTCCTTGATACATCCTTATCACTTATGAGAATATTATCATGCCTGTCTTTGATGACATAATCATAGGTAAAATTGCCGTTATCAGTAATTTCATATAATTTGTTTATATCATAATTGTCATCACAACCAGACAAAATCACAATAAGAACATTTATTAAGCACAGGGTAATAATTAGTCTTTTTTTCATTACCTATCTCTCCTGACAGTCATTCCTCAAGGTATGACTTTTTTCCTGCCTTACCCTACTTATTTTGATGAAATAAATAGGGTAAGGCTATATTTGTCCTCATTGTACCTCAACCATATCATAAAAACATCTTTATTTCAAGAAGGAATCGGCAGTTTCATCGCTCGTTTTATTATTCCACTTTATTGCTGTTATTTAAAAAGTTCACCTGCAAAAAACTCTTTTATAAGTTCCGGGATTGCCATTACAGGCACTTTGACAAAAAGGAAAAACGCAAAATACAACTCATTAAACAATATTGTAAAGTATGTCTTTATCCTTGTTGAAAGAGACGGTACGTCAGCAATTAAAATCTCCTCGGAAGAAATAATAACGTTACCGTCACCGTCAACAACATCAGCTCTTAAATAATGTTGACCCGATTTGGTAGTAGTTACCAAAAACTCTTTTACGTCATATTCGCCAACTTTCATCTGAGCAACCTTTTTATCCTTGCCGTTAAGCACACGGTACCACAGTATTTTTTCTGCCCTTACATCAGGAGAATAATAATGTGCTACGTAATCAAATCCTAACTCTTTATCTTCAACAAGCTCACAAAAAGCTTCAGGCTCTTCACCGTTATAATAAAGCTTTGAATACTTAGATTCAGGGATAGTCACCCAACGCTCGCCTTCATATTCAAGAATGTACTCCGGATTTGATGAAGAACCGTTATTTTTAATTCTGCATTCTTTTTGCTTTACATTCTTCCAATCTTCTTTACTGCCTGCATAACAGTAAGCGAGGTGCTGTCCCGGAACTCTGGTCATTTCTATATTGTATAAACTTCCCTCAATAAACTGCAAGCTTTTAGGCAAATTGATTTTACAATACTCTGTCAGATAATCACTTACGAAAGCATAATATCCTATGCTTGTGACGCCTTCTTCAACTGTAATAATATAAATATCATCAAAATAACCGTCCCAAGGGGCTTTTTTGTTTTCATACCAGGGATAATACCAATCCATTTCACCCTCGCCGCTAATGACGAGCTCACCGTCATCATAGAGAGTCCACGTAAGGTTTTCGCCCTCGGCACCGCAGTAGCCGCTGTCAATAACCTTTCTGCCGTCCTCCGCCGCAAAGGCTACGCTTGCGGTGGTGAAAAGAAGCACCGCACAAAGAACTACGGACATAATTTTCTTAAACTTTTTGTTCATTGTTTTTTCCTCCTTTAATTTATATAGAATCCATTCCTTTTTACACTCTTCGTATAATTTTAACCACACCTGTTGCACCGTCGAGACGTACGATATCGCCGTTTTTGACGGTTGACATAAGCCCCTCTATGCCGACGACCGCAGGTATACCGAGCTCACGTGAAATAATAGCTGTATGCGAAAGGAGCGAGCCTTTTTCGCTGACTACACCCTTGGCCTCTGCAAGCAGGAAAACCCAACCGGGGTCAGTCATTTTGGTGATAAGAATTTTATCCTTTACGCTTCTCACCTGCTTGACATCGGTTACAACGCAGGCCTCTCCCTCTACCACACCGTTTGAGCAAGGCACACCGACCATTTCATCCTTTGATGAATACATAGAGGTCATATTGATACTGCGGTGGTTTTTGTCAAAGGGCTTTGAAGCAAAGACTATACGGGAATATGCCGGAAGAAGTGCAAACATTTCATACTTCTCTTTTCGTCTCTGAACTGTTTCTTTCATATCGCAGGGTGTTTCAGCAAGCGAATATACTTCATCAAGTGTAAGATAAAAGACATCTCTCGTTTCGTTTATATATCCTGCTTTTGCATATATATCACCAAGCCTTAGCACGGCCTCACGCACCATACCGAAGATACGGCTGCGGTTAAGACGCTGTATTTCTCTGTTACCGATACCGAGCATACAGCGTTTACTCAGGAAGTTTGTAATCGGGTCACGCTTGAGCGGCGGCTTTTCATCACCCTGACTTTCAAGCAGAGCGGCAAGCTTTTCTTTATCCTGCTCAAATTCGCTTATTTTGCTATCAAATAGCTCGACTTTAGTACGGAATGTCTCTGTCTCAAGTTTAAGCTCTTCAAGGCATCTGTCGCCATATACGTCGATATAAGCCTTTCTGCGTTTTATGTACTCTTCCTCGGTCATATTCTCACGCTCGAGAGCAATTTTAATCATCTCTTTTACGGGCTTCATGCTCTCGATATTTGAGATACCAGAAATATAGCTGTTTGCAATCTCCTCGTGATTATCGTACTTTGATTTAAGATGACTCTTGAGCAGACCTGTAAAGATAAACGCATATGTATCGTTAAGAAGTGTTATACCCCAGCAAGAGAGCAGCTTATCCTGAATCTTATCAAAAAGCTCAAGGATTTCTTTTGCCGTCATCTCCTCTTCAAAACGGGAATAGACATAATTTTTAATCTCAATAAAACGCTCATTGAGCTTTTTCATATTGCGAGGTGTGCACAGAAGCTCCGCAACCGTATTGAAATAAACCGAAGCTTTTACAAACGGATTTATTTTATTTGCGCTGTCGTCATATTCTTTATATTTAACGCCAACCAGCTCCTGCCAAACTGCAGTAATTTTCTTGCTGAAAGGCAGGAATTTCATAGCACCGTACCAGCTGTTGAGGTTATAGTAAATTCTTCCGTTTACTGTGCCGACAGTGTTTTCAAGTATATCATAGTGCTTCTCAAGCTCACGCTTATTGTGAAGCAGACGGCGGCCTGCATCCTTGAATACACCTGCAAACACCATCTCGACAAAAGAAACGGTAAGCGGTGTACTTAAGCCGGGATAGCTCTCAACAATATTGCTGTTGTCAAAAAGAAGTTGATTTTTGTCACTGAGCGTGGTTATAGGACGAGCCTGAAGAATATACAGCTCTTCATTCTCTATAGCGTACTCAATGTCCATATAGTCACCGAAACGCTTGCATATGAGCTTTGCCGTATCGATAATATGATGCACCATATAGTCACTGAGCAAATCCTCTTTACCGTCATAGTAATAAATATCATCGGTAAGAGAGTAATAATAAGATGTTGTATCAATTCTGTCAGACACAACATTTTCACCGAGTCCCCTGCCTGCTACAATTACGCACTCGTTGAGTATGCCCTGAGGATTAGCTGTAAAGACAATACCCGAAACCTCGGAATTTACCATTCGCTGTACAATGACATTCATTTCAAGGTTATTTACGTCGAGATTTGCCTTATTCATATAATCAAGTACGTTTTCATTATAAAGTGAGCAAACGCAATCGACTATTCTGTCAGCAACCTCATTACGGGGCACATTTAAAAACGTATCAAACTGACCTGCAAAGCTATTGTCGGACGAATCTTCTACGCAGGACGAAGAACGGACGGAAAACAACTCACCGTCAAGCTTAAGGTCACGCACAGCACAAATACTCTCCTTTACGGCAGATTTGAGAAGAGCACTCTTTTCAGCTGTACTTTTGCCGACAGACCACGCAAGCGTATGCTTGATTTTGCTTTTGTCAGGTACTAATTCATCAAACGAAAAAGTTTCAAAATGCGGCACCGGCAGACCTGCACCGCTCATAATCTTTAAGTTTTCAATCTTACTTCCCAGTGACATTTTTATCCCCTTCTTTGTTTCTTTTTTCTTTCACTCCTTTTACTATTACCCATATTATAACAACATTTTGGCTCTAATTCAATATTTCGTTGCATTTTATTAAAAGTTTGTTAATATTTTACAATTTTGTTCACAGTTTTTCTATATATCGCGTAACACAATTCTGTTATTTATCCGTTTGCACTACTTTTGCATAAAAAAACAGCACAGCTCAAATTAATGAACTGTGCTGTTCGGTTTTAAAGGAAGTTCAAACGACAAACCTATCTCGTTTTATCGCATAAACCGTGCACCTCAACTGAATTGAGGTATTTGATGTCGACCTTGTCGACTTACTTTTTGTACTCCTTGAAATCTGCATAGATTTCTTCGGTGTAAACGTTGTTTTCACTCTTATCGTGAAGCGGATACCATACCTGAGCGAAGAAGGGGTTGACCTTTGCTTCGTCGTCGTATGCCCAGCGGAACTTCTTCTGCTCTGCCTTCTCGAGTGATGAGGGAAGCTCTTCGGGGCACCAGTGACCGCCGCGAAGAACAAGGTTCGGGCTCATCATAAACTTGTGACCGTGTGCACATTCCCACTCAACAGGTGTGTACATATCGACAATCTCAGTTGCGAGGCACTTACCGCCACGGAACTCAGCAGCCTTCTGAAGATCCTCAAGTGTAAGTGAATCGAAGGGCTTTGTCTCATCATAACCGTGATCGAGAACAAGAGCCTTTGCAGGATCGTCGTTGGGACGGTAAACCTTAACCTTGCTCCAGTCGGAACCGATAGCGTTCCACTTCTCCATTGAGCCAACGTAAGCGTTGATTCTGGGAGCAACCTTATTCTCTCTCCACCAGAGTGTACCGTAAACGGGAGTCTTGGCAATCTTCTTCATAAAGGGCTTAACAGCAAAAGCAAACGGCTTTGCAAGGAAAGCAAGCTTATAGAACCACTCAACTCTGTCCATCATGCTCTTGAAGTAGTCCTTGATGGGAGTATTTGCACGGAAGTGGAGATAGCTCTCAAGAACATCAGAGTCGAGATACCACTGGCCGTGGAAGTTACGTGTGATAAACCAATCGGGGTCAAACAGCTTCTTGGGATCGCCGAGGCCGAGACCGCACTTACCGAGAAGAAGCTCTTCAAACTCCATATTTGTGATTCTGTACTGTGCACCGGAACCGATGTTGTAGAATCTTCTCCAGAACTCCTCGGGAACGTCGTCACCACAGACGTTTACAAGAAGACGGCCGGAGTCTTCAACAGTTGCCCACTCAAGAACACCGTTGATAACAACGTGGTACATAATGGGCTCCATATTCTTGAGGATTTCGGGGTAAAGGATACCTGACTGACGGAGAGATACCCAATATTTAAGACCTGACTCTGCAAAAACAGACTCAGCAATAACCTTACTTGTTGCATAGTGGTCGTAAACACTGATTTTGATGGGGTCGCCTGTACGTGCCCAGTGAATCGGGTCGTCACGCTCACCTGTCTCAGCAACAGTACCTATGTAAACAACCTTTACTGCATCGGGATCGGGCTGTGCCTTGACAGCCTTGACGATATTCTGTGCAGCGCCAACATTTGTTTTGATTGTAGCAATGGGAAGATAGTCAGCAGAAGGAGAAACCATACCGCCAACATGAAGAACGTAATCAGCACCGTTGACGCACTCAAGAACGCTCTCATACTTTCTAAGGTCACCCCAAACGATCTTGACAGCAGGATCGTTCATGTATGCCTTAAACTTCTCTCTGTTTTTCTCGCTGTCACGAAGAAGAACAACAATGTTGAACTTATCCTTCTTTGCGTACAGCTGTTTGAAACCTTCCCAACCCATGTTACCTGAAGCACCGGTCAGGAATACAGTTTTTTTACTCATACCGCAAAAGCCTCCTATATTCTGGTTATATACAATCTATCATATAAACAAAAAAAATTCAACAATATTTTTATATTTATGTGCTTTTTAAGCAAACTTTTTTTTGCATACGGAATATACGAATCCGTCACGCTCACCTACTGTAAAAGTGTATTCGGATTTATTTGATTTTATCGGTAACTCAAGAGAATAAAACTCAACATCCTTTGCATTATCTGCAAAGCCCGTACCTATTGCCTTGAGGTAACTTTCCTTCAGTGTCCAAAGCGTATAAAAAGCTCTGTCTTCATTCTCAGATTTGTTGAGCAAAGATATTTCAGCATCCGTAAAGACACGGCTTTCGACTGATTTACGGCGTTTTTTGACTAATTCAACATCAACACCGATTTTATCATCGGAAAAAGCGCACATTATATATCCGTCACAGTGACTGATGCTGATAAAAATATCTTTTTTCCCTTCAACATAAGGACAGTCTTTTTCATCCTTAGCAATAACTACTTCATCTGCATCGAGTGATAAATAGTGTGCAAGCTCTTTTTTCAGCAAAGAATGTGCCGCAGTACTTATTTGCTGATAGCTTTCCCCTGTTGATTTTTCAAAAAAAATCTGTGTCATAACTTAACCTTCTTCTAAAAAAGCCGCCCGGTTTTCGCCGGACGGCAATTTTTTAGTTTAAATAAAACCGAATTGGATTTTAACCGACCTGGTTGACAACTTCTTTAAGAAGAGCTGCGTCATTAAGAAGCATTGCGTCAGTAGCGTCAATTACGCCGTCGTGGTTCGGGTCGGCCGCCATCTTCTCATACTCATTGAGCTTATCGAGTGACAGCATACCTTTAGAAATCATACTTACGAGGAAAGAGTCGTTAGCATCGGTTGTACCGTTACCGTCAATATCACCGTAGATAACTACTGTGTACTCAAGGCGGCAAGTTGCGCCATCCATAACCTTGATAACGGAGCCTGTACCGAGAACAGAATCCTCACAAGTAATTGTACCTGTACCGATAACCTGTGCATAATCAGTCTTGAAGGAATCAAGTGTAAGCTCATCAGCAAGACCGTATACTATTCTCTTCTTTGTCTCAACAACTGTTGTTGAACCTTCTGCGGGAGCAAGCTCACAGTCTGTTGCTGCGATATCAAGAGAAACAAATGCGTTGGAAACATCGGGAACAAGGTTTACAGTGTCAAGCTTGTATGCTGTGCCGTTTTCAGTTACGCAAGCTACTGATGTAGGTATAGCAGTTGCACTGTTTTCAGGTGATTTACACATTCTCTCATCGATGAAGATAAGACCTTCAGTAACAGAAGCATCAATACCGCTGTTAACTGTAAGCTTAAGTGTAAATACATGCGTCTTCTCGTTTACAATAACGGGAGGCTTCTTGCTTGTTGTAGCGAAGTTACCTGTTGTGATACGAGTACACTTGATGTTATCCGGTTCAAGAGGAGTATTATCAGCAAACTTGCTTGCCCAGTTTGAAGCAGCATAGTTTGTTGTACCGGACATAGCTGTACTTGCAAGTGACTTCATGTAGTCAGAAGTTGTGTTTGCTACTGCAGCAGTTCTAATATTAGATGCAACTGTAAATACTCGGTTGTCGAACATAATACCGAAGATACCCTGACCTGCATAGTAGTTTGTCTTGATACTTACTTCAACTTCGATAG
Organism: Acutalibacteraceae bacterium; assembly: GCA_045123695.1. GTDB lineage: Bacteria > Bacillota > Clostridia > Oscillospirales > Acutalibacteraceae > UBA8612. The sequence continues at coordinate 88,263 of JBGVKJ010000056.1, forward strand.
CATCGCCTGCTTTGATTGATGTTGCAGGTACGCGCTTACCATTGATTGTCTTGTAAACATCGAGATAATACTCACAAACAGTGTTAAGAGTCCATACAGCTTTAAGTGTTACATTGCCTGAAGGCATTGTGGTAAGCTCATAAGGCTCGCCATTGAGTGTCCAACCATCGAAGAGGTAATTCTCCTTAGTGGGATTCTCGATTGTAATAGGTGTACCGTAAAGAGCAGTGATTGAGTCTATCTCTGTACCACCGTTAGAATCGAAGTAAAGTGTATATGTGTTTACACTGTACTGAGCATAGAGTGTATGCTCTGTGTCAAGCTCTACAAGGACAGCAGATGTAATCTGGTCGCCACCCTCAGGCTGTGTAAACCAACCAATGAATGTGTGACCATCCTTAGTGGGTGTGGGAAGGCTACCGTAAGCTGAACCGAATGTTACGGTATAGCTTGTATCGGAAACAACACCGTTCTCACCGGCATCAAGAGTTACGTCATAAACCTTCTCAGTCCAACCTGCATATAAGGTTACGGATGTACCTGTATCACCAAAGTCAGGCATAGTTGTGTAAGATGCGGGCTGAGTACATTTCTCATCGAAGTACCAACCTGTGAAGCTGTAACCAAATCTTGTAGGAACAGGCATTGCGATTTCAGTACCGTATGCAGCGGTGATAGAATCACAAGCTGAACCAAGACCCGAATTGAAGTTGATTGTATAGCTCTCTACATCACTCCAATGAGCGTAGAGATTTTCAACATAGTTGATAGTAACGATAGTATCGGGAATAATCTGCTCACCGCCTGTTGCATCAGAGAACCAACCGAGGAAGGTATAACCGTCTCTTGTAGCAACGGGAAGCTCACCGTATTCACCGCCGTATGCGAGCTGCTTGGATGCAACGTCAACTGTACCGCCGTTAGCATTGAAGTATGCATAGTAAACAACGGGAGTGTAGACAAATGTTACAGTCTGCTCATCTTGAGTAAGAGTAACTGTCTGATACTGTACATCGGGCTCATAACCGGGATGAACCGGAGCTGTAGCACGGACAACATAAGTTCTTGTACCGTCGTAAAGCTGTGAGCTGAGTACGCGGTAGCCGCCTTCCTGAGTTTCGTCAGGAGTTACACAAAGAATTGTGTATCTTGACATCTTGAGAGTAAGACCGTCGATAGCTGCCTGAATATTGTCTGCCATCTGGTCAACAGCAGCCTGTCTTTCAGCAGGAAGGTCGTACTGAACAAGAGCGATAGCATTTGTTATGTCAGCAAATGTATTGTAGTTGTCAGGATTAAGCTCGTTGATATAAGCTACCTGAGCATAGATTCTGGAGTAATCTGCATAAGCACTGACAAGTGAGTCGACAGCCATACCGATATTCTCGATAGCACGCTGAACTCTTGTCTGAGTAGCACTGGGATTAGCATAAACTTCAAGAGCGTTCTTCATAACTGACTTATATGTTGAAAAACCGCCGTCGTAGCTTGAAGCCTGTCTGTTCTTTGCTGTTTCTCTTGCAATGAGTGCACCAAGCTGTGACTTGAGAGCAACATGTTCGCCTTCAGCACAGGTAAGAACATTAACATAAGTTTTGTATGTAACGCCTAAGCAATCGTATGTAATTTCAACGGTAATAACATCACCTGTTGCACCTGTTGAAGTAACATTTGCATAATAGTAACCATCGGGCTCAAGTCTGAACTCATTGGCAACAACAGCATTTGTAACATCCATTGTGATATTTGAAAGCTCGTTTGATGCTACATCCTTGAATGCGATTGTAACGCTCTTACCGCTTACTACTGAGCTTGCTGCTCTTACATCAACAGCAGAAACATACTCAGTGTTGATAACGGTAAGGCCTGCCTCTGCACCTGCAAGAGCAGAAACAGCATTATTAATATCATCAGCAGAAGCTGAAGCGTTTGCAGCGACACTTTGTGCATTAGCCAGAGCAGCGGTGTAAATAGCGTATGACTCGGGTGTGTATCTTGCATCCGGATAGGACTCATGATTATCGAGCATATACTGAAGAACTGAGCTGCTGTAGCTTGCGGCATCGGCTACGATGCCGCAAGCAAAAGTAGTAGCTATAAGTGTCAATGCAAGCAGAAAGCTTATAAATTTTTTAAGTTTCATTTGCATATTCCCCTATTACACGAGTAGATTTTTTGTAGTGAATTCAGAGGTAAACCTTAACCGATACCCAAAATATTCGAGAAGATAAATCCGAATATCTGTGAAAGTATAGCAAGTATCTTTGCGAAGAATGTCTGAGTTGTTTCGGGTGTCTCTGTTGTAACATCAGATGTTGAGGAGTTAATCTCAGTATCATTACTTGCTACTCTTGTCCAACGAGCGTAGAGAGTTGTGTAGTAACCTGTTGTAACCTTAACGGTTTCGTCAACCTTGATACCGCCGGAAAGCTTGTTGTACCAACCGACAAACTCAAAGCCCTCACGTGTGGGAACAGGAAGGTTAGTGTATGTGCTGCCGTATGTTACGTTTGCTGTTGTGGGATCAACTGTACCGCCGTTTGCATTAAAGATAACTCTGTAAACGTCGGGAGCGTAGAAGAACTCAACAACAACGCCACCCTTTGTAATTGTAACAAGCTGAGACTTATCAGTTGACTTGTAACCCATAATTTCGGGAACGTTAACGATAACCTTTTCACCGATATCACCGTAAATGGTATCTGTGTTAAGAAGAACAACCTGCGGAACTTCGTTACCCTCATCGTCAATAATTGTCAAGGGATGAAGAAGACCGGAGTTATCGTAGCAACGGATGATGATACGATCCTGAGCAGGCTTAAGACCATCAATAGCTGCACGGAGATTATCGATAGTCTCGTTAACAAGTGACTGCTGAAGAACATCCTGTGAGAAGTCGATAGTCTTAAGAACGTCTGTTACATCACTGTAATTCTGATAATCATCAGGATTGAGGGAATTTGCAATAGAAATGAGTTTGTGAAGCTCTTCGAAGTCTGCTGACTTGTACTCAAGCCATTCGATTGCTTCAAGAAGGTTAACATTAGCTTCATCAATCTGAGGCTGTGTTACCATGGGGTTATTGAGAACAGCAACTGCTGCCTCAAGGTCCTTCTTGTAGATATCCCAACCGCCTGCATAGAACCAATCCTGACGGCAGGAAGAAATAGCATCGTTAACTGTTGCACGAAGCACGCTCTTATCATAAGCGATTACACGAAGTTCAAACTTCGGATAAGAGATTGTTGAACCACCGTTTGTTGCAACAGCGTTAACAGTGGGAGTAATAAGAGTTGTGAGAGAGTCGCCTGCCTCAGGAAGGTTACCGGAGAAGGTGAAGTTCTTGGAATCGTCCTGATTAAGGGTCATGCTGTAAGAAGAAGGATCAACTGTAACTGCCTCGTTAGAAGATGTTACATCAACATCAATAGACTTGAATACACCTGTACCAATGTTGCCGCTTGAATAAGAATCAGCATACTTGGTAATTGTAAACATAAGGCCGGGAAGTTCAGATAAGTTTCTGTAAACACTACGATCTGCATAAACAGTACCCATAGGAATAGTAGCAAAATCACCTGCACTGCCTGCATTCGGATGATCTACATGGTACTCAAGAACACCGCTGTAGTTAGTGGTGTTGATACCGTAAACACCAAGATAGTACTGATTACGAACGTAACCGGGCTGGCAAGTATTTACATCAAAGTTGATTTCATAGTCACCTGCAGATACGAATGTATAAGCGTAAGCTGTATATGTCATACCTGTAGAGGGCTGTGTAAACTTGATAGTTGCAGTGATAACTGAGTAAAGAGATGCTGCAGCAGGATCAATCTCCCAGCAGTAGTAACCGTCTTCCTCATACATTTCGCCGATAACTGCACCGCCGTTAACTGTTGCAGAAACATTTGTAACAGCTGCACCGCTTGCCTCGCGGAACTTAAGAGTTGTCTTTGTATCTCTTGCAACTACTTCATCGATGATAATGTCTGCGCCAAGTTCATAGTTGAGTTCCCACAGCTCAAGATTATTGAGAGCATCACCAAGTCTTGTTGCTGTTTCGTCAACGATGTACTGATCATCAAGGTCATAGTCACGGTCAATTGTTGTAGCCGCATTATACGCTGCCTTAAACTCTGCAATTGAATTTGTTGTATAGAGCTTGTAATCCTCTTCAGGAATTGCCGCAGCTCTTCTGATCATAACGTCAAGAACGTTATAACGTGCAAGAGAGATATAAGCCTTAAGTCTGTTCTGTGACTTGAAGAGCTCCTGTCTTGCGATAGAGATTGCAGACTGCTTTGCATCAGGATCAGCTGCTACCTTGTATGCGTTAGCAAGAGCCTCACTGTAAAGTCTCCAGGATCTGTCGGTATATACCTTACCGCCTGAACCGTTATCATTGGATACGGCATTGTTAGCCTCGGCATAGTCGATCTCGTATGCAAGCTGAATCTTGCATGTCTCACTTCTGGGAGTAAGACGCTCATAATAATAACCGAGTCTGTAGTAGAGGTTCTTTATTTCAAGAGCTGTAACGGAAGCGGGATTCTCGTTGTATCTGTTTACAAGGTCTACACACTCGCTGTATGTATCATCAAAGTCTGTAAACTCGTAAAGATACTCATAGTCCTCTTCACCGTATGTGAAGTAACCGTCATCGCTGTATGCAAGGTCACCATTGGAGGGCATATACTGCTCCATAAGTGTCTTAAGGTCCTTCATAGTCTTGTTGGGATAACCAACGGGAGCGTTAACTGTGAAGTTATCGTTCTGGCTAAGACCGATGAGTGAACCGACAAGCGGAATAAGTGACGGGAAGTTGTAGTCTTTCTCAGCGTAAAGAGCAATAAGTAAGTTCTCAAGGAACTGACCAAGATTGCCGCCCTTGGTAGCACCGTAAACAAGCTCTTCAAGGCTATTTACATTTGAGGGGATAATTTCACGACCGTTCATAAAGCTTGAAAGGATACCGCCGAGAAGGTCGAGAACAAAGTTAACGAGAGGCTGATTAAGGATAGCATCGGGAGAAGAATTCTTACCAATGAAGCTGAGGATCTTCTCGATGTTAAGAGTCTGGACACCGTCGAGAATTGCACCTCTGATAAGTGACTCTGAAACTGTATCGTGAGTCATCTGGATTGTGGTAAGTGTGGGATCGAGAAGTGTGAAGAGAGTTGCATCAAGCTTCTCCCAACAAGTCATACCGGCAAGGTTCTGTCTTGTGTTGAATATGAAGCCGAAGTTTTCGATTGCCCAGTTAACAACATAGTCAAGGAACTCTTCAAAGTGTGCATCAGCCGGAATATTAACGGGAATGAGAGAATTTATGAGATAGATGAGGTAGTCTGTACCTACTTCAATCCATGCACCGTTTTCGGGATCGAGCTCACCACTCTCAATCATACCGTAGTAATCGTTTTCGGGAAGGATATCGATAACAAGGCTGATAAGTATATAAGTAAGGCATTCCTGAATTGTGTCACAGTCGGGAAGGAAACGAACACCGGCAAAGAAATCAATACCGGGTGCGATAAGCTGGATAATGTAGGAAATGAACTGATCAGTTGTCCACTCTGTCATATCCGGGAATTCCATATCCTCCGGAATAACTTCGGGAAGAAGCATCTGAAGGAGACCGGGGCCAAGCTCACGGAGAAGGGAAACGATGTTATTGTAAATCTCATCGTTAATATCGATACCGTGGTCTGTGAAAGAGATGATGTTGTAAAGAGCAGCAGGAGTCTTGGTTACATTGCCTGCTTCATCTGTTACAGTTTCACCTGCAAGAAGCCATGTAAGTGCTCTCTCAAGCTCGATAACAGGATACTCCTCTGTATTGTAGGGGAAACCGAGCTTAAGGTAGTCGTTGATAATACCCATAACGGTGGGAAGAAGACCGGGCTCTGCGGGGTTACCATAAGGCCACTCTTCGCTTACTTCGATATCAAGTGCATCGGGAAGTGAATCAACGAGTGTGGGAACAAGGATATCAACCATAAGTGAGTCGATAGCGTTCTGAATAAGATCGTATGCAGAACCACTTGTGATTGATGTTTTACCGGCCATACTCGGAAGGAAACCGGAGTAGGACTGAGTAGAAACGTTGTAATCACCTATAAGAAGCTGGTCAACAACATCCTGAAGGAGACCGTCGATAGTAAATGAATCGAGGGTAACACCGGCAGGAAGTGTGTCGATTTCAGGCTCATTCTCAGCTTTAAGCAAGCTGTTGTAAATAAGAGTATAAATCATTTCCTTAAGGAAAGCAGGAATATCGTAAAGGAAACCGAAATCCGGATCATCGGGCGGAAGAACCATCTCCAAAATGAAACCGAAGTTGATAGTACCGTTACCAAGCTTCTCAAGTACGGCAGCGTTGTCGCTGAGGAACTCAAGAAGAGCATAGAAAACGACAGAATCGGCGTGAGTAGCTCTTCTGGGCTCAACGATAGCAGACTCATCAAGGTCCTTAAGGTCACCGACAAGGCTGAGGCCCTGTGCAACGTTAACAAGACCCATATCAAGAAGGTCTGAAATTGATTTGAATGTATTATCAACAGATGTGAGGTTGATTCTGATTGTACCAAGGATACTCAAGTCAATCTCTTCGTTGATATTGGCATCATACAGCACTGTATCAAGGAAGTCGAGCAACATAGAGCAGGACTGCTCGTATGTATAATACGGCTTACCAAGGCTGTCATAGCCGGCGGGTGTTGTGTAAGCTTCATAAGCAGATGCTGTACTTGCAAGAGAAGTTGCAAGGATTACATAAGCCAGAAGGATGCACAATAGCTTTTTGACTTTTTTCATAGAAAAAGCACCTCCATGGTTTTGTGTGTGGGATTTTGCTGTTCGGTAGGAATACCTTTTATATATGTAATTAATAGCAGACACCGACACCGATAGGTATACAGTTACACTATTATTCATACCGATTGTATCACAACATTTTGTGAATTGCAAGTTAAATCGCAATAAAAATTTTGATTTTTTAAAATAAATTTGTACATTATGTTGCTAAAAAACAGACGCTACACACAAAATCAGCTACTTTGAGTCTCAGGTCTTGTCAAGACCATAACATTATGGTAAAATATCCACATCAATCAACGCTTCTATATTATTTATTACATTATATCAGGAGTAATTACATGAAAAAGTTTTTTACAACAGCAACAACTGTCATCACAGTCCTTTTCGCAACATCTATCCCCTCTTTTGCCGCTACAGTCGAGTTACCGCCCGAGCTTTCGGAAATAACACCGATACTTGAGTTCGCACTTAAGATTGTTGAATTTCTCGCAAAAATCGCTCATTTTCTGACAGGCGCTACACGCTGAATTAAAACCAAGCACAAAAAACGGATTGCAGAGGAAAACCTTTGCAATCCGTTTTTATTTTACTGTTTATTAGATTTATTAACCTTCAAGGTCGCTTTCTTTTTTGTTTTCTGAAGAAATAGCCTTCTGAGCAGCCTTGACCTTGTCGAGAGCAGCCGCATCACCGTCTGTAATCTCAGAATTCATAAGAGCACGGCGTGCAAGAAGCTCTTCATACATCTTATCGCGCTTCTTACCGGAAAGGTCGTAGAAGAGAAGCGGAATGATACCGAGAGTTGTCGTAATAAGCGGAAGGACTGTGAACATTGCAAACAGCCAGAACTTTGTACTGTCAGACTGCGCACTACCCTGTGTATACGCATTGATATCGTAACCGATCCACTTTTTAAACAGCGTCTTGACAAAGTTGCTGAGTGTACCTGCAAGTTTCTGTGCAAGACCCTTTGCTGCAGATGTCATAGCCTCGGTACGGTAACCATTCTTCCATTCGCAGTAGTCCATAGCCTCGTTATACATCTCACTGGGGATAACATGACGCAGGCCATAGAAGAACATATAGAATGTTTCCTGTAAGCAGAGCGCAATACCCATCGGAAGGACTTTCTTATACAGACCGTTCTTCTTACCGCCGATACAACCGACAAGGAATACCGGAATATAAGTAATATCTATACTGTACTTACCTAAGATGGCAAGAGCACGGGTAGAAAATCGCTTACGGAACCACGGAACAAGGGTATAAGAGAACGGATGAACAATCGCACCGGGGATACCGACGATTGTACCGAGAGTTGCAAAGTTGAGAACATCGATAAAATAGTCCTGCTTGCTGCCGCTGAACAATGAGAAACTGCTGAGCGTATCGGACAGAGTGAGAAGAAGGATAGGTTTATTGTTGACAATAGACTTAATGCCCTCTTTAATACTCGGTGTTTCAACAGACTGCATAACACGTTCTTTGGTGATAGTTGCAAACCAAAGAGCTGCTATACCGCTTACAAGCGAGGTAAATATACCCATACCGATGAAGACACCTTTGTATGCCTTGTCGAAATTGCCCTTACCGACAAACTGATTACCGATAAGGTCAAGGACGATATCCATAATCTGTTGCGGTAATTTTTCGCCAAGGAAGCCGGAGAAGAACTGAGCCTGAGTAATCAGCCTCGTTCGTTCAATCGGGTTTGGCGTAATGGTAGCAAGCATACCCGTCTGGGCAAAGCCGCGGAATGTACCGCCGGTTTCACGCAGTATGGCAAGAACAAGATAGAAGAAGAATTTCGCCATAGATGTGGATGATGCATTAGGGAAGAGTAATGGCATAAGCCAATAAAGGCAGGTTGCCAATGTGCCCGGAATACCGAGAACAACAAGATACGGCTTGAACTTACCCCACCTTGTACGTGTTTTATCGACCAAAGCACCTGAGAAAGTATCGTTAACAATATCCCAGATACTGTTTATAAGGTTTGCAACAGCCTGCAAACCGAGATCAAGTTTAAAGATTGTTGTTATAAATCGCTCGGAGTATGTATTGATGTTGAAACTCTGGGCCATATCAAATATAACATAACCTACGGTTTCTTTAGTGCCGACATAACGTCGGTTTTGCTTGGCGTAAAAATCTTCGGTATAAAGACCACCATCGACCGGATCTTTTACTTTCTTATCTTTTTTAGCCAAAAAGCAGACCTCCTTACTTGAAATTTTATATATTATAACATATAATCCCAGCAAATTCAAGTCATTTATCACTTTACCACGATAAATAAATGTAAACTTTTGTTTATAATTATTTATAATAAATATAAAATTAATCGCATACCTTTAAACAGTATATGGAGGTGTGTAAATGCTGACCGAACTTTTATCTTCAGTGTTTTCAAATCTGCTCTATTTCACGCTTCACCTGCAAAACGGCAGTTCATTCCCAAAACCTTTGAATGCCGCCGAAGAAAAGAAATGTTTCGAAAGAATGAAATGCGGCGATAAAGAAGCTGCCAAAGAGCTGATTGAACACAATCTCAGATTGGTTGCTCATGTTACGAAAAAGTATTATTCTCTTACCGCAGACAGCGACGACCTGATTTCAATCGGAACAATAGGACTTATAAAAGCGGTAAACTCGTTTGATTACGAAAAAGGAGCAAGACTCGCAACCTATGCTGCAAGGTGTATAGAAAACGAAGTGCTGATGTACCTGCGCAGTATGAAAAAGACATCACAGGATATATCGATGAGCGAGCCTATAGACACAGACAGCGACGGCAATCCCCTCACCTTCAGCGACGTTGTATACGAAGACGACACAATAGCGGATGATATCGACCTGAATGAAAAAACTCAAAAGATATATGAATTTGTAAATCAGATGAAAAACCCTGCCGAAAAAGAGATTATCATCCTCAGATACGGACTATATAACAAAAAGCCACTGACACAACGCGAGGTTGCACAGCGGCTCGGAATTTCAAGGTCGTATGTATCACGCATAGAAAAGCGAGTACTTGAAAGAATGCGTGACTTTTTAGAAAATCAGTGATAACCCACAGCGTATCCGATAAGAAGCAATGCACTTGTGGCAGCAAGGTTTATTGCCTGGAACTTCCACGAGAATTTAACCCACTTACCGTAGCTTATACTTGTAAGGCTGAGTGCAATCAGCAAAGCGGCATTTGTCGGGTAAAATACATTGGAAAATCCGTCGCCGAATGCAAATGCAACAACACAAAGCTGAGGCTCTATTGAGAAAAGCTGAGCCATCGGCACGATAAGCGGAATCAGAAGAAATGCCTTTGCGGAGCCTGAACTGATGAAGAAATTCATCACAAGCACTATAAGATATACAAACAGTACAATTACCGCGCGCGGCATTGTATCCATCGCTTCAACAGACCAGTGAAGTACCGTGTCGAGAATCTTCGCTTCTGTCAGTGTGAATTTTATTGAGCTTGCAAACAGCAGCAAAACTACGGCAGGTAAAATATTAACAATGCCCTTGCCGAAGAAACGTGCAAGACCCGAAACCTTCATACCTGAAAGCAGAACTGAAGAAATACCTGAAATAAGGAACATAACCGCAACGATAATCATTGTATAATCCTGCAGAGCGGTTATAAAGGTTGAACTGAGCACAAGCAGAATACCTGCACCGAGAATTGAAGCAAAGCAGACAAGTGCCCTGTCCATACTGCGGTTTGGTATAAATCCAATATTACCGGCAGAAACTGCAGGGTTTTCATGCTTCTTTGCATAGCGGAAAAGGAACAGAGTAAGAATAGAATATATTACGGCAAAGCCAATTAAACGAAACCATATTCCCGAAAACATCGGCAGACCTGCAAGCTGCTGTGCAACACCTACGGTAAACGGATTACAGACACCCGAAGCAAAACCGCACCCTGAAGCAAGCAGACTCATACCCATACCGGTCATAGGATCCCAACCAAGACTTACACTAAGGGCTACAACAATGGGCACCATAGGTATACACTCTTCAAAAGAACCGATAAACGCGCCCATAGCCATAAAGAAAAATGTAACCATAGCGAGCAGCTTGTATCGCGCATTTCCGAATTTATTAACAATTTTATCGAGCATATATTTCATAAGACCGCAAGCATCGAGTGCGGTAAAAACGCCGCCGATAACAAGCAAAAATGCAATAATGGCAATTATTGTACCGCCTCCGTCTGCACCTAACACAAGTATCGGAGAAGCAAGCCATTTGCCGAATGAAATACCACCGTCTACTTCGGTGAAGCCCTGTTCAGGGTCAAGCACCGTATTGCCTGACGCATCCACAGTGCGCGCATACTCACCACCCGGAATAAAGAAAGTAAGTGCGTAAGTAAAAATCATAAGTGCAAGCACGACGGCAATAGCAGTTATAAACGATTTTACGCTGACATTGAGTCCTTTATTTTCGTTTGATTTACTCATTACAAAATTCTCCCAAATACAACACTGCTCAACATTATATATGTATAAAGAAAAAATTACAATGTGTATATTGCCTAAAATAAAACAAAAATAAGTAAGGGTGATATAAATGAAATACAATCATAACGAAGAAAAGCGCTCAAAGATATCTGAAAACGAAATTGAAGAAGATTCATTTGATATGGTAAACAAATACGGCACTTACAATATACAGCCGACAAACGATACGGATAACACCTTTCCTGCAATTGCACAGGGTATAGCAAAGAAGCACAAAAGAAACAATAAATAATTCGCAATTATTACTATCAGCCGATAAAAACAATGTCATACTGAGTGAAACGAAGTAGCTTTAAAGATTCTTCGCTACGCTCAGAATGACATTTTAATTTTCGCAGGATAAATAAAAAATTTCCGCAACTCACTTGATGTTATTAAAAAAAGTGATACAATTATCATATAGTTTCACAAGGGGGTATAAGGAAAATGGGTAAAAAAATAATCGTTGCAGGTCTGGGTCACGGCGGAATTGCCGCAGCGGCTATGCTTGCAAAACGCGGATTTGACGTAACGGTATACGAAAAGAAAAGTGAAGGCACACTCGGCTATGACTGGACCGATATTTTTGCGCCTGCCGCACTCGGTATTGCGGAAATGCCGATGCCGCCTGAAGATAAATACGAATACAAAGAGAATATGACCTTCTTTGCCCCTACATCCGAGAGGTCGCTCACACAACACGTACCTTATGACGAGCTTGAAATCAAGATGGAGCGCAAAGATATATACACTCATTTTATTAATCACGCAATCGGTTGCGGAGTTAAAATCGAATACGACTGCGAAGTGCTCACCCCTGTTATGCTTGGCAACAGAGTCATCGGCATCAAAACCTCAAAAGGTGATTTCATCGGAGACCTTGTTATTGATGCGTGCGGACTCAATTCACCTGTAAGGACTCAGTTGCCCGCTTCTATGGGAATTGAAAAAAATGTACACCGTGATGAAAAAATAACAATTTACAGAGCATTTTACAACAAAGCAAGTGACGAAGAGGTCGAGGCAAAATTCAGAGTCAACTTCTTTGCAGGCGGCGAAAAATGCATAAGCTGGGTTGCTTCCGAAGAAGAACACACAGACTTACTTGTCGGCAGATTTGAAGAATTCACGCTTGAAAAGCTCGAAAGTTACGCGGATATGCTTCGAGAAAAATCACCTCGACTCGGTAAAGATAAAGTAAGAGGCGGTCAGTTTGTAGAAATCCCCGTGCGACATCCCCTTTCGGTTATGGTAGGCGACGGCTACGCCGCAATCGGCGACAGTGCATTTATGACAGTACCGCTAATAGGTTCGGGTATTGCCAACTCACTCAAAGCCGCAAAGATGCTTGCAGACACCGTATCTGCAGACATCACAGAAGCTTACAGTGCAGAGACACTGTGGAATTATCAAGTCAAATATTACAAAGCACTTGGCTCAGGTCTTGCACCGCTTGAGTGCGTAAAATATATGCTGCTCAGTCTCACTCCCGACGAGCTTGACTACTGCTTTGATTCGGGTATGCTCAACGAAGACAATATAACGATGACAGCAAATTTCACGAGCATCAACACTCAGTTCAAGCTTGACCCAAAAGACCTTATGATAAAGGCAAAGGCTGTATGCAAACGACCTGAAGTACTTAAAAAAGTTATGGTCTGCGGCAGCAGAATGGCACAGGTTATGGCAGCGTGTGCGACAATGCCGAGAAGATGGGACAGAAAGAAAGTTATGCAGTGGGCAAAGGCATACTCTGCACCGTTCAAAGCATATATAAAGTAAAAAACAAGGCATCCGATGAAACCAATCATCGGATGCCTTAAATTATGCTGTTAATAAAGTTTAAAAAGCTGTGTAAGCGGATTATAGCCGAGTCCGAAGTACTTAAATATCCAGATTATCGGATTATACTTGAAAACAGCAACATCAAGTACAGTAACAAGGCTGCGAAGGAAGAGCGGAAGGTCGTAAGTTTTCGGCACATCTACAGGCTCAAACTCCTCACCCTCAACATTGAGCACCATCGGGTTTGCATAGCAGATGCCGTTATCGCCCGAGAGATAAAATCTGAGATAGAGATAGGGGTCATTGAGAAGCTCGTCGCTGTGAAGGTCGAGTGTTGCTTTGCCGTCGACAAGCTCTGTACGCATAAGAACATTACCGTCAGAAACCCATGTGATGATATTTGCGTTGATGCCTTCTACAGTGATTGTATCGTTTTCTTCGTCAACTGTAATTCTCTTTACCTGCGGAGTATCATCGCGCCAGTAAGCTCTGGTGTCATAAACATCCTGCTCAATAAAGCCGGGCATTTCCTCCATACCGTTGAGCTCGACACCGTTTGAGAAATGAGAAACGGAGAAGAACTGACCTTTTTCAAGGCAGGTACGGAAAGCATCGAGAGTAAGCTCGGGCATCCAGCTCATTGTGTAAGCATCGTTAAGAGAAGTTTCGTTATGAGAATCGGCAAAGGTATTGCCCCACGGTACAACACCGTTGGGAATCGTCTTCTGCAGAATCTGGTCGTAAAGGATACGGTCGCAGCGTGTATGTGCATCGGTTGCACTGTTGATACCCATACCAAGTGAATTTTCAGGATTGTCAAGGAAGATACGTGCAAACTTATTTACATAATACTCGTCAATCTTCTGACCGACATGGTCTGCCGAATCCTTATCGGGATATACATATTCACCTACATGTGAAAGGAAAGTTATACCGTCAAGCTTTGCAACCTCACGGCAAGGAGTTTCATAGTCGCCGTAAACACCTGCGTAACCCTGACCGTACTCTGCCCAATAGCTTGTAAGGTGACAATCAGCAAAAGGAGTAGCCATATTCTGCTCGTTGCCGAGCGGTACATCAAGCATACCGTTTGGTGTTGTACGGGTAAGCGTATCACCTGCTGTAGTTGTATAGGTATTATCAGGATTTGTACCGTTGAGATAGCCCTGATATGCCTCTTCGGGAACAGGAATAATCGGAGCATTGTTATTGGTACGCTCCTTCTTGATAACTCGCATAAGAGGTACGGTATCGGGCACTATATTCCAGCCACGGTTAAGTGTACCGTGGTCAGTAAGAGCAACTATTTCGTAATTGAGAGCATAGTGCATATCGCAAAACTGCTGAACAGGCAAAAAGCCGTCACTTGCGTTTGTATGACAGTGAAGCTGGGTCTTATAATCGTCCCATGCATCCCAATCGACATCTTCGTATGGATTGTCAATAATATAATTCTTTTCGGGTTCTGCCGCCAAGACGGATACTGCCATCGGGAAAACCATCGCAACAGCAAGGAAAACTGCGATTAATTTTTTAACCATAAAATCAACCTCCATTTTTATTCAATTATACTTCATCGATTTAAAACAATCAAGTGGTTTTTAGAAAAAAAGCCGCAACGAAGGTTCAACTTCGTTGCGACAATAAAATATGTTTTACTTTACAAATTTACCGTTGATTTCAGCCTCAGCTGCAAGTTTTGCCTCCTCTTCGGAGCCTTCCTGCATAATCTTTGCCATTCTGTCACGGCGTTCCTGAAGGTCAACATACATCTGGTTACGCATTTCAGCATTAAGCGGATAGAACAACTTGGGAATAATACCGAGTGAACTTGTAATAATCGGAATACCTGTACCGAGAGCAAAAATCCACCATTTTGTCTTGTCGCTCTGTGTACCGACCTTGATACCCTGCTGGTAACCGATTTTGCCAAGAATAATTGACTGCACACTACCCATAACGGTTCGCTGCAATTTACTTATAAGCGACTGCGCAACACCTGTCATAGCCTCGGCACGGTAACCGTTCTTCCACTCGCAATAGTCCATAGACTCGTTGACAATCTCGTTAGGAATAACACGTCTGAGTCCGTAGACACACATTTCGAATATTTCTTCCAAGCCCATCAAAGGAAGAATAATGGGCTTCTTCATAAAGTTTTTGTTTATTGAACCTATGCCGAAAACTACCATCCACAACATATCCGTCCAGGCGTCCTCGAAAATCCACAATGCTTTGGTTGAAAAACGCTTACGAAGCGGAGCAACAAAGCTGTAGCTGATAAACTTGACGGGGAATGCAGGAATACCAACGATGGTTTTCCATGTGATTGAACCAATAACATCGATATAGAAATTGGTTCTGCTCGTACCGACACCAAAGCCGCTGAGGAAAGATGAGAGCACCTGAACAAGAACCGGCTTATTGGTAACGATAGCCTTGAGTCCTTGAATAACGCTCGGTCGCTCAACAGACTGCTGAACTCTTTCACGGCTGATAATAAAGAAGTACATAACAAAAACAGTAGAAAGAATTGCACAGACAAGACCGAAGCCTGCGAAGAGCTTGGGAAGCTCCCAATTAACCTTGTCGTTGATAACAAGGTCGTAAAGGATACCGAAAATCTGCTTCGGCAGGTCCTCAAAAATATGAGAAAGCAAGTGTGCCATTGTGATAAGCCTTGTACGCTCAACAGGGTTCGGCGTAATAGTTGTCATAAAGCCTGTGTTCGCAATACTTGTAAATGTACCTGCAGTCTCCTGCACCATCATCATAACCGAATAGAAGATGAGCTTGGGCAGATATGTAGCTGACGTTCCGCCGAAGATAAAAGGAATTACCCAATAGAATAAACCTATTACCATAAGAGGAATCTGGCCAAACAACATATAAGGCTTGAACTTGCCCCAACGTGTACGGGTACGCTCAATAATAACACCGATAAAGGTATCGTTGATAATATCCCATATTGTTGCTATAAAATTGTGAAGCGCCAGATAATTAAAGTCGATTTTTACAACGTCGTAAATATAACGCTCATAAAAGTCGCTTATATTAAGCGTTGCTGCAGCATCGTTGAGAACATAGGCAACAGTTTCTGCTCTGCCGACATAGCGTCGGTTACCTTTGTAATCTACACTTTCCTGCAAAGCCTTGTTCTTATTGCCTTTTTTCAACAGCGCCATATATACACCACCTTATATTAGATAATTGTACAATATGTTGATTTGAATTTAACATATTTCTAAACTTTTTTCAATAGTTTTCAACCAGAAATATTTATAAAAAGCAAAAATTCCGCATTACTCTAAAAAAGCAACACGGAATTTTAAAATTTTGATTAATCAAGTTTAAGGAACATTTCGAGGATTCGTTTTACGCAAAGCTCAAGATCTGCTCTTGTGATTCTGCCTGCTTTATAACCCTCCATAAGATCTTCGGGATAACCGCAGTGCATCTTCATATCGTTACCTGCCTTAACTTCCTTAACAGGGTCGTTCTTTACGCCCCAGTCGGTAACAACCATACCGTTATAGCCCCACTCACCGCGGAGAATACCGGTAAGAAGTTCATAGCTTTCGGATGTGTGTTGACCGTTAATAAGGTTATAAGATGACATTACAGTCCAGGGTTTACCCTCTTTTACTGCAATTTCAAAGCCCTTGAGATAAATCTCACGGAGTGCACGCTCCGAAAGGCGTGAATCACTGCCCATACGGTTTGCTTCCTTGTTGTTACAAGCGAAATGCTTCATAGAAACAGCAACCTTCTGAGACTGAACACCGCGGATATTTGCCGCCGCACACTTACCTGCAAGGCAGGGGTCTTCGGAATAATACTCGAAGTTTCTGCCGCAGAGCGGGTCACGGTGAATATTAAGTGCAGGTGCAAGCCAGATTGCAAGATTATTCTCTCTGATTTCTGCACCGCCGCCGGCACCGACAAGGAAATTAAGCTCGGTATCCCAAGAGCAGGCAAGCAGAGTTGCACAGGGCCACGCTGTAGTCGGAATACCTGTTTCGGTATCAAGACGCAGACCTGCAGGGCCGTCTGCAGTAGGCATTGCAGGCACACCGAGACGCTTCATCGGGCCGAAGCAGCCTGTATTTGCAACACCCGTTGGGGGCTGACCGCCGACAAAATCCATCAACTCTTCAAGAGTAAACTGGGCGATAAACTCGTCCATTGTAATATCCGTGCCAACCTTGTTAAACATTACCGGATTTTCGGGCGCAACGGCACCTGAAGACTGATTTTCGCCGTAATAATAGCTCTCTTCACCCTGAGGAAGAGTTTCGAAGCTACCGTCAGAAAGCATACGCTTGCCGAGCTTGAACGGCTTACACCACTGTGAAAGCTGCTCTGTTACGGTATCTTCTTTTACTTCATATTCAAAAGAAAGCTTTTCGCAATCTCTTACAGATGTACTTATATAAAATTCGTATACACCCTTTTCAAGCACATAAGCTGACTTGCAGATTTTGCCGAGGTCGTCAAAACTTGCCATATCGTTTACTTTGAAAGTAATTGCAAGAATTTCGGATTCACCGGGAGCGAGAAGTTTTGTTTTTCTGAACGCTGCAAGCTCCTTTGCAGGCTTGCCGAGCTTACCCTGAGGTGCGGCATAATAAACCTGAACAACCTCTTTACCTGCAACGTCACCTGTATTTGTAACTGTTACGGCAATAACTACGCTGTCACCATCGACACCGCAGAGCTTGCCGCTCATAGCAAAACTTGTATAAGACAGACCGAAGCCGAAGGGATAGCGGACAAGGTCTTTTTTACCGGGAATTGTTTCAAAATAGCGATATCCGACATAAATATCTTCCGAATAGTCGACGTGATCAAAGCACTCCCAAAAATCATCCTTACATGGATAATAATCGTAAGATTTTGCGATAGTGTCGGCAAGCTTACCTGACGGATTGACATCGCCGCAGAGGATATCGGCAATAGCGGCACCGCCTTCAAGACCGCCCTGCCAGGACATAAGGAGAGCCTTGACGGAATCGTTTTCGGCAAAATATTCGCAGTCAACCGCTGCACCTGAATTAATTACGACAATTACTTTTTTGAAGAGCTTGCTTGTTTTATCAATGATATCTTTTTCAATATCGGAAAGGTACCAGTCACCTGCCTGAGGTCTGCGGTCAACGCCCTCGGCAGAAAAGCGGCTGATAGTAACAATTGCAGTATCTGCTTCGTTTGCGGCAGACTCGATAAGCTCGTCAGGCACTGCAGGCTCTTTGACGTGCATACTTGCAAAGGTGTCGTATGTCATATCGTCACGCTTGGTGCAAAACTCCATTGCATTGACAATATCCCATGTTGCATTTATCTGTGCCTGTGTAGGAATATTTACGCTTTCGCGCTTGACATATTCCTTATAAAACTCCACAAGCGGCATATAAATACTTACATCTTTCTCACAAAAGCCCTCGTATATATTGCAGATATAGGGTACATTAACATCACCGCTTCCGCCGCCGCCTTTTATGTATTCGATAGTTGCTTTACCGAAGAGAGCGATTTTCTCGCCCTTCTTAAGAGGCAGAGCACCTTCTGTATTCTTAAGCAGTACCATACCCTCGGTTGCCGCACGGCGTGAAAGCTGAGTATGCTTGAGAGAAGCTGTTACACAGCGGCCATCCTCACCCAAAGGGATACAGGGCTGATATTTGAATCGTGCAAATCTTTCCATTGTATAATCCGTCCGTTTCTTTAATAATGAGTTTTCTTTTTATTATATCATAACTAAAACTAGCGTCAAGAGAAAACCGCCGGTTTTTCACCGACGGCTTTTGGTTGAATCAGGTTATTTATTCTTGCTCTGTGAGGGCTGGTTATTGTTCTTCTGGGGCTGATTGTTGTTCTGCTTGTTGTTCTGCTTCTCCACTGTATTTCACCTCCGGATTAAAACGGTAAAAACAGTTTAACCGAAAAGCACAACAATATTCATTTATATCAACTTTTTACCGAAAGCGATATCGGTATCGTAGATTTCAAGCTCCTCAAAGCCGTACTTTCTGTAGAAATTGGTTGCCCTTGTATTGCTTGTGCCTGTTGTAAGCATAACGCCCTTAACGCCCTTGGCCGAAAGGTGCTCGCTTAATGTCTGAACAAGTTTACCGCCGTTGCCGCCACGCTGATACGCAGGCAGAATATCGATATGAAGGTGTGCCGGATAATCCGCTTTATATTTTTCGTGAAGCAGGTAAGCTTCATTAGCCCAATCCAGACGGCCCTGACCGAGATGAAGTGACCTCGGGTAATACTCGGCATAAAACACTTCTGTAAACTTATCAAAATTTTCAGCACAGATAATATAGCCTACTGCTTTTCCGTCGTCGTCAAGCACAAAGCAGTTTTCGGGCTCCTTCTCTATGTAATACTCGCAGAAAGTATGCAGCACAAATTCGCACAGCTCATCAGACATATCATCGTCTTCATCGCTGTTAAGACAAGCGTAGCAAACACCTTCGTAGTCTTTTTCTTCGTATTTTCTGATTGAAAGCATAAAAAACCTCCGTATTCGGTTTAAATTTCATTTTGTTAATAATAATATTACAAATGTTATACAAAAAAATCAAGTATTATATTTGAATTTTTAGAAAAATAGTGTATAATGTATTAGTAATTTTATAGGAGGTGTGATATGAACACTGATAAAATTGTAAGAAAAGCTATAGAAACCCTTTCTAAAACGATAATTTTTCTTATGCCTAAGAGTTATTTTACTTCGGATGAAAATGCAAACGAATATATGCTGACGGGTGATAAGAAATTCAGCGACAAAAAAGGTGACTGCTATACCTGCGGATTCGGCAAGGCTGTGCTTACCCCTGACGATATCGCTTCGGGCAGATATTTTATTGCAGGTTACGATTCCAACCGCCCTGCAAAAGGCGTTATGGACGACATATATTCAAGAGCTGTTTATATTGATGACAACACAGGCAGAGGCGGTGTTGTGATGTGTGCGGTTGATGCTGTAGGTATAAGCCGCAAGGATATAAACGATATAAGAAAGCTTGTAATTGAAAGCAACAAGATACCGAATCTTAAATCAATAAACATCTGTGCTACACATTCACACGCTTCAATAGATACGCAGGGACTCTGGGGCGAAAAGATTTACAAAAGCGGCAGAGATGAAGCGTTTATGACTGAACTTAAAAAGCGCACCGCTTCCGCAATCATCTCGGCATACGAAAGCCGCAAGGACGGTAAGCTTTACCTCGCTTCGAAAGAAACGGAAGATTTTCAGTTTGACTGCAGAACTCCCGATACATACGACTGCACCTTCACCCGTCTGCGTTTTGAGCCGACAGACAAAAGCGGCTGCATCTACATACTCAACTTTGCTTCACACGCTGAGCTTATGGGTGACAAAATCACCGAAATCAGTGCTGACTTCCCCGCTTATATGATTAAGGAAATTGAAGAAAAGAATCCGGGAGCAAACGCTGTATTCTGCAACGGTGCTATCGGCGGTATGATTTCCGCAAAAGAGATAAAGAAGATATACCGCAATGAAATAGACTGCGTAGCATACGCTAAGAATTTCGGCAAAATGCTCGGCGAGCTTTCAAATTCACTCACCGATGAAAAAGAGCTCGAGCCGATTATCAATGTAAGCTCCGTACCCGTAAAAATAGAGGCACAGAACTTTGTGCTCATACTTGCAAGGCTTCTTAAAGTGCTCAACAACGATATAGCACGCTGTGAAAAGAGAAGCGCAGCCGCAATACATACAGAGGTCGGTTACCTTGAGCTTGGCAAGAGTGATGTAGGCATATACCTCATACCCGGTGAACTTTTCCCAGAGCTTTACAACGGTGAATTCCTCAGCGCCGAAGAATCAGGCACAGGCAAAAAGGCTGACTACAAGATACTCAGCAAAATGGGCGGTGCAAAACACCACTTTGTTATAGGTCTTTGCAACGACGAGCTCGGATATATCATACCGGATAACGACTTCGTGCTCAACGAAAGGATGCCGTACATCAATAAAGGTGTCGATAAATTTGACCGCAGCCACTATGAAGAAACAAACTCAACCGGTCGCGAAACAGCACGCACACTGCTCGAAACCATGGATAAACTTATATCCGCAATCAGATAAGGAGTGTATTACAAAATGAAAAAATCAGTAAAATCAGTCATTTCCTTTATACTCGCAAGTGTTATGCTTTTCTCAATGGGCACGTCTGCTTTTGCTACAGACGGTCAGCCTGCTGACAACACCGGCATTATAATAGCAACAAACCTTGTAAACTCACTTCTCAACGGTGTATTCAGTGCACTCAGTTCATTATTCCCGACATCTTCCATTCCCACTGCAGAAGAATATTTCGCAGGTGAAAGTGAAAACTTCTACGAAGGTACAGAAGAATTCCTCAAAGCTCCTGCTGATGGTGCAAAGTGGAGCCTTGGCTTTGACGATGAAAGCATAGTGCCCGAAAAGCTTGCTGACGGCTCAAAGAAATACTACACAGGCGGCTATTTCACACAGCAGGTAGATACTCTTTACGATGACCAGAAGGTACACGCTATTGCACTCAATGACGGTTCTGACAGAGGCACTGCGGTTTTTGCAACGATAGACGGTATAGGTGTAAGTAACGCTGACATACGCGCAATCAGAGCACGTGCTAAGGAAAAGATTAAGGCAAAGGGTCTTAAAAGCGACATAGTTGCAATAAACATCAACGCAACACACTGCCACACTGTTGTTGACACCCAGGGTATGAGCCTTATGCTTATACCTCAGATATTCATCAACATTGCCGCTAACATACCTTTCTTAAAGCCGATAAGAAGTATTGACCGAGGATTCCTTGAAACAATGATTGACGGTGCGGCTGAAGCTATTGCCAACGCATATATAAATATGGAAGAAGGCTCACTCTACTACTTCGAAACTGAGCGTATTGCCCGCGACGACGAAAAAGGCATATATCAGGATGACGAATACTCATACCTTCGTAACAAGCGTTACGACACCGAAGGATATCAGAATTTCTTTGCCTGCTTTAAGTTTGTACCGGACAACGCAGAATCACGCTCGACCATATTTACAAACATCGGTGCACATCCGACAACAATAAACCGTGCAACCACAAAGCTTTCTGCTGACTTTCCTGCATATATGGAGAAGAAAATCAACGAAAACGGCAGTAACTTTATGTTCATTCAGGGTGCACAGTCACCTGTTTCCGTAAAGAAAGACGGTGTAAAAACGGAGTCTGTACTCAGCGAAGTAGAAGCAGAAATCGCAGCAGACGCTTTCGGTGAAGATTACAGAGGCACAAAAACACTCGGTTACGAATTTGCAAGACTTATCATAGAGGGTTCAGAGAACGCGGTAGAAGTTGCTCCCCTTCTCAATGTCAGAATGTCCGAAGTAAAGGTTAACCTTGATATCGGTCTGTTACAGCTTGGCGCAACATCACAGCTTCTCGGTTTTACAACAGTTAAAGACAGCGAGAGCCAGAGCGGCTATTCAATAATCACAGAGGTCGGATACATTGAGCTCGGCACAGATATAGTAATGCTTACAGTACCCGGCGAGCTTGTACCTCAGCTTGTTTTCGGCAACGTTGTTGACAAGACAGAGGCTTACCTCGGCAAAGACTGGGAAATCGAATGTACTGCAGATATTATCGGTGAGGACAAAACCGTACTCGTAATGGGCCTTTGCAACGATGCTATAGGCTACATTGTACCCGACAACGATTACGCTCCGTTTATTGCAGACTCACTCTGGAACACCGAAATGGGCGTAAAGCTCTGGGGCAAGTACCACAGACATTATGAAGAAATGCTTTCTGCAGGCAGCACTGCAGGTACATCCGTAATGACAGCACTCAACGCACTTGCAAAGAATGCACAATAACACAACGAAACGGAGTATTTGTTTTGAAATACTATCTTGGAATAGATGGCGGAGGGACACGCACTACAGCCGCCGTATCGGATGAAAACGGAAAGATAATTATAAAAAAGCAGGGCAAAACAATCAATTTCTATTCTGTCGGAATGGAAACTGCACGCAATAACCTCGACAGCCTTGTAAGCGAAATATGCAAAGAGCTTGATTGTGACGGATTTGAAGGCGTTTTTGTAGGTTGCTCTGCACTTGATGACAAAGCCGATGAAGCTACGCTGAAAGCACTCTGCGGTAACATAAGAACAAAAGCCATTGAAATGAACAGCGATTTGTATATTGCACTCAAATCAATGGGCGATATTGAGTGCCCTTGTGTTGCTGTATGCGGTACAGGCTCAATGGCAATCGGCACTGATAAACACGGCGACACTGTTGTTTCAGGCGGTTGGGGTCACATCATAGGTGATGAAGGCTCGGGCCACGCAATAGCGATAAACGCACTTAAAGTCTGCTGTGAGCTGTGCGATAAAGGCGAAGCCTCTCCCCTGCTTGATGCGGCTGAAAGCTACTTTGGCGTATCGGATTTCCGCAAGGCGATAGATATTATCTATTCACCCGAAACGGCAAAAGACGCTCTTGCAGGCTTTGCGGCAGACATCGGCAAACTTGCACAGACCGATAACACTGCAAAAGACATCGTTATATCGGAAGCAAAAGCTTTTGCAAAGACAGTACTTATACTGCTTGATAAAATCGGTTGTTGCTCTGCACTCGGTCTTTACGGCGGAATATTCGTACACAACGCAATTTTCACCGAAGCATTTAAAAGCAATATTAAGTCTGTTTATCCCGATATCGATATAAAACTTCTCACAGTGCCGCCTGAAGAAAGCGCACTTGAGCTTGCGAGGAATCTTTAATGAAAAAATATCTTGAATACATAGAAACTGCAAAAAGCATTATTGAAAAAATCAGCACAGAGGGTGCACAGTCAATCGAAAAAGCGGCAGAGGTTTTTGCCCACACATTGATTAACGAAAAAAAGGTTTTTCTTTTCGGTACAGGTCATTCGCATATGCTTTCGGAAGAGCTGTTTTACCGTGCAGGCGGTCTGGTAAATATTCAGCCGATTCTGGTTGAGCCGCTCATGCTTCATATATCTGCCAGCGAAAGCACAAACGCAGAGCGTGTTGAGGGCTACGCAGAAAAGATTTTTGCCGACTACGGAATGGCTGAGGGTGATACGGTTGTAATCATATCAAACTCAGGCAGAAACGGCGTTATAGTAGATATGGCTCTGCTTTGCAAAGAAAAGAATCTCAACGTAATTGCACTAACCAACCTCGAGCACACATACGCAGGCGCTTCACGCCACAAGAGCGGCAAGCGACTTTGCGAAATTGCAGACATCGTACTTGACAACTTCGGCTGTGTTGGTGATGCATGCGTAGAGATTGACGGAATTGAGGGTAAAATATGTCCCACTTCAACCGTAACGGGTGCACTTATACTCAACGCTGTAGTTGCTCAGGCTGTTGACATTTGTGCAAAGAGAGGTTTCAACCCCGAACACTTTGCAAGCTCAAACGTTGACGGCGGCGATGAGATTAACAACGCACTGATAAACAAATACCAAAAGGAGATAAGACACCTTTGATTTATCCGAAGATACAGAAAAATCACCTTGACGGCAACGCTGTAAAAGTGAGCAGTGTCAGAATCAGCGGTGATTACAAAGAAAAGGCAGAAAAAATATTAGGTTCTTACGGCATCGATACCAACAGAGAATATGCTGTTGAAATAAAAATAAGCAACACAAGAAAGACAACATATATAGAAGAGCTTTCAGCTTTGAGCAATGAAAAATATTTCATTACGGTTACATCTGAAAAGGCTGTAATTGAAGCCGCAACAAAACGCGGTGTATTCAGAGCGACACACACGCTTGCAAAGCTGATAAGCAAAGGTGAACTGAAAGAAGGCAACATAGAAGATTACCCGATGTTCAGAAAGCGCGGATATATCGAAGGATTTTACGGTGAAACCTGGGAGCGTAACTGCCGTATTTCCGTAATGGAGCTTATGGCAAGCTACGGAATGAACACTTTCTACTACGCACCTAAAGACGACATATATCACCGTGAAAAATGGCGCGAGCCCTACCCCGAAAAAGAGCTGAAAGAGCTGAAAGAGCTTTATGAAACAGCAAGCGAAAACGAGTTTGATTTCCATTGGTGCATCGGCCCCGGTCTCACATACTGCTACACATCGGACTCGGATTTTGAAAAGCTGATAAACAAATTCAAGAATGTTTATTCAATCGGTGTAAGAGGTTTCGGTCTGTTGCTTGACGATATTCCCGACGAGTTCCAATACGAGAATGACGCCAAGGCTTTTGACGGCATTGTTGATGCACATATCGACCTTATAAACCGCACCTATGACGCACTCAAGGAGTTTGACAGCTCAATCTCAATGACAGTATGCCCGACTCAGTATCACGGTGATGAAACCGAGTACTACATAACAAAATTCGGTAACGGTATACCTGCTGACGTGAGTTTATTCTGGACAGGCGCTGAAATATGTTCACGCGTACAAACTTCAAGAGAAGCAGACGGATTTCTCAGAAGCACAAGCCACAAGCCGCTTTACTGGGACAACTACCCCGTCAACGACTGCGAAATGTTTCAGGAGATGCACCTCGGCCCGATTATCGGCAGAGATGCTGACCTTTACAAGCACAGCGAGGGTCTTATTTCAAACGTTATGGAGTATGCCGAGTGCTCAAAGATTCCTCTGATGACTATTGCAGACTACCTCTGGAATCCTGTAAGCTACAACAGTGAAGAGTCAATAAGAAACGCTCACAGTGAAATTCTCGGTGACAAGGCTGAGCTTTTCGGCTATATCGCCGACCACCTTGCTGTATCCTGCGTATCAAGGCACGCAAGCGAATTTATGAGTGAAAAGCTCTCGCACATCGGATTCCTGATGTCAACAGGTAGAGCTGAAGAAGCCGCCAAAGAATTCGCCGAGTTCAACGCAAAGAACAGAGAATGCCTTGAAATGCTTAAAGATACAAGCGTACCGATGTTTGCGGAAATGAAAAAGTGGGTAGACAAATTTGCGATGTCCTGTGATCTGCTTGATGCAGTGCTCGCAACCTATGCATCTCCTACCGACGAAAACAAGTCAACGCTTGCAGACTTACTTGAAAGATACAACAGAGATGCCGTTGTAATGACGGGATTCTGCCTGCGTGAAGCGGCAGAAAAAGCGCTCAGAATGTAAATATGAAAATCAGGAAGATTCAGTCGGACTCTTCCTGATTTTTTATATCCTTTATAGTAACAACCCCTCAGTATTTTGCTTCGCAAAATCCAGCTCCCCTTACACAAGGGAGCCTTAAATCCTACTATAGACTCAAGCCGTTTTAATATTATTTTGAAATAATACTTGATTTATTCCTTAATATATGGTATCATACAATCCGTTCGAAGAAAAGAATTTACTTCTTCACTCTTCACTTTTACTTATTACTTCAAATATGGGGGCGTAGCTCAGCTGGGAGAGCGCTTGAATGGCATTCAAGAGGTCAAGAGTTCGATCCTCTCCGTCTCCACCAGAAAAAGACCTGTGCTTTGATACAAAGCACAGGTCTTTTTCAACGAAATAAATCCCTTACGGGATTTGTGAAATACGCTTCGCGTGTGAAATATTGCTTTGCAATGTGAAATGCCTGCGGGCGTGAGGGGATTTATTTCATTTAACTTGATGCGTAGCATCAAATTTCACAATTCACGAAGTGAATTATTTCACATTTGCCGCAAGGCAAATATTTCACTTATCACCGTAACTTTGATACAAGGTTGCGGTTATTTTCTTTTTATGGTATAATGATTAAAAGGTGGTGTTGCTATGAATATGGTAGAAAGAACTGAACGAATGAAAAAGTTTATTCTAATGAATAACATTGTTATTATAATTCAGATTGTTTTGGTTGTATTAAGTGTAATCTTTAATTTTTTAATTGACGATTTCGCTGTCTTTATAACTGTGTTTATACACATAGCAATATTTGTTTTATACAATGGAATTGTTGAAAGCATTGTTGAGTATGGTTATTTAAGAAAGAAGTTTGCAAAGATTTGTGATGAAACTCACTATTTACGATATTTTAAATTAAAAAAGAGAATGTACAGAGCATCCAAAGACAAAAAAGATATCGTGTCGGCAAAACTAATTCTACAATCAGTTATTAAAAGTTTTATTGCTATATTGAGCTGTATATCGCTTTTCTTTATGATTTCATTTGAATAAAATCGAGAGAAAATCGAGTAGAGACTAAAAAACTCTACTCGATTTTTATTGTTACCTCACCTTATCAATTCCCACCATAAACTGCTCGAAACAGGGTGCGTTTTTGCGTGTGTTGGGAGAGCGCTTGAATGGCATGGGGGAGGTCAAGAGTTCGATCCTCTCCGTCTCCACCAAACAAAAAGCACTTGCATTTAATGCAAGTGCTTTTTGTTTATATTCGTCTGTATTTTTATTTATTATTCGGGAGCTTTATATTTTTCCAGCCGCCGACATCGCATCTGCCTGCCTCTTTATGGCCTGCCTCTTTATGGCCTGCCGCTACCACAGTGCCGTCAGCCTTAACACCGACCGTATGGTCGCCGCCGCACATTTTACACTTGAAGATTGCCATTACGATATGCTCCTTACAAAATATATAAAACTCGGATTGAAAGCAATTACTTTAACAGTTTACATCTATTGTTTCTTGCGGCAATCAATCCGATAAGATTATTTGACGAAACAGCCGCAAGCTGAACATTATCGGATTCAACAGCAGATACCAACTCGTTATATACGGAAGCTATCTGGTTTTCGACATCTGTAAGACCCTCGTTACTCATCGGGTCGGAATAGCGTAACGCCTCATAAACCTTTCGGCACTCTTTGCGCACATCATCAGATTTTGCCTGAGCAACAAGATTCTGAGCTGAAACGGTAATGCTTTTGATAAAAATCGTCTGTGCTTTGACTCTTTTATCGAGTTCACCGATAAAATCGCCCGGAGCTTTTGCTTTGAAGACAGCAATCGCGCTCAAGCCAAGAACTATAAAGCATATAACAGCACCCAGCCATTCGGGAATACCCGGAATCAGCATACAAACAACGCCGACAATAATATTGAAAATCAGCGCTGTACGGCTGACAAAGAACACGGGAAGGTTATAGAAAAGCTTTGTGGCATTTTTTTCGTTGAGAGCAACAAAAGAAGCTAAAAGCTGAGCTATCAAAGCGACATTGATAAATACCAAGCCTATCCAGAATGTACCTTCCACACTGTCAAGGCCGGTTATTGCTTGAGTCGGAACTAAAGCTACAACATTAAAAACCGCAACGGCAATCGCCCAGATAATAAGATAACTTTTAAAATACTTATTCATTTAAAGCACCTCCGAATCAGATTTTTTCGCCGCATTCAAGGCAGAACTTTGCACCGGGAACAAGCTCCGAACCGCACTTTGCACACTTTTTGACAAGAGCTGCACCGCACTCCATACAGAACTTACCCTTATTTGTCTTCTGACCGCAGGACGGACAGATAATTTCGTTCTCAGCAAGAAGCTCAATCTTTGTTCCGCACTCAAGGCAGAACTTTGAATTCTCGGGAACTTCGCTGTTACAGTTGGGGCAAACAATTTTTGTGCTCGGATTGGATGCATCGGCCTGCGGTATAGTGAAGCCCTTGAACATATCGCCAACCTGACCGCTTACTGCGCCTGCTGCCGCCATACCGATACCAAGACCAAGCATATCGCCTGCTACTCCGCCACCGTTTCCGTTGATGGTCATATTACCTATACCCTCAGCATAAGCCTTCTGGACCTCTGCCTGAATGACATCTTTTTCTGTATAGCCCTTTGCACGCATAACTTCTGCTTCTGCAAAGCCCTGTGCACGGGCAATCTCTGCAGCGGCAATACCCTTGAGCTTTGCAGCCTCTGCTTCAGCCTGAGCACCGATAAGCTCTCTTTCTGCAGCACGGCGTGCAACTTCGGTCTCGGTTGTTTGTCTTTCAAGAACTGCCTGACGCTCAGCCGCAGTAACAGTTGCCTCAGATTCGGCTCTCGTTACCTTTACATCGGTTTCGGCTTCGATCATCTTTTTCTGCAACGAAACTGTATGCAGTTCGCGGATACGTTGGAAATTACGGTCATCTTCCGGAAGAACAACCGTATTTACATAAAACTCAGGAATAGTAAGGCCGTATTCTTCAAAGCCAGGAAGCATACTCTCTCTCAACGACTCGGACAGTATGCCAAGATTCTCGTCGATTTCAAGAATATTTATATTTCTTGCCTTGATACTGCTTGCAAGGTTAGATTTTACGGAGTTTGAAATCAGCGGACGGAAAGAAGCTGAAAGCGACTTGGTAAAGCCTTCACCGACACCTTCATCCCATGCAATTCCTTTGGTTGTACCGACTAATTTAACAAGAAGCTTTCTTGAATCGGAAACCATAAGGTTCATTTCACCGCTTGCACCGATTTCAAGCGGAACACCGTATGTAGGCTCAAGGAAACGGACTTTGGTATCCGTACCCCATCTCAATGACATCTGTACGGTTTTATTAATAAAGTAAACTTCACAGTGGAATACACTCTCAGCTTTACCTACAAGACGTTTAAGATAATCGGAAAGTTTAGGTATATTCTGTGTTTCGAGTGTGTAACGGCCCGGGCCGAAAGTATCTAACGCCTGACCGTTCATAAAGAAAATTGCTTCTTGCGATTCATGAACAGTAAGCTGTGTAAGGTTGTTGAAATTTTCACACGGATGTTTCCATATAAAGGTTTTGTTATCGCCCTCATATTGAATAGATTCTGCTACTCGGAACATTTATAATCCTCCTCAACTTCTATAGAGCGGTCAAACCGTTGTAACCGCAACTATATATAAATATAAATTTAATATTCTAGCACTTTTAAACGCAAAAGTCTACTGAATTCGACATTTTTTAATTCAAAAGGCAAAATAATCCCTACCGTACTACAGCATTGACACAAATGAATTAATTATATAAAATAGAATTATACTGATTTTAAAAGGTGGATTCGTTATGGATATCAGATTAATCGGCTCACAGCAAATTGTTATGACAAATAATGAGAGTCATCACGCATATTTTGCCTGGCCTACGATTGCAAAACTTCAGAACGGCAGAATCTGTGTAGGTGCATCAGGCTACAGAGTTGAGCACATTTGCCCTTTCGGCAAAGGAGTTCTTGCCTTCAGCGATGATAACGGCGAAACATATTCGAAGCCCGTACCTGTTTTTGATACCGTGCTTGATGACAGAGACGTAGGTCTTACCGTTTTCGGCGAAAGCGATCTTATAGCAACAACCTTTAATAATACGCTTGAATTTCAAAGAGAAAATATGCCGCAGACTCAGGAGTGCTTCGATTACATAAACTCCGTATCTGCAGAGGATGAGGCAGAGGCACTGGGTATCAGCTTCAGAATAAGCAACGACTGCGGCGAAACCTTCGGCCCGATATACAAGTCCCCTGTTTCTTCACCGCACGGTCCTACCGTACTTAACGACGGCACGGTGTTATGGGTCGGCAGAAGGCTCGGAATACACAACCATATTGAAGCTCACGTAATCAACACCGAAACGGGTGAAATGACAC
Source organism: Acutalibacteraceae bacterium (assembly GCA_045123695.1). GTDB lineage: Bacteria > Bacillota > Clostridia > Oscillospirales > Acutalibacteraceae > UBA8612. Next base: position 118,988 of record JBGVKJ010000056.1, read on the forward strand.
TGCGCGGTGAACTCGGAATTTACAAATACGACGAATTCAAGGATGTATTCTTCTATGAGCCGCACGCAATTCAGATGGATGACGGCAAGATAATATGCCACCTTCGTGCAGAGAATGAAGACGAAAGCCTGTTTACTCTTTATCAGTCTGTTTCATATGATAACGGCGTAACTTGGAGCAAGCCCGTACAGATAGTAAGGGATGACAGCGGTGCCCCCGCGCATTTGTTTATGCATTCGTCAGGCACGCTGATTTCTACATTCTCACACAGAAAAAAGCCATACGGAATATGGGCAATTTTCAGTAACGATAACGGCGAAACCTGGAGTAGCGAAAGCGTTATAGCAGAAGGTAAAGACACCGATGACCTCGGCTATCCGTCTACAATCGAGCTGGATAACGGTGAAATGATAACCGCATTCTACACAAGAGAAAACGATTATGTACCCGCAGTTATAGCGCAGCAAAAATGGGCTTTGAAATAAAAACAGCAATCAACAAAAAGGGTGATAAAAATGTTTACGAAAATAATCGCAATTTTAATGAGCGTTTTTTCTGTTATCTCTGCTCCTTTTGCCCAGCTTTTTTCCGAGCCGAAACTTAAGAGCGAGCTTGCAAAGGGCAACTACGAAAGCCCGTTTATAGTAAGGCCGCTCGAAACAATAACCGTAAACGGTGAAGCTGTTGAAGGATACTGTGTTATTGCTCCCGAGGGGAGAATTTACGAAAATGCGGCAGAAACACTTTGCAACGAGCTTTACAAGGCCTGCGGTATAAAGATTGATACATCCGAAAACGCAGAAAAAGCATTTGTAATTAACGAAACTCTCACTGATAGCGACAGCTTCAATCTTAAGGTTGAAAACAGAAACATTTATATAACAGGCAGTTCAAAGGTTGGTATTTCAAGAGGTATAGCCGCTTTTGCAGACGAGGTATTACTTACCGCTGACGGCAGTTATGATTTCAAAGACGGATACGAATACACTAAAACATTCGTAAACTACTTAACTTATGAAGAATTCGGTGCTGTAGGTGACGGTAAAGCAGATGATTTCGATGCAATAATAAAGGCTCACGAATACGCAAACAAAAACGGCTTGAGCGTATTTGCAAACGAAACCGCAACATATTACATAGGTGGCGCAGACAAGACAGCTTATATTATGACCGATGTCAGTTGGTCAACTGCAAGGTTTATAATCGACGACACAAATGTTGAAAACAGAAGTGCCTGGGTATTCAACATAGCTCCGTCACAGAGTTCTGTAAACATAACCGATAAGGTTTCGCCGCTTAAAGCAGATGCAACCAACATCGGCACTACTCTTGAAAGCAAGAGCCTTGTTGTGCTCACCGATTCAAATGTTAAGAGATACATCCGCAAGGGTGCAAACCAGAATTCGGGCAGCAACCAGGCAGATGTTATAATCGTTGACAAAAACGGTAACATCTCGCCCGACACTCCGCTCATCTGGGACTTTGATGCAGTTACCAACGCAGTAGTTTACCCGATTGACAGCAAAAAACTGACTGTAAAGGGTGGTAGATTTACAACTGTAGCAAACAACGCATCCTCCGAATACAATTATTATGCAAGAGGTATTCAGGTAAGACGTTCCAACACGGTAATCGACGGTTTATACCACGATATTACAAACGAAGGCAAAACGGGCGCACCGTATTCGGCATTTGTTAGTCTCTCCTGCTGTGCTGACGTAACAGTAAAAAACAGCACCTTTACAGGCCACAAAAAGTACACAACCATAGGCTCAGCCGGCACAAACGTAACAATGGGCACTTACGATATAGGTGCGGCAACATCGGTCAACGCAAAATTCATTAACTGCAAGCAGACAAACGATATAACCGACGGCGACTACTGGGGAATTGCAGGCACAAACTACTGCAAAAACCTTGTATATGACGGCTGTGCATTCTCACGCTTTGATGCACACCAGGGCGTACTTAACGCAACGGTTATTAACAGTGTGCTCGGCCACCACGGAATAAAACTGATAGGCAGCGGCACAGCACTGATTGAAAACACAATAGTTTTATCCGACAGCTTTATTGACCTGCGTGAAGACTACGGTTCAACCTGGAACGGTGAGCTTATTATACGTAACTGCGAATTTTACCCCACAGGTGTAGCAAGCCACATAATAAAGGCAACAAACTCCGAAGACCATGATTTCGGTTACACTTGCTACCTACCGCAGAAAATTGAGGTTGACGGATTATTTGTACACAGAATGGGTACAAACTACCTTTTCACCAAGGTAAATGACAAACACAAATCCGACTCGTACAATGCGGCACATCCGGTAGTAGCTCCGCAGGAGATAACGGTAAAGAATTACAGCAGTCTGTTTTTCGGCAAAATTGCCGTTTCTAAAAACAAGGCAATATTCAAGGTTGGAATAACAAAATAAAACATATAAAAAACGAGGTCTTGCGACCTCGTTTTTTTATGCCATTGTTTTCAGCATTTCTTTTGTTACTTCGTATTTTGCATCTTTGCCCGAAACATATCGGTCTAGCTCATCAATCATATAGTAAGCCATACGGTGAGTTTCGTTACCCATACTTCCTGCAATATGCGGAGTAAGAATTGCATTCGGACACCAGAAGAGAGGACTTGTAAACGGCACTCGCTCGTTTTTAAGCACATCTGCAACGACAGTGATTGAGGGATGCCGAACAAGAATTTTTGCAAGCGCAAACTCGTCAACCTGGTCTCCCCTGCCCGTATTTATAAAGGTTGAATGTTTTTGCATCAGCTTGAAATGCTTGGCATTCAAAATATTTTTCAGCTCTTTTTTGTTGGCAAGGTGGTTACTTATAACGAGGCATTCACGAAAAACTGTTTCAAGGTCGGTAAGATTTACACCGAGCTTTGCCGCTTTTTCTTCACTGCAGAACGGATCGTAAGCTAAAACTTCAACATCATATTCTTTGAGCTTCTCCGCTACACCTGAACCGATAACACCAAGACCAATAAGACCGACTCTGATGCCGAAATTGCCTTTACAGCGCTGAGTGTGAGCAAAAGACGACGGCAAACAGATATGGTAACGCTTTGCACCCTGATAAAAGCCCTTGGAGGCAAGCAGAATCTGCGACACTGTATATTCAATTACGGGTACTGCGTTTGCGGCAAAGGCACTGAAAACCCTTACACCGCAATCGAGAAAAGGTCTTGCAAAATACTGCACCGAGCCTGCGGCATAAAACACGCATTTAAGCCGCGGCATATATTTTTTTATTTCTTCTTCGCTGAGAGCAGGCATACCCCAGGTAGAAAAAGCAACCTCGGTTTCGGCAAGAAACTCTTTATGATTTCCGATATTTTTTCCGTCGATAAGTTCAGCAGATGTTTCGCCGTAACGCTTGATTTTATTTATTGATTCATCAGTAAAAACGAGATTGAATTTCTCTTTATTTTCACCGAGTAATGCTATCTTCATTGTAATCACCTCAATGGCTTCTCAGCTTTTTTATATCCTTATAAAACACATCTTCGCTGTCGAAATCAACAAACTCAACCATAACAATACCGTCAAAGCCTTTACTGCCAAGCTTATCAAGAAGTTTGTCGATATAGCGGCTGTCCTTTTTTCTGAACATCTGCTCTTTTTTCTGGTCACGGTAAGATAAGTGCACGTTTTCGATATAATCAAAGGTTCTTTCAATTCTGTCAAGGTCATACTCCATACGGAAATATCTTGACTGAAAATACGTTTTGAAATTATCCTTTTGCAAATCATTTTTCATACGCAGAAAAGCATCTGTATTATTGTTGAACGTATTGTCGTGACATTCGGGGCAGACAAGAAGCGAATACTCTGACGCAATATCGCACATCTTTTTTGTGTTATCAAGCAGAGTAACATATTCGCTGTCATCTGTTTCCTCGCTGTCTTTTTTGCCGAGCCATATCCTGATTGAAGTTGCGCCCATTCGGCTTGCGATTTCGCATATTTCTTTCCACTGTGCTTCATCATAATCCGCACTGTTGAAATAGCTGCCGTAGGAGCTGATTTTAATTTCTGCGTTATCACAGAGGCTCTTGACCTTACAAGCATCTTCAACGGATTTTACATGGATATCTCCGCCCCATTCGATATAACCGACGCCTGCTTTTCGGGCTGTTTCAACTACTTCTTCTATGCTCTTTTTTCTGAATGTGACACTGCAAAGGCCGAGTTTAAAACTTTTCATATACATTATCCTTTTAAATAATATTCGAAGCTTTTCTGCTCGCAAGGTACGGGAGAAGCTTTCACATACTCAACCTGCCCGCATTTTGTAACGGTAAGGTAATCTCTGTAATATGTATTCTCTTCTATCACTTTACCGTCTTTGATAAATATCGCACCGTCGGCTGTGCCGTCACAACCCTCCATAGGCTGAAAAAGTATTCTGTTATGAACCTTTCTGCCATAAATATCTGCAGGAGTATTCAACAAACCTTTCATAATTTCACCTCAGCTTAATCTGTATTTAATTTATCATTTTATAATTATAAATGCAAGGGGTATTATAAAACGGTACATTAATATGTGATGAACAAATAACCGACTAGAATAAATCAGCCGAAGCAGAGCTTTAACTCGGCCTCGGCCTTGACAGAGATTAATTTGTGGCTTTATCATATTTAAAATACGACATTTTATTTGTCGCCATTTACTTCTTTAACTTGTTTCACTTGCCAGCCGTCCGCAATAATATTATCATCAGCATCGAAGCGAACAATATGCCTATACTCCTTACCGTCTGTTCCTACAGCAGTGCCGTCGGAATAACCGATAATATAAACTCCGTTGTCGAGCTTTGCAACATATTCATGCACAGAATCAAAGAAAACACTTTTATGTAACATAATGCACCGCCTTTTGTTTCTATGTGATATTATTTCACGAGTTTAAACAAAAGTCAATACCTTATGACAAAAAAGTGTGTTTTTTTTACATTTTTGCGTTTGATTGATAAAACGCTTACCAAACCTCAAGCTGAATTTGAAATTTATGCTGATGCAATCGCAAACGAGCTGTTCACCGATTACAAGGCTATTGAGGTGCTTGCGACACAGAATCAGAGCTTGTTTACAAGGCTTAAACAATGGTTTTACCGCAACGTAATCAAGACAAGTGAGCAGACAACCGTACTCGGTACAAAAGCTGCACAGCGTAAAACCTACGCCCTTATGCTCAAAGCTGAAAAAGCGGCGATGAATAAGGCAAGTGGTGAGGGTATTGCGTACAGTACGAAAAATGGGTCTGTCACACAAGGTGGACTTGAAAACTCTGTAAATGATGATATAATCAGTAATGATAACAGAGCACAACCTAATTCTGCAAGCAGTATAAATTGGGTGTATAAATCCGAGCTTTTCTCTACCGAAGAGAATATATTGTTTCATCAAAAAATAAGTGAAATCAATCAAGGCTCAAAAGCATTTGATCAAAGCTCTCAAGGTGAATATATGTTGCCGATAAATAACAAAATTGTTTTTACAAACGGAGACTACAATTCACCTTACATCAGTAGAGTTATTGAAGTTATGGTTGATTCTATGACCGAATTTGAAACTATAAGAAAGTTGGTGTATGAAGTTGAGAAAGGAAAATCCGGAAAGCAAACAGCGGTGCAAGCTATTGAATTATCTTTTGGACAAGGGCGTGTCTACCAGTATAATAGTTCAAATAATAAACCCCTTCAATGGTCGAACGGACGAAGAGAAGGAAACAATCGCAGAGAAATTGTTGAACGCTATCGAAGAGAAAGAGACTCCCGAAGAAATGTTGAAAGCGGCACAAGCTCTCAATCTGCAAACTACTCCGCAAAAAAATCCGAAACAGCACAGCGTATTACAGAGAATTTCGGTTACACTGATGCAACGGCAAACAATATTGTAAAAGCTGCACGCACACTCAGGCAAAAAGCAAAGCTGATATAAATAAAACAAGCATTTCCAAGGCTGATGTTATCGGCGGAAATGCTTGTTTCTTTATTTATTATCAGTTGCAGAGTGTATCGGTTTCGATATATCTTACGCCCATATCATAGAGTGCCTTTGCCTCTTCAACAGTATTGACGGTGAAGAGTGAGAAGTTAACATTTTCGCTCATTGCAAGCTTAATATTTTCTTCGGTATTTCTCTCATAGTCTGCGGAAAGCCAGACATTATCGCCAAGTGCTTTCGCTTCAGCAATAACTTCGGGGGTCATTTCGCCTACAAGATACCAAAGCTCGATATTGGGATTAAGCTCGTGGACAGCTTTGAGCTGATTGATGTGAGGGGCGAGGATTATTGCCTGGTCTTCAAGACCTCTTTTGACAATTTCGTCGACGACAACATAGAGCATATCGTAATTTTCAATACCAAGCTCAATCTGCGGCCTTGTATCTGTGCCAACAAAAACATCGAGATACTCTTCAAGAGTAGGAATACGTGATTCTCTGTACTTCCATAGGTTTGCGCCCCAGTTATAACTGAAGGTTTTAAGCTCTTCAAGTGTAAGCTCATCTATTCTGCCAAACTGACAGAATCTGCCGTCAACCTCTGCATTGTGGATTACTACCCAGCGGTTATCCTTTGTAAGCTGAATATCGCACTCGGCAGAGTAATAGTCGTTATTTACAGCCTCTTCAAAAGACGGAAGCGAGTTTTCGGGTGCAAGTGCGTGAACACCTCTGTGTGCCGTAAGGTAAACGGGGTCATCATCTGTTCCTACTCCGCTTTCAGAAAGAGAAACGAGCTCTTTGGGCTGGTTGAACAAAACTATTACGGGATGAGTGGGAGAAAAAACACTGAAATAAATCGGAACAAGAATGAGTGTGATTATTTTATTAATTATAGATAACATAAGTTTATATCCTTTCTTCTTTATCAGCCGATTGCAATTTTAAAGCAAATCGGCAAATCGTTTTTAAATTCGCCTTTGAGGTTTATTTTAAGAGCTTCTTCGTCTCTTACATAGTCGATTTTTTCGTCACTTCCCAGAAGCTCAACAGATTCGATTATGCAATCAGAAGAAGAGAGCTTTTTAAGCGTTTTGATTTCGAGATTCTTTGACGGACGCATCTGGAAAGCGTAGAGGTAACAGTTTTTATAAGTAAACCTGAAATCGCCGCTTGTGAAAGCTTTTTCGTCGCCGTCTTTAAAAAATCCCTCTTGCGCATTAACTTCACCCTCACCGAAGCGTTTCCAGTAGGTTGTGCCGTATATACCCTCACCGTTAATCTCAAGCCACTCGCCCATATCAAGGAGTACCTTTGTTTCTTCATCGGTAATCGTACCGTCTGCTTTCGGCCCTATGTTAATCAGGAGATTACCGTTTTTTGATACGATATCGACAAGGTCGCAGATAATCTGACGGGATGACTTATATTTATTATCCGCTCTGTATCCCCAGGAGCACTTACCTATTGCGGTATCCGTCTGCCAATATACGGGAGATATACCCGTAAGTGCACCACGCTCAACATCGAAGGTTGCAACCGTAGGCGGAAAAGCTTCGTGCTTATAGTTGATTGTGACCTCTTTTCCCCACTCTTCGGCACGGTTATAGTAATAAGCTGCAAGCTTTTTGAGATAAGGTTTGAACGAATGATTATGAATCCACCAATCAAAATAAAGCACTGACGGCTGATACCTGTCTATAAGCTCACAGGTACGCACAAGCCAATCCTCAAGCCACTCTTTGCTTGCGCCCACCGAATAAATATCAGCGGTTGTGATATGAAGTATTTCAGAATCAAACTCATCACAATAAACCGCAGGGCCGTAAAAATCGGCATAACGTTCATCGTTTATATCGCTGTCATAAAGTCTGCCGGGATTCATAAAGAAATAATGCTCGGCGCGGTGAGTTGAAGCACAGAGGGTAAGCCCCTGCCGCTCACATTCACCCTTTATTTCACCGACAACATCACGGCACGGCCCCATTTTTACAGAATTCCAGCGATTGAAATCGGTGTCATACATTGCAAAACCGTCGTGGTGCTCGGCAACGGGCATAACATACTTAACACCTGCTTTTTTGAATAGAGAAACCCATTCTGCGGCATCAAAATTCTCGCCCTTAAACATCGGAATAAAATCTTTATATCCGAATACATTCTGGTCACCGTATGTTTTTCTGTGGTAATCAAACTCAGGTGCAGTACGCTCATACATCCCGCGTGAATACCACTCGTTAGAATATGCAGGCACACTGTAAATTCCCCAGTGTATAAAAACACCAAGCTTATCGTGCATATACCATTCGGGCACTTTATGATGGGCAAGCGAAGCCCAATCAGCTTTATATCTGCCGTTTTCGTTCACTTCATCAATCAGCTCAAGATATTCTGCGGTAGTCATTATTAAACACACTCCTCTAAAGCAAATAATATCATACATATAATGTAAAATCAACTTAATATCTGTATTGACTTAAAATTTCAAATAAGTATATAATTAACCCATAAACGGAGGTTTGGCTATGAACACTGTGCTCAATGATATATCATACGGCAGCCACAAAAGACAAAAAGCCGATATTTATATACCCCAACAGATAAAATCCGACTCAGGTATTATACTGTTTATTCACGGCGGAGGCTGGAGTCAAGGCGACAAATCCGCTCATCATACCGACTGCCAACATTTTTGCGAACTCGGCTACATTTGTGCAACGATGAATTACCGATTTGTATCGGAAGAGATAAGCGTTTTTGATGAACTTGACGATATTACATCCGCACTGAAAGCAATAAAAGCCAAGTGTACCGAGTTTGGCTTTGATATAAAAAGGCTTATTTTATCCGGAGGCTCTGCAGGAGGTCACCTCTCGCTACTGTATGCTTACACAAGAAAAGACGAATCGCCTGTTACTCCCGTGGCAGCTTGTGTGTACTGCCCACCGGTCAACTGCACCGCTATCGATTTTTTGCAAGGCATTTCGGAAGAGTTTGATGAATGGAAATACTCTTTGCTTTCAAACTGTTGCGGATTTAAAATAACGAAAGAAACTTTTTTGAGCAAAGCCGAACAGGAATCGCTTCGTAAGATTTCGCCCGAAGCATATATTTCGGCTGACTGTGTACCGACGGCTGTTTTTCACGGCAGACACGATGAACTTGTGCCGATTGAGCACACGCATAATTTTATCGGTTTATTAAAAAAGCTCGGAATTAAAAATGATTTGCTGATTTTTGAAAATTCGGGTCACGCTCTTGACAAAGACCCCGAAACCGCATCAATGGCAAAAGATATAACAAAACGCTACTGCGAAATGTATTTATGAGCGTTGTATTTACAGGTCAACTATGATATAATAATTCTAATTTAAAATAAAAAGAGGTCGGTTTTATGTTTTTAGAGATTTTTGAAATACTGCTTACCGTTTTTCATAAAGTTTCGACATTTCTTGTTGCAGGTGTTATGTGCGTAAGCTCGTTTGCACCGCCCGAGGTTGAAAAGCCGCAGATACTGAACGAAAGCACAGAAAACTACTTCCTGCCCGATTACGGAAGCACACGCATTTCATCTCACAGAAGCGGCAAGGGTGCTGCGCCCGAAAACACACTTATGGCAATTAAGTCAAACCTCAAATATGCTGAAAGTGACTCGGCAATAATTGAGATGGATGTTCAGATGACAAAAGACGGTGAAATCGTACTTTACCACAGCCTTTCGCTCGATGAGGAAAGCAACAGTGCAGAATACTTCGGCACAGAAGGCACAACGGTTTTCTCCAAAACATACGAAGAGCTTCGCAACCTCAATATGGGTGAAAACTTCAAATCAGGCGACAGCTACCCTTACAGAGGCTTAACAGGTGACGATATACCCGACGATATAAGAATTACCGCATTCAAAGATGTGTTTGATTGTGTTGAAACCCAAGTGCCCGACACATACAGATATATTATCGAAGTCAAGTATCCTACACCGTGGGCACCTAAGATTGTCGACGGCATATATGAGCTTATGCAGAAATACGATATGGCTGACCGTGTAATTGTCGCAAGCTTCTGGCCTGATGTTTCTATGTATATTGACGCAAAATACGCAGGTAAAATAAACAGGTCAGCTAACCCGTTTGAGATTGTCGGGCTTTACAGCAACTATCTTCGAGACGAAGAGCTGGACAAAGATTCAATAAAATACACCGCACTGCAGATGCCTTATTACTGGGACGACGGTAAACTGCTTCTCGGTAACCTCGGCAAAGCGAGTTTCATTGATTATGCGCACAAGTACGGTATTTCAATGCAGTACTGGACTGTAAACAATGCAGACGATGCAAAGGCACTTGCCAACGCAGGTGCTGACCTGATTATGACAGACTACCCTGACAGAATACGTGATGCACTTTACCCGGAGACAGACTATGAGCAAGTTTCTTGAAGATTTTGAAAAATATATAAAAGAGACCGAGGCAAGAGTATTTTCCGCCGCTGAAATTAAAGGCAACAATCTGCCCGAAAAAATTGAAATAAAAGAAAACAATGCCTCGCAGAATATATACTCAATTTCAAAGATGTACAGCGTTACCGCCGTTGGTATACTTTGCGACAGAGGACTTATCAGCACAGAAAGCAAGGTAACCGAAATACTCGGTGACGAATGTCCCGTAGGATATGACCCGTATTGGGATGACACAACGGTTGATATGCTGATGCGCCATATGACGGGCGTACCGTCGGGCTTTGACACTGACGTATGTGATGCATCGGAATACGACCCCGACTACCTAAAAGAAATAATGCTCAAAAAATGGGTTTGCCCACCCGACACAGAACGACATTACGAGGACTCTAACTACTATATTCTTTCAAGAATGATAAGCAAGGTTGCAGGCAAGACCTTATTCCCCTTCTGCTGGGAGAATATTTTTCTTCCTCTCGGATTTAAAGAAGCGGCATGGAGCTGCTGTCCGCAAGGTCACGCAATAGGTGCAACGGGGCTGTATATAAGAACCGAGGATATGATAAAGCTCGGCGCAGTTTATCTGAATGGCGGCAAATATGCAGGCAAGAGAATAGTAAGCGAAGAATGGGTAAAGACCGTACTTGAAAGGCAGTATGAGTTTGCACCCAACGGTATAAAGGATTCATACAACAAAGGTGGCTTGAACGGACAGAATCTGCTCGTAATCCCCTGCGAAAACAGAGTTGTTGCATGGCAAGGCTACGAAATACGCCCCAACTCACCCGACCTTACAAAATATGCAGCAGAATACAACGGATAAACGTAAAAAACCTCCGCAAATTGCGGAGGTTTTTGCTTTGATAAAGTAAATGTTAACCGAGAGCAACCATACTGAAAACGAGTGCGAAAAGAGCAACCGTTTCACAAAGACCGACAACGGTAATGTACTGTGAGAAACCCTTGCCTGTTTCAGCAAGTGCATCTGCACCTGCAGCACCTGCTTTACCCTGAACAACAGCAGAAACTGCCATTGCAATAGCTGAAGCAATACCGAGACCGAGAAGGAATGCGGGATCTTTATCGGAGCCTTGCATCTGCTGCATAAGAAGGAAGCCGTAGATAGTCTGTGTAAGAGGAGCACCTGCGAAAACCGTAAGAATGAAGGGTGCTGCCTTATTGCTCATATAGCACTTTTTCCACGCGCCGATTGATGCCTGACCTGCGATACCGATACCGATTGCCGAGCCGATTGCGGCAATACCCATTGACAGAGCTGTTGCTAATAATCCGAAATTCATAATTAAATCTCCTTTATAAATCAGTTTGTTTCTTTAAAGGGTTTGAATTTATGTCCGCTCCAGGACATATCGAGATGCGATGAAAACTCAAGTGTATTAAGTCGTATACCGTGGACAATAACAGAAAGCACATTGAGAATCATATTAAGTCCGTGACCGAATACAAGAAGCACAATCGCAAGAATCATAAACATAAAGTTGCCGAGCAGAGGACCTGCAAGCTCGTTTACTGTTGCGGAAATAGCCGCACCTGCAAGACCGACCGCCCAAAGACGGATATAAGAAACTATATCAGAGAAAACGTTTACAACGCCGAGCAATACGGAAACAATGTTCTTGACACTGGCAAGCACGGATTTGATAACGCTGCCCTCATAGTTTGAGAAAACGAAGCTCATCACAAAGCCCACACCGACAAGAGCGAGTGCAACCATACCTACAGGTACACCGCCAAGCACAAGCCCGAAGGTGAACACCTCAGCATTGACAACAAAGCTGAGAACTACATAGAACACGCCGATAAGCTGTAACGCAGAGCCTATATCACCAAGCACTTTAACGGACTTTCTGTTACGTACAGCGGCTTTGATATGAGCCACAACAAGCTGTACAAGAGCCAATGTGAAACAGAAAATCTGAAGATTCTGCGCAGTTGTAAGGCCTGCCTGACCGTTAGTCCAGAAAGGATACCATATTTTGTCGGCATATACGTTTGAGATTACGGGTATCGACAGTTTTTGCAGCCATACGGGAATCTGCTCTGCCGGAAGACCGCACCAAGTACAGGTAAGCGTGCCCCAGAGAATTGTCGACAGACCGAAAAGCCCTACCAACAGAAATGCGGGTGAAACCTCTTTTTTCGATACGAGAGACTTGATAATCAATGCCGCCGCGCCTGCGGTAATCAGCAGACCGTATGCACCGTCGCCGAAAATTATTCCGAAGAATATGAGTATAAAGCCGAGGAACCAGCCCGAAATATCATACTCAAAATAACCGGGCACAGTACCGAGGAAATCGGTAAGCGGATAAATAAGGCTTACAAACTTATTGTTTTTAAGCTTTGTCGGCACATTATCTTCTTCTGTCGGGTCTTCAATAACAAGACCCCACGAGTTTTCTTTTGCCGCAGCCTTAAGCTTTTCAACATTATCGGCTTCGATATAACCGGTGAAATACGAAACCGAAACATTATTTTCGTTCAGAGCTTCATCAGACATACCGGTTGCATAAGTTTCAAACTCAATATCTGTTTCGCAAACCTCAACAGCCTTGACTATACTGTCGGAATACGCAACATAAGAGCTGAGTTTCTTATCAATCTCTTCAATATCGGTATTGATGCTGTCTGCTCTCTTTTTCAGCTCAGCTGTTGAGCTTTCAGGTAACTCAAAGCGGAAATTCTTAAGCGAGTCCGGCTCTTTATCTTCGCTGTCATCACTTTTGGTCAGCACCATAAACTTAACCGAAGACTTTGTTTTGCCGATACACAGTGTTTTTACGCTTTCATCAAGGCTTTTGTAAACTGATTCAGGCACTTCGTATAACGAAATATCATAGCCTTTATCGGCAAGAGCCTTAATTTCATCGGGGTCAACTTCACCCCAGCCTGCAAGCCTGTCGATTTCTGCAGTAAGAACCGTACGTTCATCAAGAAGTTTTTTCTTCTCCTGTGTAAGAGCAAGAATATCTTCAGATACTGCAAAAGCTTCGGATGCATCAGCATCGACTGCTTGGATTTTTTTCTTTTTCTTCTTATCCGTAACGGTAAAAGCGGCAGTTTCGAGTAAAGAAACCTTTTCTTTCAGCTCATCGAGCTTTTTACCCGAGCCCTCGGCAATTTCAACGTGAAGAATACCGAGCTTTCGCAGTTTGCGAAGCGTTTCGGATTTTTTATCGCCCATAATGATAAGAGAAACTTTTTTCATAGGCACGATCATAACGAGTACACCTCCTCTGATGAAGATGCGCTGTCACGTGCGGCGATTTTGCGTTTTGAAATCTTTGAACGCACAACGGCACTGACCTGCTGGTCTGCCAGATAGATAGATATTTTTCTTATATTTTCCTGAGTTTCGGGGATTTTTACCTTTTCAAACAGATTAACTCGCTGTGAGGTTGCAAGAAGCTCTGCCTCAAGCAGTCGCACCTGCTCAAATAACACCTCTGCCTCAAGGTCGAGAAGCATTGCTTTTTCCATATGATTTGCAGCTATATCAACCCACAGCGGAGTTTCGTACAAATCATAGTCCCCTCTTGCAAAATCCGCACCCTCAAAGGTCGGGATTTCGACACCTGCAATATTGCCGTAGCCTTTACGGATATTGCTGACGGTGATTATTCCGTCAGGGAAAGCATCTCTTTCGCTGAAAACGGCAATCCAGGAATTGAAGCCTCTTTCGAGTGCAGCCTTCTCTTTCTTTACCGTTTCGGCTTTTGCTTCTATTGTTCGTATTTCGGCCTGAAGCTGTTGCTTTTTAAGTGTCAGTGTAGGCAAATATCTCCGGTACATCTTGAGTGCATCCTTCTGTACCTTTAACTCATTTTTAGTTAACTTGATTTTTGCCAAATTTTAATCCTCCTTACTTAGGCCAGAATTCGTCTGTAAGGTCGGATTTGATGCCGGTTTCGTCTTTCTCAAAACACTCTGCAAGGATTTCCCAACCGAGGTCGAGTGCCTGCTCAAGAGTAAGGTTAACCGACAAATCCATAAGCTTATCTTCAAACAGCTTACCGTATTTAAGCAGTTTTTCATCCCAACGGCTCATTGAGAAGCCCATATTTTTCTTTTCCAGCGTTTCCTTATAAGATGAATACATACGAATCATCGAATCCATAAGTGCACGGTGGTCTTTACGGGTTTTGCCGTTGACATTCTGCTTGAGTCGTGAAAGAGAACCGAAAGGCTCGATACGACCGCCCTTGAGATAATACTGACCCTCTGTAATATAGCCTGTATTATCGGGCACGGGGTGAGTAACGTCATCACCCGGCATTGTGGTAACCGCAAGAACAGTAACGGAACCTGAATCGTTGAAGTCAACCGCCTTTTCATAACGGGCGGCAAGCTGCGAATAAAGGTCACCTGGATAACCACGGTTAGAGGGAACCTGCTCCTGAGTGATTGCGATTTCTTTCATCGCATCGGCAAAGTTTGTCATATCGGTAAGGAGCACCAATACGTCCTTATTCTGCAGAGCAAACTGCTCGGCAACAGCAAGAGCCATATCAGGAATCATCATACATTCAACCGTCGGGTCGGATGCTGTGTGAATAAACATAACTGTTTTACTGAGTGCACCGCCGTTTGAAAGTTCCTCTTTAAAGTAAAGGAAGTCGTCATACTTAAGGCCCATACCGCCGAGGACGATAACGTCAGCCTCAGCCTGAAGGGCAATACGTGCAAGAAGCTGATTGTAAGGTTCACCCGAAATTGAGAAAATCGGAAGCTTCTGCGAAACAACCAGAGTATTGAACATATCAATCATCGGGATGTTTGTACGCATCATACGGTTAGCGAGAATACGCTTTGTCGGGTTGACGGAGGGGCCGCCGATAGGCTGCATATTCTCACTGAGTGCAGGGCCTTTATCTCTCGGCTCACCTGAGCCGTTGAAGATTCTGCCTATAAGGTCATCGCTGAAAGAAACGCGCATTTCGTGGCCGAGGAAGCGCACCTCGTCACCTGTTGAAACGCCCTTGCCGCCTGCGAAAACCTGAAGCGAAACGATGTCGCCGTCAATCTTATTTACCTGAGCGAGTGATTTACCAAAACGGGTGTTGATCTGAGCAAGCTCGTTATATCGGATACCCTCAGCTTTAACGGTAATAACGTTACCAGTAACGGATTCAATTTTATTGTAAACTTTACTCATTATCACTCACCACCTTTTAACAAAAGCTCTGCTTCACGGGTTGTTTTGCCTTTGCCCTCGTTGTAAAGAGCATCGATTTCACTCTCTGCATTTTTAAATGCATCGCTTTCAAATTCTGTATAGTTCCAGTCAATAAATCTCTGACGGATACGGTTGAAGAAATCACGTGCATCGTCTTTATTGTCAAGCGAATAGTCACTGCCGAGAACATAGACAAGTTTATCGGTAACGTATCGCTGACGGACTGTGCCGCAGTTAGATTCGACAAGGTCAAATGAATTCTGCTGAAGATAAACCGAATCAAGCACTTCGGACTTAAGATAGATGATATAGTCCTCAAGGCTTGTACCCTCTTCGCCGACAACCTTCATCATTGAGTCAATTTCACTGCCGTGGAAAATCATACTCTTGAAGAAGGATGACTTTGCAGGGTCGATAACACATTTATACTTTGACCACGAAATAAGCGGGTCAATTGCAGGATACTTTCTTGCGTCTGAGCGCTCACGTGAAAGACCGTGGAAAGCACCGACAACCTTAAGAGTTGCCTGTGTAACAGGCTCTTCAAAGTTACCGCCTGCAGGTGAAACCGTACCGCCGATTGTGACAGAACCTGTAGTGCCGTCGGGCAGACGGACATAGCCTGCTCTTTCGTAGAATGCTGCGATATAAGATTCGAGATATGCGGGGAATGCTTCTTCACCCGGAATCTCCTCAAGTCTGCCTGACATTTCACGCAGAGCCTGTGCCCAACGTGAAGTAGAGTCGGCAAGAAGAAGGACATTAAGACCCATCTGACGGTAATACTCGGCAAGTGTAACCGAAGTATAAACCGAAGCCTCACGCGATGCAACGGGCATTGAGGAAGTATTACAGATGATAATTGTACGCTCCATAAGTGAGCGGCCTGTTTTGGGGTCGGTCAGCTCGGGGAACTCGGTAAGAGTTTCGACAACCTCACCTGCACGCTCACCGCAAGCAGCAATAATAACTATATCAACATCGGCATACTTGGATGTTGTGTGCTGTAAAACTGTTTTACCTGCGCCGAAAGGACCGGGAATACAGTATGTGCCGCCCTTTGCAACGGGGAACAAGGAGTCGATAAGACGAACCTTTGTTTCCATTGTTTCAACGGGTGCAAGTCTTTCGCTGTAACAATCAACCGCACGCTTAACGGGCCACTTGAACGACATTGAAACGTTGACCTCACGGCCGCGCTCGTCCGTTAAAACAGCAACGGTTTCGTTGACTGTATATTCGCCCTTATCTGCTATTGACTTGAGCTTATAATTACCAAGCAGATAGAAAGGAACAAAAATCTTATGAGTAAAGGGGCCTTCAGGTACTGTGCCTATATATTCACCTGCACGAAGTGTGTCGCCAACCTTTGCTGTAGGTGTAAACTCCCACTTCTTTTCGGAGTCAAGACTTTCAGCATATACACCGCGCTGAAGGAACCAGCCTGCCTGTTCAGCCAATGCAGGCAACGGATTCTGAAGTCCGTCATAAATCTGTCCGAGAAGACCGGGGCCAAGCTGTGCAGAGAGCATATCTCCGTCGAATTCGACTTCGTCGCCGCACTTGATGCCGCCCGTCATTTCATAAACCTGAATCTGTGCTATATCACCGCGTATACGGATAACCTCACTCTTGAGTCTTGTGCCGTCAACAATAACGTAGCAAAGCTCATTCATTGAAACGTTGCCGTCAAACTTAACGGAAACGAGGTTACCGTTTACACTTACAACCTTACCTTTAGTATCGGTCATTGTGCAACCTCCGATCTGTCTGAGTTAATAATGGAGTCGTAAATACTCCTGTAAGCGGCTTCACCGCTTGCTGTATCAAACTGTCTGATTCTTAAAATCAGCTTCAGCTTTAATCCGTAGTAGAAAACAAACTCCTGCGAAAAAGAGTCCGCAGGTCTGAGAGTTTCGAGAAAATCAAGCCTGTAACGGTTAAGAATCTTCTCTGCGTCCATAGGAGTTTCGGCATCAACTGCAGTGCGTGCCGCCTGCAAGAGTGTATCCGACACAGACCTTATGTCAAAATCGAACTGCTTGTCCGTTTTTTCAGCACGCAGTTTGGCGAGCACAAGTCGCAGATTACGCTCACCGTTATTCCAAGCTTCAACCAGAGCCGAGCCTGATTTTTCGGGAATTCTGGGCGGTGCAAGAGTAAGCCCGTTAAGCACTTCGCGTGCTTTTTTATTTAACAAACGGTTGCACAGCTCGTCAAAACGCTCCTGAGTAATCGGAACAGGCGTATTCTCGCCTACCGCATCGAGCGACGGCAGCTGGGCAACAAGATAATATTCTGCCATAATTATTCAGCCTCTTTCAGCAGTGCGGTAACTCTGGGGCTGAGGTAATTAGCAAGCATATCGGTAACTGCCTCGGCAGAGTAATCGTAATAAGCTGCACCGTCTTTAACTGCTATACGGAAGCCGCCGTCAAGGTTATCGTTTGCTTTGAGAGTAACACCGCCGAGCATCTTTGCCTTGAGAGCTGCAAGCACGGTCTGCTCAAGTGACTTGAGGTCGTCGGGGCTGAGAACTACTGCGAGGTCATCAGCATCACCTTTGGAAGCCCAGCACTCGACAGCTTTTACGATAAGTGCCGCAAAATCATCAGAAGAATATACAGCGTTGACACTCTCGCCTGCTATTGCCTTAAGCTCCCTTGCAACACTTTCTCTGAAGGAAATAAGAAGGTTGCGGCCTGCCTGTCGGATAGCATCCTCGGCTGATTTAACGGTACGCTCGTTTTCAGCCTTAGCATCGGCAACAAGTTTTTCTGCCTGAGCTTTTGCATCGGCAACAATTCTGTCTGCCTCAGCATTTGCGGCATTAATTATAGCCTCCGCCTGAGCTTCAGCTGCCTGAACACCGTCTTTTTTAATCTGTTCAATAAGCTCCTGAAGTTGTATTTCCATAAAGAGATCTCCTTTATTAATATTATAAAATATAAAGCTTTTAAAATATTATCACACAATAAATGTGAAGTCAATACATAAAAATTAAATTTCAATAAACTAAATGAAAAACGCCTTCCGTAAAACGGGCTTATTTTGTTCAAACTGCATAGTAAATCAATATCACGGCACCCAGAACAATGCGGTAATACCCGAACAGCTTGAAATCTTTTTTTCTGATATACCCAAGCAGAAATTTAACAACAGCAAGCGACACCAGAAAAGCTGTAACCGTACCTGTTAAAAGTACAATTATTTCAGCCACGGAAAAGTTAAAGCCGAAGCTTATAAGCTTGAGAAAGCTCATACCAAACATTACGGGCACGGCAAGAAAAAAGGTAAATTCAGCCGCCGCAACACGCGACACACCGATAAGAAGAGCGCCGACAATCGTAGCACCGGAGCGTGATGTACCGGGAACAATTGACAGCACCTGAAACAGACCGATAAGCAGTGCTTCTTTATACGATATTTCTTCTAAAGACTGTGTTTTGATTTGTCTTTTTCCGGATTTAATTTCGATAAGAATAAATGCCAGACCGTAAAAAATCAACGCATAAGCAATCACTGACGGAGTATGAAGATAAGTTTCCGTAAAATCATCAAAAAGCAAGGTTATAACGGCTCCGGGCACACAGGCAAGCGCAATTTTAACCCATAACGATACTGTATTCTTCTTTAATCTTATTCCGCTTTTTAATTCAAACGGCAACATTCTGCGCCAAAAAAGAAGTACTACAGCCGCAATTGCACCAAGCTGAACTACAACAAAAAACAGCTCTTTGAAGCTGTCAGTCATATTGAGTGTTATGAATTCATCAACAAGTAACATATGCCCCGTACTGCTTACGGGAAGCCACTCGGTTATACCTTCAATTACGCCCAGAAAAACAGACTTAAGAACTTCGGTAAACATAAAAAATCACCGCCCTTCTTAATACTATGAAAGAAGGGCGGCAGATATTATTTGATTGTAAACTCGCCGCAGAGCTTATTGATTGACTTGTTTTTCCAGAAGCCCTGTGCTGTGATTTCTGCAATATATTCACCTGCATCAAGCTCGGTTATCTTCTGCTCAACCGTTGCGGGCATATCGTTGAGATAGTATCTTGACCAGAAGCAGACCTGCTTGACAATAGCGTTGTCTGACTTACGTCTGACAGTAACTTTATAGTCGTTAATTCTGTCTTCCTCAATCTTTGCCTGGTCAAATTTAACATTTACGCTGTTACCGTCAACCGTAAGCTCAAGCGCCGCATCGAGTGCAAAATAAGGTCTTACATCGGTAAGATAACGTTCATCGGTATATGTAAAGCTGTCGGGCTCCCACGGAGTTTCAACAGTCCACTCATAGCCGAAGAATCGCTCTGTTATAACGTCATAAGGACGGATTACAACCTTACCTGCGGCATCAGCCTCGACAATAATAAACTGTGCAGCATTCTGCTCGTTGGGCGGTACAGTGCCGTAAACCTTATCAAACTCATCAAGCTCAAAATACTTGAAGCTGCCTGTGCCTACGCAGGTGAAGTGCTGCTGATGAATTGAACGCGGATCGTTGACGGGCGCGTGAGAATGGCCCGAAAAATCGATAATCTGCGGATAATTCATAAGGATGTCGGTGATTTCGTCTTCACCCCAGTAAACGTTACCGTAAACAGTGCCCTGAATATGGGGATGCTGGAAGAAGAAAATCGGCTTAAAAGGATCATCTGCAGCAGCTGCGGCAAGCTCTTTCTTAATCCACTCACGCTTTTCGTCACTGAATTTGCAGCCTCTCGTTGTGGTAACGCTGATAAAGTGGAAGCCATTGATAACAATATGGTTATCGGGCTCCTGCTTCATAATTTCTTTAAGTCTTTTAAGCGCACCTGCCTCACCGTCATCTGAAAAATACTCGTGACTTGCCATTGTAAGCATCCATTTTGTTTCGGGCTTTACGCAGGTATCGAGAGTTTTACGGAAATCGTTAAACTGCTCTTCACTTCCGCTGTCAGCAAAATCGCCTACTACATAGAGGGCGTCAATTTTATCATATTCCTGACCTGCCGCATACTTGTATGCAAGCTCAAGACCTTTTTCATAATTATGAAGCCTTGAAGGGTCTTCGCGATTATAGTGAATATCGCTCGAAGCGATAAATCTGAGTACGGGTTTAAAATCAGACATGGAAACACACTCCTGAAAAATATATTATGGATTAATATTACCACATCCTGCAATATCGGTCAACAAGTCGGGCAAAAATATCTTCTTCGCTTGACTTTTATTCGATTTTAGGTATATAATCATTTATTATATTCTGCAAAGGAGAATTGATTATGAAAAAGCTTCACAGAGTTTTATCCTTAGCAACAGCAATCATAATTTTTATTACGGGCACAGCATTCACATCAGGTGCACAGAGCTTAACACAGGATGCATGGAATTCTTACTATGCTTCATCAACTCAAATCATTGATGCAGCCGTTATGATGACACCGGGCAGTGACGAAACCGAAAGATATGTTTCGTGGTATTCGGATGTTGACAGCGGTACTGTTACACTGCTCAATGCAGCAGGTACAAAAGTAAACACTTTTAACACAGTAGCAAATCCCACACCTCAGGGTGATTACAGACTCGGTGCTGTAATCAGCGGCCTTGAAGCGGGCAAAGTATACAGCTACTACTGTCAGTCAGGTGATTTCAGAAGCGGTGTTTATACATTCACTACTGACAACGACAAATCATTTACCGCAATGTACACAACCGATATTCACATTTCTAAAAGTGACGAAGATGAAAACTCTATCCGTGACAAAGCGTACAACCTCAATACAGTCATCACAGCCGCATCTGTAAAAGCCGCACTCCAAGGCAACACCGTAGACCTTATTCTTTCTGCAGGCGACCAGGCGAGCGACGGCCTTCGCGAAGAATACGTCGGTCTTTGCTCAACACCTTACATTAAGTCAATTCCTTTTGCAACATCAATCGGCAACCACGACAGAAAGAGCGTTGACTACCGTTTCTTCACATTCCAGCCCAACACAGCAAAAATGCGACTCAAGTCATACGTCGGCACAGACTACTGGTTTGTAAAAGGTGATGTACTCTTCCTTATGATGGACAGTAACAACATCAGCATGGCTGACCATCGCAGATTTGTAAAAGAAGCTGTCGAAGCTAACCCCGATGTAAAGTGGAGAGTTGCTGTAATGCATCACGACCTTTACAGCGGCCGAATCCCTCACAGAGAGAGCGAAAACGAATTTCTTCGAATGATGTGGGCACCTATTGCCGACGAATTCGGTTTTGACCTTTGCTTACTCGGCCACAGCCATTATTACACAATTTCAAATGTACTGTACAACAACAAAACCGTAACAGTTACCGAAAACGGCGGCAAAGTTACTAACCCCGAAGGTACTGTTTATATGGTATCAGGTTCAATCAACAATCCCCGTAACGATGACGATATCGGTCTGAGTGAAAACATAGGCCACAGCTACCTTACAGAAGAAAAGATTTACAATCTTATAGATTTCAGCGAAGACTCAATTGTTATCAATTCCTATGTACTTGAGAGTGATGAAAAAATCGGCAGCCTTACAATCGAAAAAACAACCGATGAAGGCGGTCACACATACAAAACACCTGCAAAGTGGTACTATCCGCTTATTGATGTAATCAGCTTTATTGCAGGCTTTATAAACAACATCGGCAGATACTACGATAACACACAGCTCGGTTTCAATATTCCTCTTTTTGAAGGAATTTTCGGTTAATATCTAAATAAGCAAAACCTTATAGCTGTAACAAAAAGATAAAAAGAGCTGTGAAAGTTCGCCCACGCCCGGTAAGGAAGTATTTCTTTAAAACGTGAATTTTTTAGTGCAATAATGCGTCAAATCCCACAGATATGCGTAAAGCATTATCTATGGGATTTTCCTTTTCTTGTATCTTAAAAATTCGTTTTAAAGTGCTTCGCAGTTTCGTAAGAGTATAAAATTCCTTGTATCGAAGCCAAAACGCAGCAAGGCTGTCGCCTTGCGAGGCTTTTGTCAAAGATACGGGGGATTTTACTCGAGAAACAAATACTGCCTTAGCGGGTGTGGGCGTAAGCTGCATCTTTTTTTATTCTTCTGCAAACCCTTCTTTTCCTATTGAACATACAGGACATACCCAACTATCCGGTACTTCTTCCCAAGGGGTACCCGGAGCAATACCGTTATCAGGGTCACCGATTTCAGGGTCATAAATATAACCGCAAGGACAAACATATCTTTTCATATTATTACCTCCTCACAGATATTATTGGTGATATTATCAGATATAATTCATGTATTATTTATATTTGATTCTTCTTTATAATAATTCTTGTTACCGAAAACAAAAAGGGGAGCAGGTTAAACCTGCTCCCGGGAAAATGCTGATTTAATTAACCGAAATATCTCTGAAGAAGGCCTGCGAATGCCTTGCCGTGTCTTGCTTCGTCACGAGCCATCTCGTGAACTGTATCGTGGATAGCGTCGAGGTTAAGCTCTTTAGCCATCTTTGCAAGGTCAAATTTGCCCTGAGTTGCGCCGTTTTCAGCTTCAACTCTCATCTCGAGGTTCTTCTTTGTGCTGTCTGTTACAACTTCGCCGAGAAGCTCTGCAAACTTTGCAGCGTGCTCAGCCTCTTCGTAAGCTGCCTTTTCCCAGTAGAGACCGATTTCGGGGTAGCCTTCTCTGTGAGCAACTCTTGCCATAGCAAGGTACATACCAACCTCAGTGCATTCGCCCATGTAGTTAGCTCTGAGACCTTCGATGATTTCTTCGGGAGCACCTGCTGCTACACCTACAACGTGCTCTGCAGCCCAAGTCATTTCGCCGCTCTGCTCATTAAACTTTGAACCGGGAACTTTGCACTGGGGGCAGAATTCAGGAGCTGAATCGCCTTCGTGAACATAACCGCATACTGAACAAACAAACTTTTTCATAATAAATTTCCTCCAAAATATAATTTTAATAATTTTTTATTAAACAGAGTAATTGCATTTTTCGCAAACTCCGTAAAAGACCAATAAATGTGAATTGATGATTCCTTTATAACTTGTGGCGAACATGTTGTTCAAGTCTGATAGGGGACTGTGTTCAAGATCGTATAATCTGTTGCATTTTTCGCAGATCAGATGATAATGAAGTTCGTTATTACCATCGAACCTATCAGCTGTACCGCAATGGAATTTTAATATAGTTCCGTTATCGGATAGAAGCGCCAGATTTCGATATAAAGTGCCGAGACTGAGATTTGGTAAAACAGCTTTCAAATCAATGTACAGTTCGTCGGCTGTGGGGTGGTCAGTACGGGAACAAAGATTATCCAGAATCAGCTCACGCTGACGGCTGTATTTCATTGACATTTTATCACCTCCATACAATAACGATAATCGTTACTGTTATTATAACAATTTTCTGATGATTGTCAATAGTTTTTTTAAAATTTATAAAAAAATTAAGCGGTCATAAAAGACCGCTTAAAATAAACATTATTTCTCTTTGGGAGCTTTGTAACCTTTGCTGACAAGAAGATTTTCGATTCTGTCTGCAGGGTCAAGAAGACCGCTTACAGAAAGGTCGTGGTTAAGAGTATCGATAATGTATGATACATACTTAGAAAGATCAACTTCAGCATACCATTTACGGGAGAGAAGCTCAGGTGTACGGTAAATAAGGTTTGTTGTGAAGACCTTGTCAATAATGCCTTTTTCGTATGCTTCGTCAAAATCATCAAGACCGTTGCAGAAAAGACCAAAGCTTGTACATACAAATACACGGTTTGCCTTAAGCCCCTTGAGCTTTGTAGCAACTTCAATCATTGATTCGCCAGATGAAATCATATCGTCAACAATGATAACATCCTTGCCTTCAACGTTTGCACCGAGGAATTCGTGAGCGATGATGGGGTTTCTACCGTTAACTATGCGTGTAAAGTCACGACGCTTATAGAACATACCGAGCTCAACTTCAAGAACAGTTGAGTAGTAGATGCATCGACCCATACCGCCTTCGTCAGGGGAGATAACCATAAGGTGATCTTTATCAAAATGAAGGTCATCGATTGTTTTTGTCATAGCCTTAATCATCTGATATACAGGCTGAACGTTTTCAAAACCGCTGAGGGGAATTGAATTCTGAACTCTGGGGTCGTGAGCATCAAAAGTAATGATGTTGTCAACACCCATATCGTGGCAGAGCTCCTGAAGCATATTGGCACAGTCAAGAGACTCACGGGATGAACGCTTGTGCTGTCTGCCTTCATAAAGCATAGGCATAATTACGGTAATTCTCTTAGCCTTGCCGCCAACAGCGCTGATTGCTCGCTTGAGGTTGGCAAAATGCTCGTCCGGACTCATAGGAACATCCATACCGTACATATTATATGTAATGCCGTAATTAAAGCAGTCGCAGATTATAAAAAGGTCGAAACCGCGAACTGTCTGGTGGATTGTTGCTTTACCTTCACCGGTACCAAATCTGGGAAAACGGACATCGATAAGATAAGAAGGACGGTCATAACCACGGAAATGAAGTGTTTCCTTATGTTCAGCATGTCTTTCTGATCTCCAGGAAGTGAGATACCAGTCAATTTTCTTGGCAAGCTCCTCACAGCCGGGTAATGCAATTATACCAAGCGGTCCGTTAGGGATAGTCTGAAATTTGTCATCAAACTCATTGAATTTCACGGTTACAAATCTCCTTTGATTTATTATATAGTGTGCACACTCTACACCAATCAATATATATTGTACATAATATATTTGATTTTGTAAACCTTTTATAAAGTTATTTATTTTAAAATATTTTTGTAAAAAAACTCAGGCTTTTGTTGAAAATAACAAAAGCCTGTCGTAATTATGTGTAGCTGTGGTCAATAGTAATTACAGCATAATATTTTTCATTCTTTTTGTGAATATTATCGTTAATTGTATTAACTACTGTTTTGCTGTCAAGCTTTACAGAAAACGGAATAACAACATCAAAAATCAGATTGGTATGATGGGGGCCTGACACCATACGAAAATCATGGAAAGACAAAGAAGGATGAATTTCTGCAATAATCTGAGCTATCATTTCCTTAGCATTATTGGTTTTTTCATCATCCATTACAACCGGGTCCATATGAAGAGTCAAAACATATGAAGTATCGCGTTTAAAATCTTGCTCAATTACATCCATAAGGTCATGGCTTACCATAATGTCAGTATCTGAAGGTACTTCCGCATGTGCTGTTACAAAACATCTTCCGGGGCCGTAATCGTGCACAATAAGGTCATGTACGCCGTAAACGCCTTCGTAAGACAAAATCTTCTCCTCAATCATTTTAACGGTTTCAGGCTCGGGCTGTTGACCGAGAAGAGAAGAGCTTGTGTTACGGAAAACACCGATACCGGCCCAAAGAACAAATAACGAAACAATAACGCCGAAAATTCCGTCAAACGGTAAGCTGAAATACTGAGAAAGAATAAGAGACAGTATGGAAACTGTTGTAGCGGCAATATCACTCAAGCTGTCTTTAACAACTGCATCTACGGTATCGGAATTGATAGCTTTGCCGATTTTTCGGTTAAAAAGGGCAAGCCAGAGTTTTCCTAAAATTGAAATAACAAGTACTGCTATTGCTACTAAACTGAATTCGGGTTTTTCATGAGAAAATATCTTTGCTGCAGAGCTTTTTATAAGCTCAAGACCCATAAACATTATAATTACTGCTACAGCAAGACCGCACAGATATTCAAGTCTGCCATGACCGTAAGGATGCTTTTCGTCAGCAGGTTTTGATGAAATTCTGAATCCGAGCAAAGATATTGCCGAGCTTGCAGCATCGGATAAATTATTGAGAGCATCGCCGGTTATTGCAATACTATGTGAAATTGAACCGATTATAAGTTTTGCGATAGAAAGTAAGATATTTACCAAAATGCCTACAGCACCGCTTAATGTGCCGTATGCCGTACGAACTTTCGGCGAAGTTGTGTTTTCACGATCGCGTATAAAAATTTTTATAAGCAGGTTAGTCATTTTTTTCATCCTTTAGTATTAATATATATGATAATATCTGTAACATTGCGGTTAGTCAAGCGTAACTTTGATTTTTTATTAACATCCTGTAGTTTTTTATATCTTTTCTGCTTATACTTTCGGAATAATATATACAAATGAAATATATCACTCCGCTGCCGATTACAAATAAAATCAACTGAAATTTTGCCGACAAAGCACCAATAAAACTGTTTCTTGAAATCAGACTTAATACTGAGCAGCATCCGCATCCGCAAATAACAGGCTTAATAATATCGTTATACAAATTTATATTAAGTGTTGTTTCTTTTGCTAACTTATTTATACTTAGAGCAAAATTGATTATTTCACTGATAAACAAAATGAAAATATATCCTTTTATAGCATATTTAGGTAAAATTAAATACACCAATATAACGCATAAAGCCGAATCAAATATATTGTATCTCATAGACGCTGCCTGACAGTCAAGACCTTTAAGGAGTCCGTCGGTGATCATATCGGTGTACATTATAGGTACAAGTACGCTCAACAGCTTAAGATAATAGGCTGATTCTGTACTTTCATATATTGCAAGAGATACTGTATCGGCAAAGAAAAAAATAAAGCTCCCTATTGCAAACGAAAAAACAAAAGATAACTTTAATACGGTAGACGATATATAACTTATTTTGTCGTTTTGCTTAAGAAGCTTATATTTTGCCAGCTCCGGTACAAGCAGTGACGATAATGAGGTCATAACCGCAGAAGGGTAGAGTATTATCGGCAACGCTATACCATGTATTAATCCGTATACGCTCATTGATTGCACAGCGCTCTGACCTGATTTTTCAAACCCACGAGGTATAAGAAGATGTTCAACAGTTAACAGTATTGACCTGAAGGCTGCGCCTACCGCATCCGGTACGGTGATATGTAACAATTTTTTTAGTGGCAGCTTAAATGAATTAAATTTATCAAACTTTTTACTGTCTGTAATATAGGTAATATATGCTAAGAACGCAGAAATCAGCTCAGAAAAAGTCATACCGAATCCGATTGCAAAGCAAGAATATTCCAGCCCTGTATTTCCAAAAAAATTGAGTGATATAACTGTTATCAATATTTTGCTTAATTGCTCTGCAAGCTGTACACCTGAATATTTAATAATATTTTTCCTTGCTGTGAAATAACCGTTGAGTGAAGCGGAAACGGAAATCGGAGGCAAGCTTAAAGCAAGAATTTTGATTGAATCAGCGGCACGTTTGTCACAAATCCATTTTTCTGCAATTAAATCAGAAGATAAATACATCAAAATAAAAATTATCGAGCTGATTGCAACGGCGTATTTCAGACACATTTTTATAATTTTACGTGTGCTTTGATTTGTTGTACTCAAAGCCTCGGTTATAAGCCGAGTTGTTCCGAGCTTAATTCCGGCACTCGCAAACGTGACAGCAAGACCATAAACGGCAATTATCAGCTGAAATAAGCCCATTCCCGAAGAGCCAATTATATTTGTCAGATAAATATTGAAAGAAACCGATATTGTGCGCATCAAAAAGCTGCCGAGTGTCAGTATTACCGTATTAATCATCAGAAGTTTTGCATTTCTCATATCAGCACCTCAGGATAATTCTATGCTTGTATACTTTTAAAAATGCTTGCAATTTAAGCTCGGCTTTGCTATCCTATATTTAATAAGAGGAGGTACGAATATGAAGTTTGATATTAAACGTGAATTTGTTATTGATGATACTAATTCTCCTACTCGCTCTAGTCACGCATCTACTGTTGTTGTTATGAATAACGGCGAGATCGGTGTTGCCTGGTTTGGCGGAAAAGATGAAGGTTTCGATGATGTTGATATATGGTTTTCAAGTAAAGGAAAGAAGGGATGGAGTAAAGCAGTAAGAATTTCTGCCGCTGATGATATACCTCACTGGAATCCCGTCTTGTTCCCAAAAGATGACGGCTCATTAATTTTGTTCTTTAAGGTTGGTAAAAAAATACCTGATTGGCAGACATATTATTCTGTTTCAAATGATTACGGAAAGTCTTGGTCGACTCCTGTTGAACTTGTAGAAGGTGACACATGTGGCGGCAGGGGACCTGTAAAGAATAAGGTAATCCGTCTGCAAAGCGGACGTATACTTGCACCTGCATCAACAGAACAAAACAACGAATGGAAATGTTTTATCGATGTTTCTGATGATGACTGTAATTCGTGGACAAAAACCGATTATATTGCAATACCCAAGCGTTACGGCAAAACTGTTGAAATGATTCAGCCTACTCTTTGGGAGTCTTCACCTAATAATGTACATATGCTTGTGCGTACAAAATCACATTATATTTACCGAAGTGATTCAACAGACGGCGGAAAAACATGGTGTCCTGCATACAAAACTGCTTTGTTTAACAACAACAGCGGTATTGATATTGTAAGAACAGATTCCGGCAGACTTTTTCTTGTACTAAATCCCGTTAAAAGTCATTCGTACAGATCGCCCTTAGCGGTTATTTGCTCAGATGATAACGGAAAAACATGGAATCTCGGAGCAGTACTTGAATGTATGCCCGGTGAATATTCATATCCTGCCATAGTTGCAAAGGGTAATGAGTTGTATATTACATATACATGGAACAGAAAACGTATTTGCTTTGCAAAAGTAACGGTTTCCGATTGAACTAAATAATTGAAATTGTGGTGATTAATATGAAAATAGAAAAAACTGCTTTTACGGTTGAATCAAATCTCAAGCCTGTAATTATTCACGGTATATACTATTCTCCAATTGTAAAAGCAAACTCAAAAGCAGTAATTCAAATAGCTCACGGTATGGCTGAACATAAAGAACGTTATGATGAGTTTGCAACATTTCTTGCAGAAAACGGATATGCTGTATTTGTGCATGACCATCTCGGACACGGCGAATCAGTTGACAGTAAAGAAAATCTCGGCTTCTTTGGTGAAGAAGACGGTTGGAAGAATCTTGTAAATGATTGTTATACAATAACTCAGTATGCTCGTGAAATTTTTCCCGGTAAACCGGTCGTGCTCTTTGGTCACAGTATGGGTTCATTTGTTGCAAGAGCTTATTGTCAGATGTATGATATGACACTTGATGCTGCAATTTTCTGCGGTACAAGCGGTAATAATCCAGCAGCAGGTATGGGTATAAAGCTTGCTGATATGATTGCGCGCAGTAAAGGAGCAAAGCACAGAAGTGAGTTTATCAATTCTGTTGCTTTCGGTACTTATAATAAAAAATTCAAGCCTCAACGTACTGAGTTCGATTGGCTCAGCAGTGATAATGATGAAGTTGACAAGTATGTTGCCGATGAATTCTGCGGATTTACATTTACTGTTTGCGGTTTCCGTGATCTCTTTTCTCTACTTAAGTATGTCTCGGGTAAAAACTGGTATAAAACTGTCAGAAAGAGTTTACCCATTCTTATGGTATCCGGTGACGCTGATCCTGTCGGCGAGTTTGGAAAAGGCGTAAAGCAGGTTTTAACAGACCTCAAGAATACGGGACATAATGTTGAACTTAAGCTCTATAAAGGTTCAAGACATGAAATCCTCAACGATTTTGACAGAAAAACGGTTATGGAAGATGTTTTGTCTTGGCTCGATGAAAATGTAGCTGAAAAGAAAATAAGTTAACTCTTTTAACAATACTTAATAATTAAGGACTATGCTGAATTGATTTACAGCATAGTCCTTAATTTTATTTATACATTTTAATTAGTTAAGAGATTCAACAGTTTCCATAAGGTAATCGCCGAACTCGCTGCAAGTGCAACCGTCATCACGGCCTGTGATAACGAGCTTTCTTTCGGTGAGCATACACTTATCAAGTGCAGCTTCAAGAGCATTTGCTTTATCAACATAGCCAATGTGAGAAAGAAGCATTACAGCAGCACGAAGCATTGAGCAGGGATCTGCATAAGCACCGCGACCTTCACGAATCATTCTGGGTGCTGAACCGTGAATAGCTTCAAACATAGCGTACTTCTTACCGATATTTGCACTGCCTGCTGTACCTACGCCGCCCTGAAATTCAGCAGCTTCGTCGGTAATAATATCACCGTAGAGGTTGGGAAGAACAAATACCTTGAAATCACGGCGACGCTTGGGGTCGATAAGTTTTGCTGTTGTGATATCGATATACCATTCATCTGTTGTGATTTCGGGATATTCTTCACCGATACGCTTACAGATTGAAAGGAACTTACCGTCTGTTGTTTTAATAATGTTAGCTTTAGTAATGATTGAAACTCTGTCCTTGCCGTTAGCTTTTGCATAGTTGTAAGCAAGGCGAGCAATACGCTCAGTACCTTCAGTTGTTGTTACAACAAAGTCTGTTGCAAGGTCATCTGTTACGTTGACACCCTTTGAACCGACAGCGTATGCACCTTCTGTATTTTCACGGAAGAATGCCCAGTCAATACCTTCTTCGGGTACTTTAACGGGACGGAGGTTGCAGAAAAGGTCAAGAGCCTTTCTCATTGCAACATTTGCACTTTCGATATTCGGCCACGGGTCGCCGGCCTGAGGTGTTGTTGTCGGACCTTTGAGAATAACGTGGCAAGCCTTAAGCTCTTCCATAACATCATCAGGGATAGCTTTATTGGCAGCAACACGGTTTTCAATTGTAAGACCGTCGATTTCCTTGAATTCAACTTTACCGCTTGCAACTTCGTCGGCAAGCATATATCGAAGTACTCTTTCAGCTTCTTTACAGATTATCGGGCCGATACCGTCGCCACCGCAGATACCGATAATTATTTTATCGAGCTTTGCGTAATCTGTGAAATCACCGATTGATTTTATTCTTTCGTTTCTTTCAAGCTGCTCACGAAGAAGGTCTGCGTATTTTTCAGCAGCTGCTTTAATTTGTGCTTCGTACATTTTTATGCATCCTTTCCGTTTTCTCTTGTATAGTTAAGAAGTCCGCCTGCAAGAATCATATCGCGCTGACGGTCTGATAAATCGTAGCAGAGGATATATTCTTCACCCTTTGTTTTATTTATAAGCTTTACTTCTTTACCTTCAGAAATTTCAGCCTTTACATCGGGCAGACAGAGTACATCGTTCTGATCTATCTTGTCGTAATCATCGGAATTCTTGAATGTGAAGGGGATAATACCTGCATTAATGAGGTTTGCACAGTGAATTCGTGCAAAAGACTTCGTTATAACGCACTTGATACCGAGGTAAAGCGGAACAAGCGCTGCGTGCTCACGTGATGAGCCCTGACCGTAGTTAGCACCGCCGATAATCATACCGCTGCCTTCGCGTTTGCAGTTTTCTGCGAAGTGCTCGTCACACTGACGGAAGCAGAAGTTTGAAAGGTAGGGAATGTTTGAACGGTAGGGGAGAATCTTAGCACCGGCAGGCATAATATGGTCAGTTGTAATATTATCACCAACTTTAAGAACTGCCTTTGCCTCAATGCTGTCAGGGAGAGCAACGCTTGTCGGGAAAGGTTTGATATTGGGACCGTATTTGATTTCTACGGAATCAGCCTCTTCAACAGAAGCGGGAAGCTCAACCATATTATCGTTAATAAGGAAGCTGTCGGGCATTTCGATGCCGGGGAACTCGCCGAGAGTTCTGGGATCGGTAAGTACACCTGTAATTGCACTTGCAGCAGCTACTTCGGGGCTGACAAGGTAGATACCTGCATCTGCAGTACCAGAACGACCTTCAAAGTTTCTGTTGAATGTACGGAGTGATACACCCTTTGAATTGGGTGACTGACCCATACCGATACAAGGACCGCAAGCTGACTCGAGAATTCTTGCACCGGCACCGATCATATCTGCAAGAGCACCATTAAGTGAAAGCATTGTAAGAACCTGCTTTGAACCGGGTGCTATAGAAAGGCTGACATCAGGATGAACCTTCTTACCTTTAAGAATAGCAGCAACCTTGAGCATATCCATAAGTGAGGAGTTTGTACATGAACCGATACAAACCTGGTCAACTTTGATTTCACCGATTTCGGTTACTGATTTTACATTATCGGGCATATGGGGCATAGCTGCAAGGGGAGCAAGAGTTGAAAGATCAATATCAATAATCTTTTCGTATTCTGCATCGTCATCAGCCTTGAGTTCTGTCCAATCTTCTTCACGACCCTGAGCAGCAAGGAAAGCCTTGGTATTTTCGTCAGAGGGGAATACGGAAGTAGTAGCACCGAGCTCAGCACCCATATTTGTAATAGTTGCTCTCTCAGGTACTGAAAGTGTTTTTACACCTTCGCCGCCGTATTCGATAATTCTGCCGACACCACCCTTAACGCTCATTATTCTGAGCACTTCGAGGATAACGTCTTTTGCAGCAACCCACGGGCTGAGTTTACCTGTAAGATTAACCTTTACAACGTTGGGCATCGGAATGTAATATGTACCGCCGCCCATAGCAACGGCAACGTCCATACCACCTGAGCCGATTGCAAGCATACCTATACCGCCGCCTGTGGGAGTATGGCTGTCGGAGCCGATAAGTGTCTTACCGGGTTTACCGAAACGCTCAAGATGTACCTGATGGCAGATACCGTTACCGGGTCTTGAATATCTGAGGCCTCTTTTCTTTGCAACGCTCTGGATAAATCTGTGGTCATCAGCGTTTTCAAAACCTGTCTGGAGTGTGTTGTGATCGATGTAAGCGACAGAAAGTTCAGTCTTAACTCTTTCAACACCCATAGCTTCAAACTCAAGATAAGCCATTGTACCTGTAGCATCCTGAGTAAGTGTCTGATCAATTTTGAGTCCGATTTCTGTGCCGGGTATCATTTCACCACTGACAAGATGACTCTTAATTAGCTTTTGCGCTATATTGTAGCCCATAATTTGTACCTCCGTATAAACATATACTGTAATATTAAAGCAAAAATTTAAGTATGTCAATCAAAAATAATAAAAATACAATATATTGTGAAAGAAATATAAAAAGTTACATTCTTTTGTTGATTGTTTATAAATAAAATGTTATAATACTTCCAATCATATTGTTTTAGAAGGAATTTTGAAAAATGGCTCAAAATAAAAAAAATAAACACGATAATAAAAAGCCGACACAATCATCTGCTAAAAAATCCGCTAAATCATCAAAAGATTCTGCAGGAAAAAAACAGAATCAAAGAAATGTTAGTGCTTCAGGTAATATCCAATTGACATCTTGTTTGTTGTTTGCATTAGCATTATTTTTACTTTGCGTAATTGTAATCCCCAGCGGTGTTGACGAAGGCGAAACTAATTTATGGCAGGCTATTAAGAATGCTTTCTTCGGATTCTTTGGTCTTGGTGCAACAGCAGTGCCGTTTATGCTTATCTATTCTTCCGTATCTATTGCTAAAGATGCGCCAAAGAATAAGTTTGTTATACGCCTTACCGGTATAGGCACAGCTTTAATTATGTTTACATCCATTTTACATATTATCGGTAACAGTTCCGATTACCTTAAAGGTACACCTTTATTTGAACAGCTTTCGGAAGCATGGTCAAAAGGTTTCAGCTTCTTCAATTCAGGTGTAATCGGCTCGTTTTTCGGTGGTGTAATATCCGGCTTCTTTGGTAAATGGGGCGCACTCGTAACATTACTTATTGTATTTTTTGTTCTGGTTATGCTCCTTACCGGTATCACAATGTCAAGTCTTATCGAGTTTTTCGGTATGGTTTTCGGCAAGATTTCAGATTTTGTTCAAGACAAAGCAGCAGATCGAGAAAAAAATAGAAATAAGGAATCTGAAAACAAAAAAAGAAAGCCTACCGATTACAGAACACCTAAAAGCGAAGATGTGTTTGATGATGAACACAAAAATAATAAAGGCAAAAAGACTCGTAACCGACCGGTTGTATCGATTGATATTGAAGCTGATGATGTCGAAAAAACAGATGCTTCGCCTGAAGTGCCTACTTTTGATCCCATGCCGGTTCCGAATTTTGTTGATATAAGCTCTAAATCCGATGCAATGATGCAGGATG
Source organism: Acutalibacteraceae bacterium (assembly GCA_045123695.1). GTDB lineage: Bacteria > Bacillota > Clostridia > Oscillospirales > Acutalibacteraceae > UBA8612. The sequence goes on from JBGVKJ010000056.1 coordinate 153,588, forward strand.
AAGAAGACGATGATTTACCGTTTGACATTGCAGAGACTGATTCTGTACCTGCCGATATCCCGATTTCCAAATCGCCGATTACCGATACAAATGATGTAATTGATATTATAAATCGTGCTAATAATGAAGCAGAAAAACAAACTGATATCCGTTCAACAATTGATAACGACGATGAAAATCAGGACGATGAACCAGAACGTGTCTATGTTCTTCCTGATGTTGAATGTCTTGCATTGGCACAAAGTTCAGGAGATGCCGATATTAAAGAAGAGCTTACCGCAAACGCAAATAAGCTTGTTGAAACACTAAGAAGCTTCAATATCGAAACAAAAATCGTTGATATTGCACGTGGTCCTTCTGTTACACGTTATGAAATTCAACCCGCACCAGGTATCAAAATCAGCCGTATTGCAAATCTCGCTGATGATATCGCAATGAATCTTGCTGCATCCGGTGTTCGTATTGAAGCACCTATTCCTAACAAGGCGGCTGTCGGTATTGAAATTCCCAACAAGACAAGACTTACTGTCAGTCTGCGCGAAATTATTGATTCACCTCAATTTAAATCTGCAACAAGTAAGCTTAATGTTGCACTCGGCAAAGATATTTCCGGTAATGTTACTTGCACTGATCTGGCTAAAATGCCTCACTTGCTTATTGCAGGTACAACCGGTTCGGGTAAATCAGTTTGTCTTAATGCAATGATTATCAGTATACTTTTCAATTCCAATCCCGAAGAAGTTAAGCTGATAATGATTGACCCGAAACAGGTTGAGTTTACAGTTTACAGAGATATACCTCATCTTATGGTACCTGTTGTTTCCGATCCGAGAAAAGCTGCAGGTGCACTTGCATGGGCAGTTTCTGAAATGACAAAGAGATATAAGATGTTCTCTGAAAAAGGCGTACGTGATATAAAGGGTTATAACAAAATGGCAGCAAAAGACCCCGAAATGACACCTATGTATCAGATCGTTATCTTTATCGATGAGCTTTCTGACCTTATGATGGTTGCTCAAAATGAGGTTGAAGACTCAATATGCCGTCTTGCACAGATGGCTCGTGCTGCAGGTATGCACCTTGTTATTGCAACTCAGCGTCCGTCAGTTAATGTTATCACGGGTATAATTAAAGCTAATATCCCGAGTCGTATTGCACTTTTTGTTTCGTCGCAGGTTGACTCGAGAACAATTATTGATACCGCCGGTGCCGAAAAGCTCCTGGGTAACGGTGATATGCTCTTTAATCCTGTTGGTGTTTCAAAACCTGTACGTCTTCAGGGATGTTATGTTTCCGATGAAGAAGTTGAACGCGTTGTTGATTTCATCAAGGCTCAGGGTGAGTGTGAATACGATAACGCCGTTATGGAAGAAATTGAGAAGCAGGCAGTTGCCGAGAAGAAGAAGGAAGGCTACCATGTAGACGCTGATGCTTCTCCTGACAGCGGTGCTGATGAGGAAACAATGAAAGCTATTGCTGTTGTTGTTGAAAATCAGATGGCATCCACTACATTGCTTCAGCGTAAACTCAAAATCGGCTATGCAAAGGCTGCCAGAATTATGGATGAACTTGAAGAGAAGGGCGTAATCGGTCCGTTTGAAGGCAGTAAGCCAAGAAAAGTACTTATGACGAAACAACAGTTTAATGAAATGCGTGCACTTAATGACGTCGGCGGATTTGTCGGCGTTGCAAGTGACGATAACGAGGAGTAATAATGCCTTTTTTTCCGATTGATATGCAGCAAGTGCGTGAGCGCGGCTGGGATGAAGTAGATTTTGTTTATGTAAGCGGTGATGCATATGTCGATCACCCCAGCTTCGGTGCGTCTATTATTTGCCGTGTCCTCGAAAGCAGGGGATACCGTGTAGCTTTTCTTGCCCAACCCGACTGGCGAAAAAACGATGATTTTATCAGATTCGGCAGACCCCGTCTCGGATTTATGGTAAGCAGCGGTAATATTGACTCAATGGTTGCACA
>JBGVKJ010000057.1:0-82743 GCA_045123695.1 Acutalibacteraceae bacterium
GAAGATATATCTTCCTGCGGAGTGTAAATCCTGCAGCCTGCGTAAATCCTGCGATATATGTGCCGCGGTATCTTATGCGGAAACAGGCAGGTTTGACGGCGTTCCGACCTATGTTTGCCAAAAAGCCAAAGCCTACAACAAACTTTGTCGGGAAGTTTTGTCAGAATAACAGTATTTTTTGCAAAGCAGCAAAAACAATAATTCATTTATTGATTCATAGTAAATGAATTTTTAATATAGATTAACGAACATGGAGGTAATATTATGAAAACTTCAAAAAGAATAGTATCGTTATTGCTTACTGCATCAATGATACTGTCCTGCTTCGCTGTTGCGATTCCGTTTTTTAAGCTTGAAGCTTCTGCAGCGGAAACCATCACAATTAACGGCGTAACACAGGAACGAGTTGTCGGAACTGACGGCAGCTATAAAACAACTTATGCGAACTATGCGGCGCAGTACCTCAACGGTGCGAGCTTCCCTACTGACATAGTTATTCCTGGTCTTAACGCTGCTCAGGACTATGTTATCCAGGGTATGACTTACTATCCCGCAAGAGACTGGATGCTTGTTACCGCATACCATAACGTGGCTGACGGTGAGACAACCCAGTCATCAAAGGTTTTTGCTCTTGATGCAAAAACAGGTAAGTTCGTTGCAATGTTCTCATTCCTTAACACTGACGGCTCTGAAAATACCGACCACGGCGGCGGTATTGCTGTTTCCGAGCATAACATTTACTACTCCTGCGGCGATAAGGACAGAAAGATTGCTTATGCTCCCCTTTCTGCACTTGCCAATGCTCCTGAGGGTGCACACACAAAAATTCAGCTTGTTGCTGAAAAAGACTTTGTTGAAATCGGTTCGATTGACCACGACGGTAAAACAGCTTATTCCGCTTATGTTAGTTACGACCAGGGTGTTCTCTGGGTAGGTAATTTCTATGATGTAGGTGCCGACCTTATCGGTATTACCATCGCAGCTGCGGAATATAATGCACCGTCAAACAACACTTATAACTCAATGGTTTTCGGCTATAAGCTCGAAGGTAACTCTTCTGCAGAAGAGTGGGATTACCTCATGGGTAAATTCAAAAACCTTGCAAGTATCACTGCTGGTTCAGGCACAGCCACATCAGAAGGTGGTACTCTCACATGGAGTTCTTACAATAATAACGGCAGCATAAATATCATCGGTAATATTACAGCACCTACTGCCGATGTCGATGAATTTTCAGCAAACTTCGGCGGTAATTTCCAACTGACCGAAGGTGTCAATTACACAATCGAGTTTACCTCTACAAACAACCTAACCGATATTTATCTGTTTGCTCCTAACGGTGCACACACTAACGTCAAGCAGTCCTCACAGACAAAGATCACAGAGCTTGAAGACGGCAGATACCATTACTCAATGGATTTCACTGCAGGTCTGAGACCCGCAGGCGCCGACAGCTCCTGGCCTACAACCCAGAGCACAGACAAATCATACACCGGTAATTATACAATTCGTTTTGACCAGGATGCTATACAAGCCGGTGAAGCAAGAGAATTTGCTATTACAAATATCAAGATTTCTCAGAAAAACCCACACGCAAATGCAGAGTCGGTTTACGGCGAAGGCTTCGTAGGCTCACCCTCGTATGCTATCGCCCTGAGCAATACTCTTAAGGATGTTCAGTACGCAACTGTTGATAACGGTAAGCTTTACCTCAGCCGTTCTTACGGTTCCGGTGCAGGTAACTCTATCAACTTCGGTTTCGGCGATTGCAGCTACCTTACCGTTGCTGATATCGACCTTTCAGTGCCCGGTGATACACCTGTTAAAATAAGCACAACAGGCACAGGCTCTCTTGATAAGACTGTTATGGCTTATGAGATCACCGACTATAAGGATTATCCCATGATGCCCATGTCAGAAGGCCTTTGCGTTATTGACGGCGATATCTTCATCACCTTTGAAGGTGCTTCCAACAAATACCTTAACGAAAGCAGCGGCCTCACATCTATCGGTAACTGTGAGAAGCCTGTTGACGTTATCTGGCAGCTTGACCCCTATGAGCTTATGGAGATTCCTGTTACAGAGCCTGAAAAGAGCATCTATTACGAAAGAGTTGATAACTTAAGCGAAATAAAAGACGGTGAAGAGTACATCATCGTTCACGAATCACCGGAAAAAGACCCCGTTACCCAGATGCCTTATCTTTATGCACTTAATGCATTCGGTAACTTTAAGGGTTATAATCTTTCAAAGTCAAGTGTAGATGCTGTTAAAGGTTACGACGGTATGATAGGCCATCCTATCAGCTATTACTCTATAGTAGAGGATGGCGAAAAAGAATTACTTTACCTTGATAACCCCGAGATTGACGATATCAAAAGCATCCGTTGGACCTTGACAAAAGGCGACGGAAATAAATACAGAATCACAAGTACAGACCCTTATTATGCAAACTGTAACTGTTTGTATGTTGACGAGGATCATATAACAATGATGCCTAGCAACTACAAAAATATTAATAATATGAGTTTCCAGGAAGCAACCGACGGCGAAAGCTTCTGGATAGCAAACAGCGACCAATATTTCCTCTGGTGTAACGAAGGCGAATATACCAATATAATTAATAAGCATTATATTACCAACAGCTCAAATACACCTATATACAGCGGCTTGTCCGAGCAGCCGGGTACATTCCACTGCGATGCAATGAACATTGACGGTAATATTCTTGGCAAACCAATTAACAACGGTCCGGATACTCATTACAGAGAGCGTCTTTTCAAAATTTACAGGCGTGTTGTTGACGAAGTTGCATCAACCTATGAGAGCCGTGTTTACACAGACCTTAAGGCTTCTCTTCAGGCTGACGGTACCTATACCGTTGAGCTTCAGACCTACGCTATCTCCCCCAACCACTATCAGTATGTAGGCGAAAGACCTACCGATTATATCATCGTTGCCGATACATCTTCATCAATGGCAAGTGCAGGAAGTACAGGTATTCAAGAATTTAATAGAGACCTCAAAGTTCAATCGCTGAGCATTGATGATAATATCGCAGACGATAACGGTAAAGAGAACTCTGCCGGAGATACTGATGTCGTAATTGGATATGCTTACAGTAATGAGAACATATATTTTAAACATACTGACGGCAAGTATTATAAAGCTTTGATGGCTATCAGAAATACTTTTAGTATAACTAATCTTTGGGTCACTAAAGTTTGGAGTTTTAAACAACAGTATTATTATCTATATTACATTGCTGACGACGGTTATTATTACTGTTTTACAAATCAGGAATCAACTCCTTCACTGAAATATACACAGGCACAGTTTAAAGCTTGGGTTGAAGGTACAAACGGCACACTTCAAACAGCTTCCAGTACAAAGTCTGGTAAATCAGACAGAAAAAAAGAGGTTCTCATCAACGGTTCTCACTACCGCTTCGACGAACCGAATGGTGCATTCGGCCAAGAACACTCCCGTATTAATACTCTGAAAGAAGTAGCAACAGATCTTGTTGATAATATTGCAGCGCAGAATTCCAAAAACAGAATCGCACTCGTTCAGTACGGTGCAGACAGCTCAACCGGATTCTATACCACAAGCGGCAATTTTACCCAAAATGATTATGCAAATGCCTTCTGGAGCGCATCCGCTGCGGGAAACCTCAAGACAACAATCAGCAACCTTAAAACAAGTGCACAGACCAGCAATGCCGGTGTTGAGATGTCCTACGCAGACAATCTCATAGCAAACTCCGGCAAAAACTACACGGCTGAAGGTGACAGAAACGTTGCTGTAATCCTTATTACAGACGGTATTCCCGGCGCTGACAGTAATAGTGCAACAGCAACAGCAGCAAATGCAGTTATCGCTGAGGCTAAGAAAGCCAAACAGGCAGGTGCATTCGTTTACACCGTTCTTCTCGGTAACAATGAAGTCAGTGGATTTGACAAGAAGACATATATGGATGCGGTTTCGAGCAAATATGCTGCTGCAGATTCAATGAATTCTCTCGGCGGTCAGAGTGTTGACGGCGTTAACTATGCACTGAATCTTGCAAGTACTACAATAAATAACTACTTGGATTTCGGCGAGATTGCATGTGGCGAGGTTGCGCGTAACAACGCGGTCGGTCTTGATAATCTCAATGAAGACTCTTATCTCCGTGAGAAGCTCACTGATGCATTTATTTTCCCTGAAGGTTGGTCTAAGGAAAAGAACCTTAAAACCTATTATGTTAAGGGCGATTATGACGCAATCGGTAGATTCAGCTTCGGAGCTGAACAAGAAACCACCGAAGTTAACACAAACGTTGATACCGCAACAAAGACTATAACTGTTACAAATTACGACTACAGTACGCATTATATTTCAAAAGGTAATGAAGAGGGTAAGGCACTCAGGGTTGTAATCACCGGCCTTCTTGCCGACGAAACCAAAGATATTTCAAACACCTCAATCAACGTTAAGGAAAAGACAGGCCTCTACAAAACCGGAGCCAAAATGAACGCTGATGAGGAATTCAGACTTCTGCCCACAGAGTATTTCAACATTCCTACCTACAACTTTACTCTTGACTTCGGTTTCCCGATGCTTGATACCGACGTTAACGGTACACTCTGCGCAGTAAGCAACGGTCTTACCGCTCAGGATCCCGACAACTATAATAAGGCTACAAAAGACGAAATGATTCAGATTGAGGATGGCGATCAAAACCTTATCTACTCTCTTAAGTCCGACACACCCAATAAAACAGCTTATGTTCTTATCACGCGTACAGAGGGTGAGTATGCTACCGGCGAATACGACTGGTTCGGCATCAACCTTATTCCTGCTTCAAACATTTATTACGAGCAGGACGGCTTTAAAACCGGCGCAAGCGGCAAGGTAAACTGGACTAATGACGGCACACCTGCCCAAACTTACCAGGATCTTTCCGTTGCAGGTACCGATACCTACGGCTACGACAGCAACTATGCTAACGGTCAAAACGCTCACTCAAACGGTGCTGCTAAGAAGGTTACAATCACCAAGACCAATAACAAGTCCGCTGCACAGACCTTTGAATTCTTCGGAACAGGCTTCGACCTTGTTTCAGCCTGCGGCGCTGCTACAGGTACTCTCGCAGTTAAGGTTTCCAAAGCAGACGGCACACTTGTTAAGGCTTATCTTGTTGATACCTACTGCAGTGATACAAGTCTTACTACCGGAAAAGACGGACTTCTCTGCCAGGTACCCATTGTCAGCTTTGCAAGTGATTCCGGTACTGCAGAGAAATATAAGGTTGAAGTAACTGCTATCTATCTTTCAACTTCAAATGCTCTCAAGCCCGTAGCTTCAAGCGTTACAGAAACAGTTCCCGCAGGTGAACTTGAGGCAACAACAGCTGTTGTTGAAGATAACTCCGCAATTTACGATGAACTCGCTGCACTCGGAATGAATGACATTGCAAACGCAGACCTTGAGCTTGTCTGGTTTGATGACAATTCAATCCTCAACGGTGGCACAGGTGCAAACGGTAAGGTAGACGACATCGAAATGGCAGGCGACAGCACAGTAACTGAGCTTAACTGCTACCTCGACGGTTTCCGTATCTATCATCCTCTCAACACAGACTACACAGGCTATATTCCTTCCGAGCAGGGTGCAACATATATTAATGTTCTTAATAATATCAGTAATATATATAGCGATTCCGAACTCGGAGACGAAACAATTTTCTCCAGCTTCGCCTACATCGTAGAAAAACCAAAGAGCGAGGATGGTACAGATGATGTTACATTCACTTTCGGTAACTATAAGGAAAAAGGTCCTCAGAACGAGCTTTATCTCAAGGGCAAAAACGGTGAAACTCTCCCTGCTGCTGTTGCTTTCAACGTTCAGCGCCAGGGCCCCAACGGTGAGGTTCACCTCGGTCTTCGTGCTGTAACAGGTACGGCAAAGGTTAAAGTCAGCAGTGGCGAAAAGGCTGTGACATTTGATGTTAACAGTGCAACCGAAATGTACTATGATATCACTGAATTTATTACGACTGACTCAACAGGTGTTGCAAACATAACAATTCAGAATGTCGGCACAGGTGTGCTTGCTGTTAATAACATTAAACTTACAGGTGATGCTACAGCTACCGGTTTATCCGAGGATGATTTAAGCACATTCTCAATTGCGCTGAATGCTACCGCAGAAGAAGCAGTTGTTGATAACGGTAAGGTTACAGTTGAAAAGCCTGAGGAGCCTACTACACCCGGTGTAGATGCGCCCACAGAAAAAACATTCTTTGAAATTTTAATCGACTTTGTCAAAAATCTTTTTGATAAAATTCTCGCTTTTCTTACAAATGTTCTTGCAAAAGGAGGTAACTTTTAAATGGCACAATACGTTAAGCCCGGCATAAAGTTTGTTACATTAAATGTTGCATCCTTAGCTGCCGGTAACTGCACAACCTCCGGCGAAGATCTTAAGCTTATTGGTGAGGTTTTCGGTATTACAGACTGGAGTAAAGCTCTTGCAATCGGTGAAAATTGCGAAGAAGCATATCCGATTGAAGAATACTGCAAATTCACTTCTGCCGAAAACGGTTCAGCTACTGTTATTCTCGGAAGCTGATTGAGACAGCTTAATTCTCAATAAAACAAAAAACGCTTGTACGGAGTAATCCGTACAAGCGTTTTTTATTGTTACCAATTCTTGTCATATAATAAAGAAAATAATAAAAATATATATTTATATGTTGACTTCATATTGCTAATTATAGTATTATATATTATGTATAATTGTGTACTAGTGGAGGTGTACCATGGTCGATATTCACTGTCATATTCTGCCCGGTCTTGACGACGGGTCGGACAACATTGAAGAGTCTGTTCGTATGGCACGGCTTGCAGCCGACGGCGGAACAAAGGCCATAATCGTTACGCCTCACAGCAACATTCCCGACTCATTTCAGAACTACTGCGGTGAGCAGTATATTAAGGCGTTTGAGATGTTTGAAAGCAGACTCAGGGACGAAAATATCCCCCTCAGAATATACCCCGGTCACGAAATTTTTGCTTCGGGCGATATTGCCTCGCTGATAAAAGAGCGCAAGCTGTTTACGCTCTGCAATTCAGATTATCTGCTGATTGAATTTGCTTTCAGGGAATCTCCGGAAACCGCCTACCGCAAACTCCGCGAGCTTGTGTCGGAAGGTTTTGTTCCCGTTGTAGCACACCCCGAGAGATATGCCTTTGTAGCGGATGACGATTATGCGCCGCTCAGAATGAAGGATATGGGTTGCCTGATTCAGGTCAATAAGGGCAGCCTCAAGGGAAGCTTCGGCAGGAGCGCATATATGATTTCACACAGCTTAATCAGACACCGTTTTGCTGATTTTGTTGCAAGCGATGCTCACAGCCCGTATATGCGTACACCGTATCTTGCCGATGCGCACAGCATTATCTCCGATATCACTTCGGCTGATTATGCCGACCGTGTACTCAATGTTAACCCGAGTAAAATTCTTAAAAATGAAAAAATTATATAACTTCAAGGTGAATTAAATGAAACCGTTCAGAATTATTGTTACAGTCTTATTCGTTGTTGTTTCAATTGTTTCGGCCGCTATATTCGTAGTGGAAAAGCTTGAAACCGACAAAACAATACCGCAGATTACAATTGAAGAGGAAATGATAAAGGTCAGCCTTAATGCAACCGATGAGGAGCTTCTCCGCGGTGTTACGGCTTATGACGAAAAGGACGAGGATCTGACCGATAAAATAATAGTTGAATCTGTTTCAGGTTTTATCCGTAAAGGCGTAAGCAAGGTTACATATGCAGTTTGCGACAGTGACAATAATACAGCCAAAGCTACGAGGCTGATTCAGTACGAAGGTTATGAATCGCCCAAGTTCAAGGTTAACGGTAATCTCTGCTTCTCTCTTTTTGAGCATATCGATATCAGAGAGCTTGTCAGCGCTATCGACAGCCTCGAGGGTAACATCAGCTCAAAGATAGTGGTTACATCCGACGACTATTCGTCTTCAATCAGCGGTGCTTTTTCGCTCAACGTTTCGGTTACAAACCAGAAGGGTGACTCTTCAACAATAACACTGCCGCTTATCGTTGAGGACCGTCCGCTTTCAGTACCGAAGATAGAGCTTTCCGAATATCTCGTTTACGTCTCCAAGGGAGAGCGTCTCGATTTCAACTCATATGTCGTTGACGTAGTTGATTCTAACGAGCAAAGTATTGAAGCCAACGTTACTGTTGAGTCAACCGTAGATTTCAGAACTCCCGGCACATATCACGTTCACTATTATGCAACAGACAGCCTCGGTCTCAGGGGACACAGCGTGCTGACAGTTATTGTTGAGGAATGATTAACTTATGAAAAAAAATAAAATTTCAATTGAAATACACAGCCTTATAAAAGATATTGTCAAAAACATCTGGGTTGTTATTCTTTGTGCTCTTATCGGCAGCATGGGCTTCTCGATATTCGATTATATGACCTATGAGCCGGCTTACACTTCATCGGCTACCCTTTCTGTTCTGAATGGTACTACCAACACTGCTTCATATTCAACATATACCGTTTCGGCTGAACAGGCAAATGTTCTTGTCAACATCTTTACGGAACCGATGATTAAAGAATACGCTGCAGAATACCTTGGTGAAGACAGCTTCGACGGTAATATTTCAGCAACAGTTCTCGAGCAGACTAATTTTATTGAACTGAAAGTAACATCAGATCATCCCGAAAAAGCATATAGGCTTCTCAACGCAGTTATCAAAACACATCATAAAGTTTCACACAAAATTTTCAGAAACGCCGGTCTTACAGTTATCAAAATGCCTACCGTGCCGACCGGTCCTTCAAACCTTGCTTCGGATTCAGACCGTAAAATAGTGGTTACGGCTTTTGCAACAGTAGCCTTTGCTTTGATTGTTGTGTTCTCCGTTATGCGCAACACGGTTAAAAAAGAGAAGGATTTTGAAGACAATATAGATTCAAAACTTATCGGCACAATTGCCCATGAAGATAAAAGAATGACCCTGAATGACATATGGAAGAAAAAGAAAAAGGGTCTGCTTATTCACAACAACGCATATATAAGTCTGCGTTTTACGGAAAGCTTCCATAAAATTGCCGCAAGGCTTGAACACGAAAAAAGCCGTACCGACAGCAAAGTTTTTGCAATCACAAGCGTTGCTGAAAACGAAGGCAAATCAACATGTGCGGCAAACCTTGCGATTTCGCTTGCGGACAGAGGCCATAAGGTATTGCTTATTGACCTCGACTTTAAAAAGCCTGCAATTTTCAAAATATTTGATGAAGAAACATCGCGCAACGACAACCTTTCATATTTGCTCAGTAAAGAAACACCTCTTGAAAATTTTGTTTTCGGACGTTACAAAAAAACTTCGCTTTACCTTGCAATCAACACAAAGGCAAATCCGTCTTACTACAAGTTTATCCGTGAAGGCAATATAGAAAATCTTATAAAAACGCTCAGACCGGATTATGACTATATACTTATTGATACCGCTCCTCTTTCACTTGATTCAGCAGTAACAGACATAATCGGTATGGTCGACAAAACAGTACTTGTTATCCGTACGGATACAGTAAGTGTAAATGCAATCAACGACTCCATTTCAACAATCAGTAAAATCAGCGCTAATCTTGTCGGCTGTATACTCAATGATGTTCATATGAAGATGCTTCCGTTCAGTATTACGGGAAATGACGAGAGTAACGGTTACAGCCGATACGGCTACGGCAGATACTCCGGCTACGGTTACTACGGACACTACAGCCACCACAAGCACGGCAGCAAAAAAGAAGAAGCTGTTAAGTAATTTTAAATTCTGACTGAAAGAAAGATTTGACAATGAATCAGACAACTGAAAACAAAAAAGATACATTTGTTATGGTTTATCTTAACGATATAATCAAGGCACTGCATAGATTCTGGTGGGTTTGTGTTGCTGCCGCTGTATTGTTCGGCGGTTGCAGTGCATTGTACCAGAAAATAAACTATGTTCCGCAATATACATCGAGCATTACTCTTACCGTAAACACACAGAATGAAAGCACAACTATAAGCGGTGTTTCGGTTTACACCTTCTATTACGATACAAATACAGCATCTCTGCTTTCTACAACCTTCCCCTATATTCTCAACTATAATTTGCTCCAGGAAGCAGTGTGTGAAGATCTCGGCGTTTCATATATGCCCGCAAGCTTAAATGCAACAGCGGTACCCGGAACCAATATGTTTACAATTACGGCAACAGGCTCTGATCCGAAGCTCACATACGATGTATTGAAATCAGCAGTAGAAAACTATCCGCGCTTTGCAAAATATGTTGTCGGCACTATTACTTTCGAAATACTCAAACAGCCTACAATTGCAACCTCACCATCAAACGAAGTAAACTACTTGAATGAATCGGTCAAAGGTGCTGCAATCGGCGCGCTTTTTGGTTTGCTTTTCATTTTTATTTATATTCTTCAGCGTAAAACCGTTAAGACAAAAATCGATATTAAAAATCAGCTCAACCTTGATACCCTTGCAATTGTTCCTAAGGTTACATTCAAAAAGAAAGCCATGCCGGGCGATAAAACTCTGCTTTTCACAAATCCGGATATAGGAAGCGAATTCCCCGAGGCATTTCGTGTGCTCAGAAATATATTTATTTCTTCTCTTAACAAGAAAGAAAAAATTGTTATGGCAACAAGCTCTGTTCCGGGTGAAGGTAAAACCACAATAATAACAAACCTCGCCCTTTCGCTTGCTGACCACGGTAAAAACGTTCTTCTTTTTGACGCAGATGTCAGACATCCCAGCATCGCTCCGCTTCTGGGTATCGATACCGAAAAAGTTGAATATGAAACGGTTACAGACTTATATAAAATTATCTATGCAAAAGATTACGGTCTCAGGATTCTTTTGCCGACTGTAAACGAAGAATCGGACAAAAGCTATATCAGTTCATCAAATATCAAAAAAATGTTCGATGAGCTGAGAGATTCATACGACTATATACTTGTAGACACTCCCCCCTGCGGTCTTATTTCCGATGCTATGTTTATTGCACAGCACGCGGATGCAGCTGTTTTTATAACCTACCAGGATGCTGTCAGAATTTCGAGAATCAAAAAAAATCTGGACACCCTTATGTCAACCGATATACGTATCCTCGGATGTGTGCTCAACGGAACAGCTAAGGGATTTTCCGGCTACGGTTACGGAAAATACGGCTACGGTTACGGCTATGGCTACGGCTACGGAGAATACGGTAAATCGGATAAGAAGAGAAGTCGCAAAAGGCACGAATAAACCGAAAAGGTTTTTATCTGCATAGCAAAAATCAGTATTATTCAAATCTCTATGAAAGAAAGAGGTTTATTTATGGTAAATATACCTTTCAGTCCTCCGGATATAACCGAGGCAGAAATAAATGAAGTTTGCCAAGCGCTTCGCTCAGGCTGGATAACAACCGGCCCGAGAACAAAAGAGTTTGAACGCAGAATCGCAGATTTCTGCGGTACGGAAAAAGCGGTTTGCCTTAATTCGGCAACTGCTGCTCTTGAGCTTAACCTGCGTGTGCTCGGTATCGGCGAAGGCGACGAAGTAATTGTGCCTGCTTACACTTATACCGCTTCTGCTTCGCCCGTGGCACATGTCGGTGCAAAAATTGTATTCGTAGACTGTGCGCCCGGTTCGTTTGAAATGGATTACAACCTTATGGAGGCTGCAATAAACGAAAGAACAAAGGCAATAATACCCGTTGACCTTGCCGGTATTGTCTGCGACTATGACAGAATATTTGCTGCAGTTGAAAACAAAAAACATCTTTTCAACCCTGCAAATGATATTCAGCGTGCTATGGGCAGAGTTGCCGTTGTGGCAGACTGTGCTCACGCACTCGGTGCAGAGAAAAACGGCAAAAAAGCAGGACAGATTGCCGATTTTACTTCTTTCTCTTTCCACGCGGTAAAGAATCTGACTACGGCAGAGGGCGGTGCAGCAACCTGGAAGAGTATTCCCGACATCGATAACGATAAGCTGTATCATCAGTATATGCTCTACAGCCTTCACGGTCAGTCCAAAGATGCTTTCAGCAAAACTCAGGCAGGTGCATGGGAGTACGATATTGTCGGAGCGTGGTACAAATGCAATATGACTGATGTTACTGCCGCAATCGGCTTAAAGCAGCTTGAAAGATATCCTTCTCTTATGCAGAGAAGAAAAGAAATTATAAACAGGTATAACAAGATGTGCGATTCTATCGAAATTACATATCTTGACCATTACGGTGAAAATCATTCTTCATCCGGACATCTTTACATAACAAGAATTCCCGGAATAAAAGTAGAAACAAGGAACGCAATCATAACCGAGATGGCAGAGAGAGGCATCGCCTGTAACGTTCATTACAAGCCTCTGCCGATGATGACAGCATACAAAAATCTCGGCTATGATATTGCAGATTTCCCCAATGCATACAGCTTCTTCGCAAACGAAATAACTCTTCCTCTGCATACAAAACTTACAGATGAAGAAGCAGATATTGTTTGTGAAAACTTTGCGGATGTTGTTAAAAAATATATTTAAGGAAGAACGTTATGATATTGCGAAAATGGGAAAACCTTCCGCCTGAAATGCAGGTGCCCGAAGTAAAAGAATATTATGACCTGCTCAGCAAGAGAAAGTTCCAGCTTGTGTTAAAAAGAGCTTTTGATGTTGCAGTTTCTTTTCTTCTTCTGGTTATGCTTTCGCCTGCTTTTGCCGTTCTTGCGGTTGCAATCAAGCTTGATTCAAAGGGTCCTGTTTTCTACCGTCAGACCAGAGTTACCCGATACGGTGAGCATTTCCGTATTTTCAAATTCCGTTCAATGGTGACAGATGCCGATAAAGGGTCGCTTCTGACCGTGGATGGCGACTCAAGAATTACGAAAACAGGAAGGTTTATCCGTAAATATAAGCTCGACGAACTCAGTCAGCTTCTTGATGTTTTCAGGGGTACAATGACTTTTGTCGGTACACGTCCGGAAGTTCCGAAATATGTTGAAAAATATACTCCGGAGATGATGGCAACCCTCCTTATGCCTGCAGGAATAACCTCTGAAGCAAGCGTTTATTACAAAGATGAAAATGAGCTGCTTGATGCAGCACAAGATGTTGAAAAGACCTATCTCGAGGTTGTACTTCCCGATAAAATGAAATATAACCTTGCCGCAATCCGAGGCTTCAGCTTTATTGATGATATAAAAGTTATGATACTAACCGTTCTTGCGGTTTTCCGTAAATGAGGTTTTTCAGATGAAAAAAAGACAGCACCTTATAGCGCTTCTTACAAATAACGATGACGATATTTACTGCTTCCGTAAAGAGCTCATCGAAGATATAATTGATGCCGGCTATGAAATGCTCATATCCTGTCCCGACGGTGAGAAGTTTGAGCTGATGAAGCATATTGAATACCGCTACGATAACCCCGATATAGACAGACGAGGTACGAACATCGTTGCGGATTTCAAGCTTTTCCTTCATTACTTCAGGCTTTTTGTGAAAAACAAGCCTTCGGTTGTGCTTACATATACCGCTAAGCCGAATGTTTATGCGGGAATAGCGGCGTACCTGCTCGGAATTCCGTGTATCAGTAATGTAACGGGTTTCGGAAGCGTACTTAACGCAAGCGGATTCAAGCAGAAAATTATAATGTCGCTTTTCAGGTTTTCGTTCCGCCGCTCAACCTGCGTTATGTTCCAGAATTCAACCAATATGAAGCTTGCCGAAGAGTCGGGTATGGTCAAAGGGGAACATAAGCTTATTCCGGGCTCAGGTGTAAACACCGAAAGATATCCGCTTCAGCCTTACCCCGATGGCGGAAACGGCAAAGACGGCGAAAAGATAGCGTTCAACTATATAGGCAGAATTATGCACGATAAAGGCGTTGACGATTATATTGAAGCCGCAAAAAGAATAAAAGCGGAATATCCCAACACCGAATTCAATATGCTCGGTTTTATCGAGCCGACGGAAAAGCATTATTACGAATCTGATCTTTACGACCTTGAAGAAAAGGATATTATCAGATACAGAGGCAGTCTTAAAGATGTTAAGCCGTTTATTGCCGCATCTCACGCAACAATTCATCCGTCTACTTACGGTGAAGGTATGAGCAATGTGCTTCTTGAAAGCGCATCAAGCGGCAGACTGATAATTTCAACCGATAATCCGGGTTGTATGGAAACATTTGTCGACGGTGAAACGGGCTTTATTTATCACGGCGGAGATGTGGATGCGCTGTGTGAACAGATAAAGAAATTCCTTGCCCTGCCCAATGAAGAAAGAAAAGCAATGGGCGAAAAGGGAAGAGAATACATAAAAAACAATTTCTCAAGAGATATTGTTATAAAAGCATATCTTGAAAAAATAAACAGCTTGTGCAAATAAGGGAGTTATAGTTATGTATACAAATCTTTTTGAAAAAATAATCAACAAAGAGGAAAAAATTTCTCTCGTAGGTCTCGGTTATGTAGGTATGCCTATAGCTGTTGCTTTTGCAAAAAAGGTTGACGTAATAGGTTATGATCTCAACGCTAAAAAAATTGAACTTTACAAAAGCGGTATCGACCCCACACTCGAGGTTGGTGACGAGGCTATAAAAAATACTACAGTTGAGTTTACTTCTGACGAAACAAAGCTCCGTGAGGCAAAGTTCCACATTGTTGCTGTACCTACTCCTGTTAACGATGACCATACTCCCGACCTTACTCCTGTTGAGGGCGCAAGCCGTATCCTCGGCAGAAACCTTACAAAGGGTTCGATAGTTGTTTTCGAGTCAACCGTATATCCCGGTGTTACAGAAGACATCTGCGTGCCGATTCTCGAAAAAGAATCAGGTCTTAAGTGCGGTGTTGATTTCAAAATCGGTTATTCACCCGAGCGTATCAATCCCGGTGACAAGGTACACAGACTTGAAACTATCGTAAAAATCGTTTCGGGTATGGATGCAGAAACGCTCGATATTGTCGCAAAGGTTTACGAGCTTGTTGTTGAGGCAGGTGTTCACCGTGCAGAAAGCATCAAGGTCGCCGAGGCTGCAAAGGTTATCGAAAACAGCCAGCGTGATATAAATATTGCGTTTATGAACGAGCTTTCAATCATTTTCAATAAGATGGGAATTGATACAAAGGCAGTACTCGAAGCCGCAGGCACAAAGTGGAATTTCCTTAAATTCTTCCCCGGTCTTGTCGGCGGTCACTGTATCGGCGTTGACCCCTATTATCTTACATACAAGGCTGAACAGCTGGGTTATCACAGCCAGGTTATCCTTGCAGGCAGACGCATTAACGACGATATGGGCAAGTACGTTGCCGAAAACGTAGTCAAAAAGCTTATTGCTGCAGGCAAGAACGTAAAAGACGCAAAGGTTGCAATTCTCGGCTTTACTTTTAAAGAGAATTGCCCCGATACCAGAAACACAAGAGTTATCGACATAATGAATGAACTCGGCGAGTACGGTATCGTTCCTGTTGTTGCCGACCCTGTTGCGGATGCAGAAGAGGGTAAGATTCACTACGGAATCGAGTTTGCAGATATCTCTGCAGTAAAAAATATGGACGCGGTTATTATTGCTGTCGGTCATACAGAGTTTATGAGCTTTGAAATGAGCGATATCGATTCAATGTTTGCTGCCGGAGATAATTCCGATAAGGTTATCATTGATGTCAAGGGTGTTCTTGACAGAAAAACTTATTCAGAAGCAGGCTATCAGTACTGGAGGCTTTGATAATGGGTTACAGACATCTTGTTTTCCCTGAAAATTCACTTTTTCTTGTTACAGGCGGTGCGGGCTTTATCGGCTCAAACCTCTGCGAAGCAATCCTTGAAATGGGTTACAGAGTCCGTTGCCTTGACGATTTGTCAACAGGCTCACAGAAGAATGTTGATATGTTTCTTTCAAACCCGAACTATGAATTTATAAAGGGTGATATAAAAGATTTTGACACCTGCATGAAAGCTTGTGAAGGTGTAGACTATGTTCTCAATCAGGCTGCATGGGGCAGTGTTCCCAGAAGCATTGAAATGCCGCTTTTCTACTGTGCAAATAACATCAGCGGTACTTTAAATATGCTTGAAGCCGCAAGACAGAACAATGTTAAAAAATTTGTTTATGCTTCAAGTTCATCTGTTTACGGTGATGAGCCGAATCTTCCCAAGAAGGAAGGCAGAGAGGGCAATCTCCTTTCGCCTTATGCACTCACAAAGAGATGCGACGAGGAATGGGCGAAGCAGTATACAAGGCATTACGGCCTTGATACCTACGGTCTGCGCTATTTTAATGTTTTCGGCAGAAGGCAGACTCCCGACGGTGCTTATGCCGCAGTTATTCCGAAATTTATCAAAATGCTTATAAACGGCGAAACTCCCACAATTAACGGTGACGGTAAGCAGAGCCGTGATTTCACATATATCGAAAACGTTATTGAGGCAAATCTCAAGGCCTGCCTTGCTTCGCACGAAGCTGCAGGCGAGGCGTTCAATGTTGCTTACGGCGGCAGAGAATATCTGATTGATATTTACTACGGACTTACAAAAGCTCTGAATGTAGATATCGAGCCTAACTTCGGACCTGACAGAGCAGGTGATATAAAGCACAGCAATGCCGATGTTTCAAAGGCAAAAGAACTGCTCGGCTACGACCCTGAATGGAGCTTTGAAAAGGGAATTGAAGCCGCTATTGCGTGGTACAAGGAAAATTTATGAGTAAAGGTACGATAATTTATTACGGCGGTTTTACTCTGCCTGATAAAAGTGCAGCGGCAAACAGAGTTGTTTCAAACGGTAAAATTTTTTCTTCCCTCGGTTACAGAACTGTATTTATCGGTGTATCGGAAGAAAAATTTGAAGGTATGAGACCTTTGTCGGGCTGTGAGGATATGTTTGAGATTGCTCATCCCGATTCAACCTCGCAGTGGCTTAAGCATATGTTCAGTGTCGAGCATATATTAAGCCTTGCCGACAAATACGGCGATGTGTGCAAGGTCATTCTTTACAATGTGCCTATGTTCACTCTGTTGAAAGCAAAAAAAGTTTTTGCAAAGAAAAGCATTGAGGTCTGCTACGACTGTACCGAATGGACAAAGGATACCGACGGTTCATTGCCCAAGAGAATTTTCAAAGTATTTGATGAATTTCTCATAAGCAATTTTGCTCATAAGGTTGCTGACGGTATGATCGTCATAAGCTCAGTGATGAAGAAAAAGTATAAAGCGTGCCGAAATCTGCTTGTTCTTCCTCCGCTTATTGATATAAACGATGAAATATGGCATCAGCAGCCCGCAAATCACGAGGGTGTTTTTGAATTCTGCTTTGCAGGTATTCCCGACGGTAAAAAAGAAAGCCTTGATAAAGCTGTCGAGGCATTCTGCAGTATTGACAGGAACGATATCCGCTTACGCATTATCGGCATAACGGAAGATGATTTCAACAGTATTTATCCCGAGTGTAAAATACCGAAAAATGCAAGGGACAGAATAATATTTATGGGCAGACTTTCACACAGGGAAACCGTAAAATATATTCTCGGTTGCAACTGCTACATATTTATCCGCCGCTCGGATAAACGTAACAATGCAGGATTCCCGACGAAGTTTGCCGAAAGCTACACCTGCGGTGTACCGATTATTACAACAGACGTAAGTGACGTCGGTGAGTACATAAAAAAATCCGGCAAAGGCAGTTTGCTTAAAGATATGACAAAAGAAAATATATCCGAAGCTATGCTCTGTCAGATTAAAAACAAAAACCAATCCAAAGGATTAGATAAAACTTTTCACTACGAATCATTCGGTCAGCCGACTGAAAACTGGCTTCAATAAATTTTAAGGAAGGAGGAAGAATATGCTCAAGAAAGGATTGACTTACGGTTTATTTCAGAAAATTGCCGTGCTTTATATCATTATCTGGACTGTTTCTCCTCCTTTACAGGTTGATTTAATATACCGTCTGATAGCTCTCGCCTGTGCCGTTGCATGGGTAGTAATATGGGTTATCAGAGAAAACCCGATTACATTCGGAAAAGAACAAATTGCGGCAGTTTTCTTTCTGATAGCGGTCTTAGCGGTTGTTTATGTCGAAAAGTATGATATCGAAAGCATCATAAAACAAATTGCACTTATTATGCTTGTTATCTGTTTTATGATGACGTATTTTTATGACGACAAGTGGGATGAGCTTGCAGGTATTGTACCTATCGTTCTTATTCTACTTACGGTATGGAATTACAAAACTTTTAATATCCTTGTTGAAGATCATACTATTGCAAGGCTTCTGGTACGCGATGACGAAACAACATACGAATATCTCAGGCAGGGCATAGGCGGCTACAGTCTGATATATCCGCAGGCATGTATATCTCCGCTGATTCTTGCCTGGATTTATAAATCATTCAAGCACAACAAACTCTTTTTTGTAATAGGTGTAGCGTGGATATATACATACGTAAGACTCATTGAGCTTGCAGGTTACTCTATTGCTCTTTTCACAAGTGCCATAGGTCTGATCCTTCTCGCTTTTTACAGAGGTAAAAATATAATAGTTGCATTTATTATTACCATTTTGGCTTTTGCCGGAATAATGGCGGCAATAATGTATATTGCTCCTTTCAGGGAGTGGATACTCGAAACCTTTGACGGTACAGCTGTTGCCCGAAAAGTAAACGACCTTGTTTACGGTTCGGAAACAGGTGTAACAGGTGACTCCATTCAAGTTCGTATTACCGCCTATTCAAACAGCATAATGGATATGATAAGGTATCCGTTAATCGGTTCGCTCTGGCGCGAAAACGGCGGCGGACATTCAGCACTTTTGGATATTACGTCGAAATACGGTATCCTCGGCGGATACGCATTTTCAATGATGTTTTATCATGTGCCGCTTCATTATAAACATCGTTATAAAGATAATTTTATTGTGCGTACAGCTAATGCCACTCTTGTAACACTCCTCTTTGTTTCGTTACTTGATTCTTACAACTATTCGTTCACGTGTATGGTAATGATTGTCTCATCGCTTATCTTTGAGGATATTATAAAATGGACCGGAGCTGAAAAAACATGAAAGTTTTATGGACAGTAAATTTAATACCTGCCGCAGTTTCGGTCAAGCTCGGAAAAACGTCTGAGGTGCTCGGCGGTTGGGTTGAATCTATGGCAGCAAAGCTGAGCGAAAACAACGATATTGAGCTTGGAATTGTTTGCAAATGCGAAGAAAATCTTAATTTCTGTGAAGTGATTGATGGCATAACATATTTCAGCCTTTACTATACTTCCTCGACTTCACTTTCAGAGCTTGAGTCAAAGTGTAATGAAATAGTTACCAAGTTTAATCCTGACATTGTAAATATAGAAGGTACGGAATTCCTTCATGCGAGAGCTATGCAACTTGCTGCCAAGAAACATAATATTCCTGCAGTTGTTTCACTTCAGGGTATTCTTAACGGCCAGTACGCTTACCAGTGCGGTCAGCTTCAGGTTGACGATATGATGTTTTCGAAATCTTTAACCGAAATTTTCTCTGCCTGGATTATGCATCTTCGCAAAACAAGATGGTATAAGCCTCGCATGAAGCCTGAAAAAGAGATAATCGAAAACGCCGATTATATTCTGGGCAGAACAACGTGGGACAGGGCACATTCATACGCTATTAATCCCAATGCAAAATACTATCCCTGCAGCCGAATTCTGCGTGCACCTTTCTACGAAGAAAAATGGTCTGCAGAAAAAATGCAACGCCATTCAATATATGTAGGTAACGGATACAATGCACTTAAGGGTGTACACTTCGTAGTTATGGCACTTCCTTACCTTATAAGAGAATACCCCGATGTAAAAGTTTACGTTGCCGGCTACAAGCCCTATCAGGAAAACGACAAGCGTTCTGTTCTCAAGAAGGGCTATGCCGCATACCTTAAAAAACTTATATACGACCTTGGCGTACAGGATCATATTGAGTTTACGGGTCCTCTCAAGGCACCGCAGGTAGCGCAGATGCTTTCAAAGGTAAACGCATACGTGCTTTGTTCAACTATTGAAAACAGCCCCAATACTCTCGGTGAAGCTATGATGGTCGGCACGCCCTGCGTTTCAGCTTATGTCGGCGGTGTTTCGGATATGGCGGAAGACGGAAAAGAAGCTCTGTTTTACCGAAATGATGACCCGAAGCTTCTTGCCTGGAATATCAAACGTATTTTTGACAGTGATGAGCTTGCACTTTCACTTTCCGAAGCAGGAAAGAAAAAGGCTCGTATAACACACGACCCCGAAAGAAACGCACAGCTTCTTATGGATGCTTATACAGATATTTTAAAGGAGAAATAATATGAGTTACGCACCGATTATAATATTTGTATATAACCGTGCAGATCATTTTACTCAAGTCTATAATGCTCTCTCTGCCTGTAAAGAGGCAAAGGAATCCGAGCTTTTTGTTTTCTCCGACGGAGCAAAAAACGAGGAAGGCAAAGAAAAGGTCAATGAAGTCCGTGCCGCTGTTGCCGCTGTTAAGGATGCAGGTGATTTCAAATCAGTTACCGTAACAGAAAGTCCTGTAAACAGAGGTCTTGCCGCATCGGTTATCGCAGGCGTTACGGAAATTATCAACAAGTACGGCAAAGTAATTGTTGTTGAGGACGACTGTGTCGTTTCTCCTCATTTTCTTAAATACATCAACAATGCACTTGAATTTTATAAAGATAATAAAAAAATAGGTTGCGTTTCAGGCTATACTCCTATGATTAAGTTCCCTGCAAATTATACCGGCGATGTTTTTACAGCGTACCGTTCATGCAGTTGTACGTGGGCTTGCTGGGCAGACCGTTGGAAAGGTATAGATTGGGAACTCGAAAATATAAAGGATTTTTACAAATCTCCGAAGCTTATCTGTCGTCTCAACTCAAACGGCAGCGACAGATTTATACGTCTTTACCGTCAGACAAAGGGCAACGGCAGCTCCTGGTCGGTAAGATTCGGTGCACATCTTGTAAAAAATAATCTTCTTACGGTTTATCCGAGATACTCATATATCACAAATATAGGTTGCGATGAATCGGGCGTACACAGCACATCAGACGATGCAGAAAAAATGCGTGTTGATTTATCAAAAGCAATCGAAAATCCGATTCTGTCTGACGTTGAAATAGACGGCAGAATTCAGAAAATAATGAAAAAACACTATTCTTACGGCTTTGTTTCGGAAGCTAAAAAGTTTATCGCAACACTCTTGATTGTTATTAAAGAAAGGTTGAGATAAAACAATGGAAAATCAGCCTATCGTAAGTGTAGTAATTCCCGTTTATAATGTTGAAGCATATCTTTGTGAATGTGTCGACAGCGTTATAAACCAGACATATAAAAATCTTGAAATAATTCTTGTTGACGACGGCTCAACCGATTCGTCAGGAAAAATCTGCGATGATTATGCCGAAAAAGACGAAAGAATTTCTGTTATCCATCAGAAAAACGGTGGCCTTTCCGCCGCAAGAAATGCAGGTCTTGATAAAGCAAGCGGAGAGTATATCTACTTTCTTGACAGTGATGATTATGTTGTTGACAACACGCTTGAAACTCTTATTACAATCGCAGAAAAAGATAACAGCGATATAGTCTTTTTTGATGCCGTTTCATTTGCGGATACACCCGATTTTACCGTAAAGCAAAATTACATACACAAACACAAATATAAATCAGATACAGGTTATAATGTTTTTTCGGCAATGACCAGAAATAAAGAGTATCATAGTGCCGTACCTCTCCAGCTTTTCAGAAAAGACTTATTAACAGAAAGCAAAATAAGATTCATTCCCGGTATTCTTTATGAAGATATGGTTTTTACTTATCAGGCACTTTGTTTTGCCAAGGTTGTATCTCAGTGTGATAAAGCACTTTATTACCGCAGATACCGCAAAAATTCAATAATGACATCATCTAAAACAAATAAGCATTTTGAAAGTTGCATTGAGGTTTCTAAAGCAAACACAAAATTTACTTTCGATACATTCGGAAGCGACATTCCTTCCGAATGCAGTCAGTATCTTTCGCGTTGTGCATTCAACGTTTTCAATGTTTACGAAAAGCTCTGCAAAGCCGATCGCAAAGCTTGCCGTAACGAACTTGAAATTTTCAAGCGATATATTATTGATAACGATGCTTACGGTGACACATCACTTAAAATGCGCTGTTACGGTAAAGTATTCTGGTTTGTTTACAAAGTATTCGAAAAAACAGTCGGCAGACTGCTGAAAGGTAAAAAATGAGCAAGAAAAAACAGCTTATGTTCATAATGCCCGTTATGAAGGGCGGCGGTGCTGAAAAAGTTGCAGCACTTCTACTCAATGAATTTAATAAAAACGGTTATGAGTGTGAGCTTGTTCTTACTAACTCTGACAGAAACGAGATTGTTGACCGCGGACTCAGTCCCGAAGTCAGCCTTACCGTACTGCGTGAAGCTTTTCCGGAAAGCAGTGGTTTCAGAAAGCTGATTATCACCATATTAAGATTGATGTCATCGATTATCTGCAAAATTCCCGAAGCTCTCGGCAAAAAAGTTCCCGCATGTTTTGCGAGATTTTCGTTCAGCGCTCAGTATTATGATGAGCTGAAAGCCTTGAAAAAACATTTTGAAGATAAACCCGATGCGGTAATTCTTTCGTTTCTTCAGCCTTCAATTCCGCTTACTCTTTTAGCGGCGGAAGGCTTACCGAACAGAGTTGTAGTTTCAGAGAGAGCAGACCCGTACCGACTGCTCAGAAAACGCTACGGATATAACTTTGTTAAAAAATATTACCAGCGTGCGGATGCCGTTGTCTTTCAGACCAATGATGCAAAGGCGGCTTACCCCGAAAATATTTCCAAAAAAGGTACGGTTATTTTCAACCCCATAAACGATAAGCTTCCCGAGCCTTATCACGGCGAAAGAGAAAAATATATAACAACATTCTGCCGAGTTTCAAGGCAGAAAAATCTTCCCGTGCTTGTCAGTGCTTTTGCAGGTTTTCATAAAGATTTTGTTGATTACAGACTCAAAGTTATCGGTGAACCGCAGAATGCCGACGATATGGCTGCGCTCGAAGAAACTAAAGCTCTTGCCGACAAACTCGGCATTACGCAGTATATTGATTTCCTGCCGTTCAGTGCACAGGTACATGACCTTATTATCCGCGACGCTATGTATGTAAACTCGTCAGATTACGAAGGTATGTCCAACGCTATGCTTGAAGCAATGGCGATAGGTATGCCCGTTGTTTGTACGGACTGTCCTATAGGCGGTGCAAACGCTGTTATAAATAATAACGAAAACGGTATCCTGACCCAAGTCGGAAATGCAGAAGAAATGTGCATCGCGATGAAGAAAATTGCAGGCGATAAATCTTTTGCAGATACACTTTCACATAACGCGGCACAGATAAGATATGACCTTTCACTGATTAATACAGCAAAAAAATGGATGGAGCTGTTTTAAATGAAAAAAAAGCTTTTAATAGTGGCTCACCATATGACTGTCGGCGGTGTGCAGAAATCACTTATATCAGCCCTGAAGGCTCTTGATTATAATACCTATGATGTCACGTTATATCTGCGTAAAAACCGTACCGATCTTCTTTCTTTTGTTGATGAAAGAGTTAACGTAATTGTAAACACCGACCCTAACCGCTACTACAGAAAACCTTATGCAATTCTTTTGCAGATAAAATCACTTGTTGCAAAGGTTTTCGGCAAAAAAGATAAAGCAAAAAAAATCAACGATATTCTTGAAGAAAAAATCCGATGCGATGCTATGGAATATGAGCGTAAAACATATTTCAATAACACGCACTACGATATCGCAGTCGCTTACGTGCAGGGTTATGTAGCACTGTTTGTTGATAAATGTATAAACGCCGATAAAAAAATACTGTTTTTTCACACGAGCACAAATGATACCCCTGAAATTCATAACGCAGTTATTCCGAATTATTCGGCTGTTGCCGCTTTGCACGAGCAGCAGAAAGCTTTGCTTGAAGAGTGGTATCCTTCTTCGAATGGCAAAATAAAAATTGTCGAAAACTATACGGATAAAGAGCTGATAACCGAGCAGAGTAAAGCCTTTTCAATTCCTGAAACGGATAAAACCGTTATCTGCTCCTGCGGCAGATTTTCTCCCGTCAAAGGCTTTGATATGGCTGTTGAAGCCGCAAAAATACTGAAAGATGACGGCGTGGATTTCATCTGGTATTTTGTCGGTGACGGACCTGAAAGAGCAAATCTTGAAAATAAGATAACCGAATACAATCTTAAAAACAATATTGTCATTACGGGTATGCAGAAAAATCCCTACTCTTATATGGCAGGCTGCGATATCTACGTTCAGCCGTCATATGAAGAAGCATTGGGACTTACCATTCTTGAAGCGCACCGTCTTAATAAGCCTGTAATCACCACTGCAACAGTCGGCGGATTAAAGCTTGTTGAAAACGGCAGAAACGGAGTTGTATGCGAAATCAGCTCCGCTGCAATCGCAGAAAGTATATCTGATTTGATTAATGACAAAGAAAAATTCAACCGTATAACAAATAACCTTAAATCAACCGATTATTCACACGAATTCGATAAATATAAACAACAGTGGAAAAATGTTTTGGAGGGATAAAACATTGAAATTCAGCATACTTGTTCCCGTATATAATGTTGAGCAATATCTCGAGCAGTGTGTTGAATCTCTGCTTAACCAGACCTATCAAGGCGATTACGAAATTGTACTTGTAGATGATGGCTCAACCGATTTGTCGGGCGGAATTTGTGATAAATTCAAAGAGAATAACCCCGATAAAATCAAAGTTATTCATAAGGAAAACGGTGGCCACACGTCAGCCCGTTTTGAGGCAATAAAAAACGCAAGCGGTGAATACAGCCTTTTCTGTGATTCTGATGATTTTGTTGAACCTGATCTTCTCGAAACCGTAAATAATGTTCTGTCCGACAATCCCGATACGGATATGGTTATGTATTCTTTCTGTTATTATGAAGACGGTAAAAAAGCACAGCGCAATATTTCTGTATGGAATGCAACGGAAATATTTGAAGGTGACAGTAAGAAAAAGCTTTATAATCTGCTTATAACAACGCCGTATATTAATTCGTTATGTACTAAAGCAATAAAAACCGAATTCTTAAAAAACGACCCGACAGATTACAGTGCCATTAAAGATAAGGATATTGCGGAAGATACCTATATAGTTTCATATTTTGTAACGGCTTGTAAAAAAATAATAAATATTAATGAGCCGCTCTATAATTACAGAACGAACAGAAAAAGTATATCCCGTTCATATAACCCTCAAAAAATCGACAGAAAAAATATGCTGTTTCTGTACAGGCGTTTTGTTGAACTTCTTCCCGTATGGGAAATGAATGATGAAGAAACCTTAAATACGATTTATAAATCTTGTTTCAGTAATGCAATGTATCTGTTCAGAATGCATTATGAATACGCAAACAACAAACAAAGTCGCAAACTTGTTCTGGATTATAATTGGAACTCCATGCTTTTTGATGAGATAGTTGCCGAGCCTCATAAGTACGGAAATTCAACAACCGTCAGACTTTATGAAATGCTTTCTGATAAACAGTATTTTCGGCTGAATGTCTGGTTTGCAAAAAATAAAATGTATAAATTTTTCAAGAAGATTAAGAAAACAATCAAAGGAGTGTGACATCTCAATGGAACTTCAGAAAGATCTGGTTTCAGTTATAATGAGCAACTATAACACTCCTGAAGAATATCTCAGGCAGGCTATTGAAAGCATACTTAATCAAACCTACCCGAATTTTGAATTTATTATTATAGACGACTGTTCAACCGACAATTCCCTTGAGATAATAGAGTCTTATACGGATAAGCGAATAAAAATTATACGAAACGAACAGAATCTCGGCATTACAAAGTCACTGAATATAGGTCTCGCTGTTGCTGTCGGTGAGTTTGTTGCCAGAATGGATGCTGATGATATTGCTCTTCCGGAGCGCTTTGAAAAGCAGGTTGTTTTCCTTAGTAGCCATACCGAACACATAGTATGCGGAACAGGTGTGGAATTAATCGGCAAATGGGAGAAAAAACACAGCAGCAAATATCTCTGCCGTACTATACCTGACAAAGAGCAATTCAGAATAAATCTTCTTTTCGGTAATTGTCCCAATATTGTTCATCCCACTGCAATGTTTAATCATACAATGCTGAAAAAATACGGAATCACGTACAATGAAAATTATCCGTTAGCTCAGGATTACCGTATGTGGGTAAGCTGCAGCGAGGTTGCAGAGTGTGCAAACCTTCCGGAAACTTTACTAAATTACCGTGTTCACGGTAAAGCGGTTTCAAGCGACAAAAAGCAGCTTCAATCCGAAATAGCAATTCGGATTATGCAGGAACAGCTGGACAAGCTGGACCTTAAACTCTCGGATGAATATGCCGTAATACACAAGGACTTTCTGTACAGCAGAAAAGAATATAATTTAAAATGCAAAAAATGGATTAAAACCCTTTTGAATCACAACAAAATACATAAGGTTTATAACCAAAAACTTTTCAAAAAAACTCTGTGGAAAAAGTGGGCTGAGATTTCATATTTTGGTCTTGCATCGCAGAAAAATCTCCTTGAAATGCTGAAGGTTTTTATTAACATTCCGATTATGTATATTCCGGTTTTATTCGAAATAAAAAAACACAGAAATAACAAATGAATTGGGGGCTTATATATGAAAGACCGTATCGCGGTCAGTATTGTTGTTCCGGTATATAATGCTGCGCCGTACCTCAGAAAATGCCTGGACAGCGTTGTCAATCAAACACTTCGCAATGTTGAAATTATTTTCATTGACGACGGCTCAACAGACGGCTCTTCGGAAATCTGTAAAGAATACGCAAGTAAGGACAGCAGAATCATTTACTACAAAAAAGAAAATGAGGGTCTTGCAGCTGCCCGTCAGGATGGTATTGAAAGAGCAAGCGGCGAATATGTAGGCTTCGTTGATTCCGATGACTGGCTCGAGCTTAATATGTACGAGAGAATGTACGAAGTAGCTACAAAAGAAAACGCCGATGTTGTATTCTGCAACTGTTATGAAGATGAGGATAAAAAAAATTCCTATTATCTTGAGCCGGGTGTATATGACAGAGAAGGAATCGAGGAAGAGATTCTCCCCAGAACACTTGCAGGACTGTCTACAAAAGGAACAAACAGTGTTATAAGATGGTGCAATTGGCTCAGAATTTACCGAATGTCTCTCATCAAGGATAATAATATCGCATTCGGAAGAGGTTTTCGTCGCAGCCAGGATTTACAGCTTACATTTGAAACAGCTTTATATGCTCAGACATACGTTTCTATAAACGACGAATATCTTTACCATAACCGCGATGATAATAACGCTCAATCACTCTCCAGAGGCTACACAAAGAATTATTGGAAGCTTATCCGACCGCTGATTGATAAGCTCTATGAGGACGTTGCAGGTTATACAAAGCAGGATTTGTCCTGTTATATGCACCTGTGCACCTTTTTCTTTGCTGCAAACGGTGTACAGAATGAATACGAAAAAAGTACACTTTCATTCTTCAAAAAGCTGAAAAAGCTTGATGAGGTTGTAAAAGACGAAGCCGTACAGAATGCTCTGCAGTATGTGGATTATAATAAACTTCACCATTATTACAAAATGATTTATTCAGGACTCAAGGGCGGCAGCAGTTGGTCGATAGTTTTCAGCTACCTCAAGCACAATTTGTATTATAATGTGTACAAGCCTTTGGCAAGAAAATTTCTTAATAATAAAATGTTGGAAAGGCTGTTCAAATGAATAACGAAATCATAATTACATTCAGTCTATATGGAATAGGTGGCGCTCAAAGAAGGGCGTTTGCGTTGGCAAATCGATTTGCCGATAAGGGATACACCGTATATGTTGCTGCTGTATGGGGGCGAGATTCTACTATCGGCAGCGAAAATTATTATGGTGTTTCCGAAAAAATCAATCTTGTTATTATACCTGAATATTATGATTATAAAAAAAATAACGAAAAAACAGTTCAAACCGATAAATATATTGAGCGTAAAATATTCGTTTTAAAGAAGTTACAATTAATTTGTCAAGGCAATAAAAAACTTCTTAATAAAATTAATTATTCTATCAACGGATATAAAAAATCTAAGGACTTACGACCGTTTTTCGTTGAACATCCTAATGCAACTGTTATTAGTTTTGGTTTCAATATATTTGATAAAGTGTTTTTTGCTGTAAAAGGGTTGCAAAACAGACTGATTTATGCTGAAACAAACGCTTCTGATAAATATGTATCAGAGAGATATTATAACAATATAAAGCAGTCGATAAAAAAATCTTCAGCCTGTGTATTTCAGACAAAAGAAGAGCAGAAAGACCACGATATGCAGGAATGCACAAATTCATATGTTATCCATAACCCTGTGAAAGCAGATCTTCCTGAGCCATACTCGGGTGAAAGAAAAAAAGTGATTGTAAATTTTTGCCGTATGACAAGACAAAAAAATCTGTTACTTTTAATTCAGGCTTTCGAAAAATTTCTGCGCGTATTCCCGGATTATAAATTAGAAATATATGCGGATACTGCGGCAGAAAATATCAGAGGATATAAAGATGAACTTATTAAATATATAACAGATAATGACCTTAGTGAGTCGGTTTATATTTTGCCGGCATCCTCAAAAATACATGATATAATCCGTAACTATGCTATGTTTGTTTCTTCTTCGGATTATGAAGGTATTTCTAATTCAATGGTTGAAGCAATGGCAATCGGTTTACCTTGTGTCTGTACAGATTGCGGAGGCGGTGGAGCACGGGAAATGATAACTGACGGCGAAAACGGATTGCTTACACCCGTCGGAGATGTCGACAAATTGAGTGAAGCTATGATAAGAATGATTTCTGAAGAAGGTCTGGCAGAAAAATGCGAAAATAATGCTGCAAAAATCAGAGAAACTCATTCTGTTGAAAAAATAGCCGAGCAATGGTTGGATGTAGTAGATTTTGTTTTCAAGAAATAAAAGAGGGATTTTTATATGATTGTCGAAAAAGCGTATAGAGTAAAAAGAAATATAATAAATACTTATAAAAAGTATTTTACTGTTGAATATCCGCATACTTATGTTCTTTCGGACAAATCTTTTATTAAAAAACTCTATAAAAAAAGAATGGGAAAGAAAATCAACCTTTCAAATCCCCAAACCTTTACAGAAAAACAGAATTGGTTGAAACTCTATGACCGGAACCCTATTTACACCGTTATGGTTGACAAATATCTCGCAAGGGATTTTGTTAAAGAACGTATAGGAGAACAATATCTTGTACCTTTGCTTGGTGTATGGAATAATGCTGATGAAATTGATTTTTCTGCATTGCCTGATAAATTTGTTTTAAAATGCAATCATAATAGCGATGTAATCATATTCAGAAATGGAACTTTTACAAGTAAAGATAATTCCATTCTTACAGAAGAAGCAGTAAGAAAAAAACTAAATGAACAACTTAAAAGCGATTATTATTTAGGTAAAAGAGAATGGTCATATAAAAATGTAAGCAGAAAAATAATTTGTGAGAAATATATGGAGAATATTGATGACACAGAACCTTTAGAGTATAAAGTTCTTTGTTTTGGTGGAGTTCCTAAATATATTATAGTTATTTCTGGTCGATTTAGCAATCGTGAAACAACTATGGATACATATGATACGGAGTGGAATTACACAGATTTAATTAATGGAGAAAGTCCTTTATCAGGGGATGTTTTTGAAAAACCTGATTGCCTTAATGAGATTTGTAAAATATCAGCAAAGCTTTCAGCGGATATACCTTTTATTCGAGTAGATTTTAACTATTGGAATAATCGACTATATTTTGGCGAATTAACTTTTTTTGATGCTGCAGGTTTTGAAAAATATAAGCCCGAAGAATGGGATTATTATTTAGGTTCATTGATAAACTTACCCAAAAAACACAGGAGATAATTATGACAGAACAAAAATGGACAAGAAGAGCTGTAAAAGGAGGATTTTATGATCTTTAACAACCATTGCTCGGATGTAACTATTTTGGTTAATTCATGTGATAAGTATTCAGATGCATGGTATCCCTTTTTTTCTCTTTTAAAATTGCAATGGCCGGAATGCGAGAATTACAGGATTATACTTAACACTGAAACCAAAGTTTATAATTGTGATTTCCTCAATGTTGAAACGGTTTGCGGCGGTTATACAACGTGGTCCAAAAGAATAAAAAATGTTTTGAAGAAAATCGACTCTGAAATCGTTGTTTTTCTGTTGGAAGACTTTTTTTTGAAATCTCCTACATCTCAAAAGGATTTTATAAAAACCGTAGAATTGATGCTTGAGGACAAAACCATTGGCTATGTAGGTGCAAAATATCGTCCTGGAAGAATACATAAGGATGATACCTTACCGACACAGTGGTTTATCCCACGTAATTTATTAGATGTCAATTGCTATGTTCCGTTAATTTCATCAATATGGAACAGAAAATTTTTTATCAAGCTTATCCGCGACCATGAAACTCCGTGGGAGTTTGAAACATACGCCGGGAAGAGAGCTCGAAGATACGGTTATAAAATATTAGATATAAACAACAATGAAGGATTCAGTAAAGCAATCTTTGACTATGATATTGATATGCAGTACGGTATAGGAATAGCTAAAGGTAAATGGTTGATGCCAAAAACTAAAGAGTTTTTAGACAAATTCGGTTTTTCGATAAATTACGATAATTTGGGAACTGATAATATAACGTATTACCGTGCTATAGGTGCAATGCCGGCAGAGCATAATAGCTATGTAGAAAAAAACAAGAAAAGTTTACTTGTTGAAGCAGCTTATAATGTTAAAAAGTTTTTTATTTCTTTGCCTGATAAAACAAAGAAAAAATATCGAAAACTTAAATCTCTTATTTAATGAAGACTTATCTTATAAGAGTTTGAGGAGATGAATTATGACAGAACAAAAATGGACAACCGTTGTTAAGTCAAGTAACAACGCGTTTAATATGGACTTAAAAGGTCTTAAAAACTGTAAAGACCTTATATTTCTGTTTGTGCGCAGGACGTTTGTTGCAAAGTACAAGCAGACTGTGCTCGGCCCTGCGTGGGCGGTTATTCAGCCGTTTTTTACTACGGTTGTTTACTCCGTTTTCTTCGGTAACATCGCAGGTCTCGGTGCCGATGGTGTACCTAATTTTATATTCTACCTTTCGGGTACTATTGTATGGACGCTTTTTGCAAACTGCCTTACAGAGACATCACATACATTTACGGCTAACTCAGGCATTCTGGGCAAGGTTTATTTCCCCCGCCTTGTAATGCCGATATCAACTGCTATCTCACAGTTTATCAGCTTTTTTATTCAGTTTGCGTTTATGCTCGGATTTTTGGTATATTATCTGGTTACCGATGCAGGACTTAAGCCGAATATTTATATTCTTATGTTCCCGATTGTTCTTATTCAGCTTGCAATTCTCGGCATGGGATTTGGTATGATTATTTCTGCCCTTACAACCAAATACCGTGACCTTGCAATGGTGGTAGGCTTCGGCGTTTCACTCTGGTCATATGCTTCTCCCGTTGCTTACGATATGTTCAGCCGCTCACAGCTTGCTTCCGGCAGTATGTTCTATAATGTATATATGCTTAATCCTGTTACACCTGCAATAAACCTTTTTCGTTACGGATTCCTCGGCTGTGGTGAGGTTGACTGGCTGTTTTACGGTATAAGCTGGATTACAACAGCTGCTGTTGCAGTAATCGGTGCGCTGATGTTCTCAAAGTCCGAAAAAACCTTTATGGATACGGTGTGAGGTGCGGTATGGAAGAATTAGCAATAAGAGTTGAACATGTTTCAAAAGAATACCGCCTCGGAGCTATCGGCGGTGCAACGCTCAAAGGCGAAATACAAGCTAAGATAGCAAAGCTTCGCCATAAGGAAAACCCAAACCTGAAAATCGGCGAAAAAGAACACGATAAGAACGAGCGATTCTTAGCTCTTAACGATATGTCTTTTGATGTCAAAAAAGGCGAAACAGTCGGCATAATCGGCAGAAACGGTGCAGGTAAATCTACCATATTAAAACTCATCTGCCGTGTTACTGCACCGACTAAGGGTAACATATATCTCAACGGCAGAATAACTTCTATGCTTGAGGTAGGTACAGGTTTCCATCCCGAGCTTACGGGCAGAGAAAACGTCTACCTCAACGGTGCAATCCTCGGTATGACAAAAGCTGAAATCGACAAGAAGTTTGACGAAATCGTTGAGTTTTCAGAGGTCGGTCAGTTTATTGATACCCCTGTCAAAAGATATTCAAGCGGTATGAAGGTAAAGCTTGCGTTTGCCGTTGCATCTCACCTTGACAGTGAGATTATGATTATGGATGAGGTGCTCGCCGTCGGTGACGTTGCCTTCCAGAATAAATGTATTGACAGAATGAAGAAAGTTGCCGAAGAAGAGGGCAGAACGATTCTTTATGTCAGCCATAATATGGCTACGGTTAAAAAGTTGTGTAATAGGTGTATAGTACTTTCACACGGTCAGGTTGCGTTTGAGGGCGATACAGATACAGCTATAGGTATCTATATGAAAGATGATTTCAATGATACTGTATATTTTGATACAAAAGATTATAAAAGAAATTCAAAATGCAATATGAAACATCTGATAGATGGATTCAAGCTTCTCGATGCTGAATCAAATCACTTCTATTACGGGGATAAATTCGGATTCCGAATGGATTGGCACTGCAGCAATGCAACGGATAGAATTAAGATGAAAGTTGTGGTTTCAGGTAGTGATACTGAAGGTGTCGGTGTTATATATGTCGGAGATTTGAATCACACAGAAGGTGTAAATCAAACAGAATTTATGTTTGATACAAAGTATTTTATGCCAGGACGCTATACACTCCACTTTAAGCTTTATGATGAAGACTATGTAGGTAATGCTGCATACTATGATCAATGCACCGGTATACGATTCAATATAGAGCACAATGATAATGATATTCATCTTAAACACTGGTTTAAAGACTGGGGCAACGCAGTTTTACCCTGCATAGAACAAATTAACGGAGATGATAAAAATGTATGATTTCAAAGGTGAAACTTTACTTATAACAGGCGGTACGGGTTCGTTCGGTAACGCTGTGCTTAACCGTTTCCTCAAAACAGATATAAAAGAAATCCGCGTTTTCTCACGTGATGAGAAAAAGCAGGATGATATGCGTCACGAGTTTCAGGCAAAGATGCCTGAAGTGGCTGACAAAATAAAATTCTACATAGGTGACGTGCGTAACATTGATTCACTCCGTGATGCTATGGTCGGTGTTGATTATGTTTTCCACGCAGCTGCTCTCAAGCAGGTGCCTTCCTGCGAATTCTTCCCGATGGAAGCTGTAAAGACCAACGTTATCGGTACAGATAATGTGCTCACAGCCGCAGTTGCCGCAGGCGTTAAATCAGTTATCTGCCTTTCAACAGATAAGGCCGCATATCCGATTAACGCAATGGGTATCACAAAGGCACTTGAAGAAAGAGTTGCAACCGCAAAGGCAAGAAATGTTGACCCGAACAAGACAAAAATCTGCTGTACACGCTATGGCAATGTTCTTTGCAGCCGCGGATCTGTTGTTCCGCTCTGGATTGACCAGATCAAAAACGGTCAGCCTATCACAATCACCAACCCCGATATGACAAGATTCATTATGTCGCTTGAAGAAGCAGTTGACCTTGTTCTTTTTGCATTCAAGGAGTGTGAAAGCGGCGACATTTTTGTACGCAAAGCACCTGCCTGCACAATTCAGACTCAGGCTGAAGCAGTCTGCGAGCTTTTCGGCGGCAAGAAAGAGGATATTAAAATTATCGGCATACGCCACGGCGAAAAGATGTTTGAAACCCTTCTCACCAACGAAGAATGTGCAAAGGCTGAGGATATGGGCGACTTCTTCCGTGTGCACGCAGACAACAGAACGCTTAACTACGATAAGTATTTCTCCGACGGCGACGTGAAACGTGCTCAGCTTACGGAATTCAACAGCAGCAACACAAAGCTCCTCAGTGTGGAAGAGGTTAAAGAAAAGCTTCTTGAGCTTGGTTATATCAGAGAAAGACTTGAAGAATTTAATTCATAAGGTGACGTTATGAAATACGATATCAGCTTTAAAAACAACGGCAAGCTTAAGCTTCTGATTATTGTCGGAACAAGACCCGAAATTATAAGACTGTCCGAAGTTATCAAAAAATGCCGCAAGCATTTTGACTGTGTTCTTGCACACACGGGTCAGAACTACGACTACAACCTCAACGGCATTTTCTTTGAGGATCTCAACCTTGACGTGCCGGATGTTTATCTCAACTGCGTCGGCGAAAATCTCGGTCAGACGGTGGGTAATATCATCGCTTCTTCATATGAGCTTATGGAAGAAATCAAGCCTGATGCGCTGCTTATTCTCGGCGACACAAACAGTTGCCTTTCAGCAATCAGTGCAAAAAGGCTTCATATTCCTATTTTCCATATGGAGGCTGGCAACCGCTGTAAGGATGAATGCCTGCCTGAAGAAACAAACAGAAGAATTGTTGATATCATCTCCGATGTCAATATTGCATACTCCGAGCACGCAAGAAGGTACCTTGCAGAATGCGGTCTGCCTAAGGAGAGAACTTATGTTTCAGGCTCACCGATGGCAGAGGTACTTAACGCAAATATTGATAAAATTCTCGGCAGTGACATTCTTGATAAGCTCGGTCTTGAAGAGAAAAAGTATATCCTTCTCTCGGCACACAGAGAAGAGAATATCGATACCGAAAAAAATTTCCGCTCGCTGTTCAGTGCACTGAACTCACTTGCGGAAAAATACGATATGCCTATTCTCTATTCTTGTCATCCCCGTTCAAGAAAAAGGCTTGAAAGCTCCGATATCGTGCTCGACAGCAGAATTATTATGCATGAGCCTCTCGGATTTTCGGATTACAACCGCTTGCAGCTCGGCGCTTTTGCAGTTGTATCTGACAGCGGTACGCTCCCTGAAGAAAGCAGCTTCTACCTGAGCATTGGCAAGCCTTTCCCTGCTGTATGTATCAGAACATCAACCGAGCGCCCCGAAGCACTTGACAAGGGCTGTTTTGTCCTTGCGGGTATTGACGAAAACAGTCTGCTTCAGGCTGTTGAAACTGCAGTAGAGCTTAACGGCAACGAGGAGTTTGCAACTCCCGTGCCCGATTATACAGATAAAAATGTTTCCGATAAAATTGTAAGGCTCATCCAGAGCTATACGGGAATAGTCAATAAAATGGTTTGGAGAAAGTTTTAATGAACATTCTTATAACAGGCGCTAAAGGATTTGCAGGTAAAAATCTCGTTGCAAATCTGTACACTATAAAGGATGGTAAAAACAGAACCCGTCCCGATATACTTATCGATGAAATATTTGAATACGATATTGATTCCACATCCGAAGAGCTTCGTGAATACTGCTCAAAGGCAGATTTTGTTTTTCATCTTGCAGGTGTAAACAGGCCCAAGGAAACGAGCGAGTTCGCAGGCAATTACGGTGTCCTCGGTACGGTTCTTGATGAACTCAAATCGTGCGGCAACAAAGCTCCCGTTATGCTCTCTTCATCAGTGCAGGCTACTCTTGAGGGCAGGTTTGCAGGCTCGGAATACGGCAAAAGTAAGCTTGAGGCTGAAAATATGCTGTTTGATTACGAAGAAGAGACAGGCGCAAAGGCTCTTGTTTACCGCCTGCCCAATCTTTTCGGCAAATGGTGCAGACCTAATTACAACTCAGCCGTTGCAACCTTCTGCAACAATATCGCAAAGGATTTACCGATAACCGTCAACGACCCTTCCGTTGAACTTGAGCTTCTTTATATCGACGATTTTGTTGACGAAATGCTCAACGCTCTTGAGGGCAAGGAAACAAGGCAGGGTAATTTCTGCTCTTTTCCCGTTACCCATAAAGTAACTCTCGGCGAAATTGTTGAGCTGCTTGAAAACTTTAAGGCACAGAGTACCACTCTCGTTATGCCTGAAATTCCTAATAATTCCTTTGCAAAGAAGCTTTATTCAACTTATCTTTCATATCTTCCCGAAGAAAAGGTAAGCATTCCGCTTAAAATGAACAGTGATGCAAGGGGCAGCTTCACCGAAATTTTAAAAACCGCAAGCTGCGGTCAGTTTTCGGTTAATGTCAGCAACCCCGGTATAACAAAGGGTCAGCACTGGCACAATACAAAGTGGGAATTTTTCATTGTTGTTTCAGGCACAGCCCTTATTCAGCAGAGAGAAATCGGCACTGACAAAGTGCTTGAATTCCGCGTTTCGGGTGATAAACCCGAGGCTGTGCATATGCTTCCCGGCTTTACTCACAATATTATAAACCTTTCCGAAACGGAAAATCTTGTTACGCTTATGTGGGCAAATGAGCAGTTTGACCCCGAAAAACCCGATACATTTTTTGAAGTTGTGTGATAAATAATGGGTATTAAAACCGCCACTCTCAAAGAGCATGAGAAAATTCTGCTCGATATGCTTGCCAATAACCTTTTTGGTGCAGGGCGCGAGGTTAACCTCAATGAGGACAACCTGTCTGCGGTCTGGGGCGAAGCATACACTCAGGCGGTTACCCTTATGGCTTTTCACAACTTTAAAAGCGAAAATTTAAAAGGCGACAAACTTTCGCTTATCAAGAAATCACTCAATCAGACTCTCGCTGACAATGCAAAGATTGATTTTGAGCACGTGCGTATCTGCAATATGATGAAAAACGCAGGTGTCCGATGTGCAATTCTCAAAGG
Organism: Acutalibacteraceae bacterium; assembly: GCA_045123695.1. Lineage (GTDB taxonomy): Bacteria > Bacillota > Clostridia > Oscillospirales > Acutalibacteraceae > UBA8612. The sequence continues at coordinate 36,927 of JBGVKJ010000057.1, forward strand.
CTATGCGTCCGCACTTTATTATACCGATCCGCTTATGCGTTCAATGGGTGATATCGATTTTCTTGTCGATACGGACGATTTTGAAAAAGCCGCCCAAACCCTCACAGAAAACGGCTATATAACAACGGGCAAAAGTCACGATGTGCACGATGTGTATTTCAGCAAGCACGGACGTTGTGAGATGCATTTTCAGCCTTCGGGCATTCCCGATGGTAAAGCGGGCGTAAAGATCAGAAAATATCTTTCAGGGCTGCTTGAGGATTCCGTGAGCGTAAAAACAGAGCTTGGCGAAATGACAGTACCCTCGGTTTATCATCACGGTCTTATTATTCTGCTGCATATGTGTCATCACCTTACAGGTGACGGATTGGGGCTTCGTCATCTTTGCGATTGGGCGGTATTTCTCAACAGTATCGGCGAAGCTGAATTTCTCAAACTGTTTGAAAAGACCTTCAAAGATATAGGCCTTTGGGAGTTTGCAAAGGTAATGACATTTATCTGTACCGAATACCTCGGGCTCAGAGGTATGGTCTGGGCGCAGGATGCTGATGAAAAGCTTGCAGACTATGTGCTGATCGATATTATTATAGGCGGTAATTTCGGCCAGAAAAATGCTGACAGAAGCCACGAAAGTCTGCTTGTTTCAAGCAAAAATGAAAAGCAAGTTTCGATGTTCAGGCAGTTTTTTATTTCGGCAAATAACATTGTTTATAAGAACTGGAAAGCAGCAAGAAAGTTTAAATTTATTCTTCCGCTTGGCTGGCTGTTTTTCGGTATGCGGTATATATTCCGTTCTCTTCTGGGCAAACGCCCGAAAATCCGCCCGAAAAAGGTCGCAGAAAACGCAGCGGAAAGGATGGATATATATTCGGAACTTAAGCTGTTTGAAATTTTTTAACGGTTGAAAATTTATATAATGAAAGAATTAAAGGGAGTACTAAAAGATGAAAAAGCTTTTAAGATTTATTATTGAAAAATTAAGACCGATTATCCGTGAAATTGCCGGATGGGATGAATTGAAAGAAGAAACAGCGACTATACGATACGTTCTGGATAATTATATTGATATAAGAGAATTCCCTAAAGCAACAGGGGTGCTCAGACAGTGTCAGTTAGGTGATGCCGAACTCTTAAGAATTGTTTGTGAAATTCTAACGAAAAATAATATTCAGTACTGGCTTGGTTATGGTACATTATTGGGAGCCGTTAGACACAAAGGTTTTATTCCGTGGGATGATGATCTTGATATTTGTATGACACGAGATAACTATAATAAAGCTTGGGAAGTTTTACCTGAAGAACTCAAAAGATACGACATAAATATTAACGAACCGAATCCTCAGCGAATAGCAATTAGCATTTGGAAGGCCGGACTCATCCTTGATATTTTTCCTGCAGACAATGTTGATATAAACGCTATCAAAGATCTTGATGATTTAAGAAACAGAGCTGTTGAGTACAGAAAATATTATGTGAAACATAGACAAGATAGTGCGGAATCATTGAAATCTGCAAAAGATAGGATTGTCGGTGTTGAAAATCCTGACAATCCGATATGGTATCAAAATGTAGAATTTCATGCAGATGGCTGTGTGTATGATAACGATATGATTTTTCCGCTTAAGAAGATAGAGTTTGAAGGTTATGAATTTTTTGCTCCAAATGACTGTCATAGATATCTTACAGAAAAATATGGCGATTATATGAGTTTTCCGCGCAACGGTGTTCTTCATCACCATGGTTGTGGAGGGCAAAATATTACAGAGAACGCAATAAAAAAAGGTATTGATATGGAAAAATTCATAGAAGAATTAAAGCAATATAAAGTTGACTAAATAATAGGATTACTATGGTGAATAAATACATAAAAAATTTTGTGTTTTGAACTGACTCTTTCAGTTTTTCTGAGCTTATTCACTTGCATAGCTATTACATTGGTGGCATAGGATGTTGTTGACTCTACGAAAAGCGGCCTTGATTGGGGTTAAAGCTACTAAGCTTGTCAATAATGATTCGGACGGTGCTTAAGGTTACGAGCAGTGACGGACTTTATACCGCAGAAACATTCTTCTTTTAATCGTAGTATTTCTTTTTCATATTGTTTTATATGTCTGTATTCTCGTGCCATAACAAAACCTCCTATGGTAGTTCTTTAATTCTACCATAGGAGGTTCTTTTTTCATTGTCCGTTTTTACTGAACTTGTTCAGCGTTACCATACAAGCCTTTTTTCAATTTACAAGTCCGTTTTCGTCAAGCTGAAGCAGAAAATCTTTAAGGTCTTTTTCAGCTTCTTCTTTTGAAATGTCGTAGTTTTTGAGAATTGCATCAAGAAGCTCATCGAATGTTTTTTCGCTTTGTAACTCCTGCCAGAGTAAATAGCTGACGGGATTGAGGACTACTATGCTCTTGCCACACGAGGAATCAATCGGTACGGCAATATACTCGCCTGCAATTTCACGTACAATATAGCCTTGCTTTATGTTGTATTTTTTATTTTCCATAAATCATCTCTCCGAATCACATATAAAATTCTTTGTACCACTCAGCGAATTTACGAAGGCCGTCACGCAGAGAAGTTGAGGGCTTGAAGCCGAAATCTCGTTCAAGTGCGGAAGTGTCGGCATAGGTAACAGGTACATCGCCTGCCTGCATCGGCACAAGCTGCTTATGTGCCTCGAAGTCATAATCGGCAGGTAAAACCTCTGCGCGGATAAGCTCCTGCTGAAGGATATCGACAAAGTCGAGCAGGTTTTCGGGGCTGTTGTTGCCGATATTATAAACTCTGTAAGGCGGAATCGGAAGTCCGTCCTCACCGTTTTCCTTTTCGGGTGCGCACTGCATAACACGCTTGACTCCCTCAACTATATCATCCACAAAAGTGAAGTCACGCTTGCAGTTGCCGAAGTTGAAAATCTGAATATTGTCACCCGCTCTGAGCTTGTTTGTGAAGCCGAAGTAAGCCATATCAGGTCTGCCTGCAGGGCCGTAAACAGTGAAGAAACGAAGACCCGTTGAAGGGATGTTGTAAAGCTTTGAATAAGAATGAGCCATCAGCTCGTTGCTCTTTTTGGTTGCCGCATAAAGGCTTACGGGGTTGTCAACCTTATCATCGGTGCTGTAGGGGATTTTCTTGTTTGAGCCGTAAACGCTTGAGGATGAAGCGTAAACAAGGTGCTCAACAGGATTGTTACGGCAGGCTTCGAGAATGTTGTAGAAGCCGATAATGTTGCTTTCAATGTATACATCAGGGTTTGTGATTGAGTAGCGCACACCTGCCTGAGCGGCAAGGTTGACAACAACATCGAAACCGTATTTTTCAAAGCATTCATCAATAAGTGCCCGATCAGCAATATTACCTTTGATAAAAATCCACTCGCACTTATCTTTTTCAGCGGCAAGCTTTTCGATTTCACGAAGGCGGTATTCCTTGATTGAAACGTCGTAGTAATCGTTCATATTGTCTATGCCGACAATTTTTATGCTGTCGACAGTTTTCATAAGCTCGGTAACAAGGTTTGAGCCTATAAAACCTGCGGCACCTGTAACAAGTACGGTTTTTCCGTTGAGATTGACGTTCTGAGATAGCATAAATTCACCTTATTCGTAGATTATTTGATGGAATGTATTTTTGATTGGATAAAAGACTGTTTAATAACTCAAAATACCATATCCGCAAAAATCGGGTAGTGGTCGGAGATATATGTGTCGCCGTACATTTCCCTTACGATTCTGTATTCTTTTACATCTGTTATTTTATCATTTACGCAGATAAAGTCAATCGGCTCGCCGTCTTCGCCGCCGTCATAAGCGTGGTAGGTTTTGCCATCCATTGTCTTTTCTGCAATCTCCTGCGTATCTGTAAGATTGCCTGAAACGAGTTGAGTATAAAGCGGGTCGCTCTTCTCGAAGTTGAAGTCGCCTGTAACAACTACGGGCATATCGAAGCTTTCTGCAAGGTCGAGCACAAGCGCAAGTCCGTTTGTGCGTGCCTCCGGCCCCATGTGGTCGAGGTGGGTGTTAATGTGAGCGTACTTTTCGCCCGTTTCTTTGTTTTCAAGTATAACCCATGTGCAGGTGCGGTGGTGTTTTGTATCCCAGCCGATTGATACCTTATCGGGTGTTTCGGAGAGCCATATCGTATCACTGTCAACAAGGTTGTATTTGTCCTTACGGTACATAATTGCCGTGGCTTCGCCTATGTATTTTACGCCTGTGAGTCTGCCTGTGCCGACAATACCGTAGTTGTCTTTAAGGTATGCTTCAAGCGTCATATACCATGTGCCTTCGCACTCTTGAAGTCCTACGGAGTCTGGCATATAGTCGGCAATAAACTGAGGTACGTTTTTGCCGCGGCTGTGCTCACCGTTGCGTACATTGAATGACATAATTCTTATCGTGTCAGCTTCGGGTGCTTTTGCACCGTAATCAACCGAATCGATGCCGAGCAGGGGAAGGATAAGCGCAAAAAGCGCGCAGATTATCTGTTTTACGTGGTTGAGTATTTCTGCGAAACTCATATTAATCACCTCGTTATTTTATTTTAAAACACAATAGATAAAAATGCAATATGGAAATTTTATCTGTGCTTGCTCAAACACCATTCTACCCATTTTTCTGTTTTGTAGAATTTGCCGGACATCGAATGGCCGTATTTATCCCACCGCGTATATTTTATATCAGCACAGAGCTTCCGAAGCTCTGAAACGCAGTAGTCGTCACTTTCTACTGTGACGTTTGTATCGTCAGCGGAGTGAGCGACCCAAAGCGGAGTATCGGTTAATTTTTTAATATCGTAACAGCCGAAATCGTTGTCGAAAAACAGCTTGCCCATAACAGGCACAGCCGCAGCAAAATAATCTGGGAATAAATATGATATATGCCAAACGCAACAACCGCCGAATGAAGAGCCAACAATATAGATTCGCTTTCTGTCAAAGTCAACAGGTAAATCATCGATAAGCTTTTTTACGGATTTTATATAGCTCTGAATCAGGTTGTATCCTCTGTTTGCACCGTACGGAGCTTGCGGAGACAGTATATTGCAGTTTTCTTTTAATATGTATTTGTAAAGTCTTATATTTTCAAAATGCTGTTTTACATTATCGTTTCCGAGTGCACCTGCACCGTGAAAGATAACAAAAAGAGGTTTGCTTTTTCCTTTGGCTGTAAATAATCGAAAAGGAAAGCTCATACGGTTGTTTTTATCCGTATATTTATAAGCGGCAAATTTTCCGCCGTGAATTTTCCTTATACCGTTGTCGTGAGCTTTAATTTCATTATCAATATATTCGTTGGCTTTTATTTGTTTTTTCTTATAGCTTTTATAATATCGGTATGCTCTCATTATTGAATGAGGCATTTTTTCTTTCTTTTCTACAGATGTTTCCGACATAATGTAAAGATATCCGTCACTGCCTTCTAATTGAATTCGGTTTAAGTATGCTTTTTGTCCGTTACGGATATTTTCTGTGAAAATTTTACGGATTGTATCAAGCTCATCCTCGTCGAAGGCTATGAGTATCAAGCCGTTATCGGGTGTGCCTTTTTCGATATAAGCTTTAAAGGGTGTGATATTGCATAAGTAATCGTCAATAAGACAACGGAACCTTAATTTGCTCACAATTTTCACCTCGCAAAATCAAGCTGCAATAATTATACGCTTTTCTATACAAAAAATCAAATAACATATTTTATTGCACCTTTGTTACGGTCTCTTAAAAAGGAGTTTTTGCGGGTCGTCGAGGACGCCGACCCCTACGATGTGGAATTAAGATTTTGCGTGAAAATTTGAGATGCTGTGAATTTGAACGGAGCAGGCTGACGGAGATGGGACGTTGTTTATTTATGCGAGTGAGTGTCCGCAGGCGGTAGATTGAGCTTTGAGATTTTATTTACGTTGGGAGCCGTTGCGGTAATCGGAATGCGCATTTGCGTTACGATTAAACGAACGGAGTTGATTGAGTCAGCCGTAGCGGAGTGCGGATAGCCTCAAGAGTTCTTTTGGTTACTTTTGTAACTCCGGACAAAAGTAACTGCGGCATTTTCGCATTTTTAATACCTCAATTTAATCGATACACAAATCAAATACGGCGGCAACGAGGGAACTCACTGCCGCATAGGAATTTTGGGCAATCCTCCGTCACGGCTTACGCCGTGCCACCTCCTTTGAAAAGGAGGTTTGGGATGAAGTAGTTTACGGGGATGTGGGTTTTACGATGGGTCGTTGTGGGCAACGACCCCTACGGAAGAGGATATATTTAGCTTGATATAATGATGTTACTATAGTATAATTAAATGCAGAAAAAGTTCGGAGGGTAATTTTATGAAAGCGTTTCTTTCTCTTATTCAGGCGTTGCTGCTTCTGATTTCATCATTTGCAGTTCCTGATTCAAACTTCAAATTTCTTGTTGACCGTGCGGCTGTTGATGTAACGTCAACTACAGAGATTTCTTTTGACAGCATTACTGCGGAAGAAATGGCAGTGTCTGCTCAGGAAAAATCTGCCTGCCGTGATTGGTATAACAGTAACGTGCTTTGTACCGACAACCCTGCCTACGATTTTACGGTAGGCGGTAAGTCACTGAGAAAAAATCTCAAGGATTGGGACATTTCTGTCGGCACTGAAAGCGAAGTGGGTGCAGTTTACCGCGGCGGTAAAACTACATATATTACTCTTACTCACAGCAAGAGCGGCATTGTCGCAACTGTCGAGGCTACAATTTATGAAGAGTTTGCAACCTGTGAGTGGACTGTTTTTGTCGAGAATACAGCCGACGAAAATTCACCCGTTGTCAAAGATATCTATGCGGCTGACTGCGTTATTCCCGTAAATGGTGCCGACGTTTATATGAGCAAGGGTAGTGAACCTGCGGCAGAAGATTTTCAGCTTATGAAATCCTCTCTCAGCTTTATTCCTATGACTCTTACCGCTAACGGCGGCAGAACGGAATCCGTACTTCCTTATTTCAATATCCATGGAGAGGATTTGTCTGCGGTGTTAGCTGTAGGCTGGTCAGGTCAGTGGTATACTTCACTTGCACAGACATTTGACGGTGTTAAGGTGCAGGCAAAGCAGGAGACTCTCAAGGGCTATCTCAAGCCCGATGAGTCGCTTCGTTCACCGTTGGTTTCGCTTACCTTCTATTCGGGTGATAATGCCGTAAAGGGATTCAACTCTTACCGTAACTGGACAAGAGATTGCGTATATCCCGAGGGCACAAAGCAGATTACAACTTCGGGTGTAGGTGTTGAGTGGCCCGAATCTACTATAGATTCACTTGTTGCCAATATTGAGTCAATTCCCGACTGGTTTGCAGAGGCTGTTGACTACTATTGGGTTGATGCAGGCTGGTATCCTATCAGAACAAACTGGGGTGACAGCGTAGGCAACTGGTATGTTGACCCGACTAAATTTGACCGTGGCTTTGCAGAGGTTTCCGAGGCGGCAAACAAGAAGGGTATAGGCTTCCTCCTCTGGCACGAGCCCGAGCGTTGCAGTACGGGTACAGAGGTTTATAACGAGTGTATAAAGCACGAGGGCTGGCTTGTTGAAGAGGATGAGGAGAGAAACTGCGTAAACCTTGCAAATGAGGATTGTCTTGAGTATATTACGGGCATTATGCAGCGTTCAATCGAGGCAAACGGTGTCGATTATCTCAGAATCGACAGCATACCCGAGCCTCTGCCGTATTGGGAAGAGGCAGACTCAAGATGGGGTGACGGCAGAAAAGGCTTCACCGAAAACCATTATGTAACAAACTTTTATAAAATGCTCGATACACTTGTTGCCGATAATGAAGGTCTGATGATAGATAACTGCTGCTCGGGCGGTAAGCGTCTTGACCTTGAGATGTCACGCAGAAGTATTCCTCTGTGGAGAAGCGACTACAACTGTATGGACGGCGAGGGCAAATCAAAGCCCGATATCCTTGAGGCTACACAGTCCCAGACCTACGGTCTCTCATTCTGGCTTCCCTACAACGGCACCTGTGCTTACATAGAGGGTGAGTATGCAGACCGCACCAATATCATCTCCTGCTCACAGCGTCTGGGTTATCAGGATGTAAGAAAATATATGGTCGGCAATTACTATCCGCTTGACAACGGCGGTCTTGATACCTCAAGGTATCTTGCAATGCAGTTTGATACCGATGCATCCGAGGGCGTTGCACTTATCTATAAGCGTGAAAACGTAACAGACAGCAATTATAACCTTGTGCTCAGCGGTCTTAAAGCAGATGCAACTTATGTGCTTTACGATTACGATACCCCCGATACAAAGTATGAGCTTAAGGGCAGCGAGCTTATGTCAACAGGCTTTGAGCTTGAGATAAACGAAACTCCCAAAGCTGTAATTATCTGCTACAGCGTAAAATAATTCGCAATTATTACAGATTTGAAACTGTATGTCATTCTGAGCGTAGCGAAGAATCTAAAAAAGATCCTTCACATCCGTTCAGGATGACATTGTTTTATGTAGATATGGCGTTGATTACAATTCCTGATTCCGCATTCATAATTCCTAATTAAAAAACCCGACTGATTTTTCAGTCGGGTTGATTTTTTAGTTTGTGCCGTCGGTGAAGTTTTCGTCCTTGAATCGGAGAATCTTCTTGGAAGCACTCTTGAGGAATTCTGCTTTTCTGAGCTTGAAGCCTCTGATGTGCTTGTACTGCGGAAGCTTGTGGTTTACTTCCTTGACAACGTCTGCGAAAAGCTCTTCGAGGTCATCGTCCGAGAAATCCTTGTCGCCGAAACGCTCGTGAAGAGCTTCATCGTCGGGGAAGATTGAGCACTTGACTACTGTTTCGCCCTTGTTGTTTGTATCGGCGTAAACCATAACCTCATTGACAAGGGGATTAAGGCTCAGGTGATACTCAAGCTCCTCGGGGTAGATGTTTTTGCCGTTTTCGGTAACGATAACGTTTTTGATACGGCCGCTGATATAAACTCTGCCCTTTTCATCGATTTTTGCAAGGTCACCGGTGTGGAGGAAGCCTTCTTCGTCGATTACTTCGGCTGTAGCCTGCGGATTGTTGTAGTAGCCGAGCATTACCATCTGACCCTTTACGCAAAGCTCGCCGCAACCTGTCTGGGGGTCGGGGTCAATAATCTTTGCCTGAGTGCCGGGCAGTGCAAGACCTACGGATTCTGCAAGGTGAAGCTTATCGTTATTCATAACTGCAAGCGGAGCACACTCTGTAAGACCGTAGCCGAAAAGAATCTGGATGCCGAATGCCTCGAAGTCACGAAGAATTTCGGGGCGGATGGGAGCGGCGCCGCAGATGATAAGGCGCATATTTCCGCCGAATGCTTCCTGAATCTCTTTGAAGAAAACCTTGCGAAGGTCAATGCCGACCTTGCCTGCAATCTTACATACCTTTGAACCGAACTTGAAAAGGAACTCACCGTTGGGTTTCTGCTTGATACGCTGCATAAGTCTGCGGTGTACGGTTTCGAGAATGAGAGGTACGGCAACGAAAATTGAGGGAGAAAACTCCTTCATATTACGAAGCACATACTTAAAGCCGTCGCAGAATGTAACCTTTGCACCGCAGTAGGGAGCAAAGAAGAGGATAATTGTGCTCTCATAAGTGTGGTGAAGAGGAAGCATGGAGATACCTGTGTCCTCAGGGTAAATCTTGAGCACGCTCATTGCGGACTTTACTTCAAAACAGAAGTTGCGGTGGCAGAGCATAACACCCTTTGCCGCACCTGTTGTACCTGAAGTGAAGAGAAGTGAACACATTTTATCGGGGTCGATAACCGCGTCAATATAAGATTTGTCGCCGTTTGCAACAAGCTCCTTGCCTTTTTCAACAAGCTTTGAGAAAGAAAGGATACCGTCCTCATCTTCTTCGTAGTCAAAGCAGACGATTGTGATGTCGGGGTTCATCTTGTCTCTTTCAAGTACCTTGAGCAGCTGCTTATCGCAGAAGATAAGTGAGCTGTCGGAAGTGTTGAGAATACCGTTGATGTCAGGGAAAAGAAGCTCCTTGTCAATCGGGACGGCAACGCCGACACCGTTGATGATTGCCATATAGCTCAGGCACCACTCATATCTGTTGTTTGCAGATATAGCGAGGTGCTTGCCCTTGTAGCCCATTGAAAGCAGGGCTGTACCGAGCGCATTTATCTCGTTGCAGTATTCTTTATAAGTAATGAAGCGTGAGCCTTCCTTGAGCTTGATTTCAAAAGCGTTGTTTTCGCCGTAAAGCTCTTCGGTCTGACGCAGAAGTTCTTTAATTGTGCTGAATTCGCGTACCTTGTAGAATGACTTGGTAACAGGTGCGAGAATCTCGTTTCTTTTTTTATCTGCCATTTCTTCCTCCATATAGCCATACTGCTCAATTAAAACAAAAATACAAACCGAAGTATAACATCGTTACCTTAAAGTAACCTTAAAAAAGATTTAATTTCTTAATAATTTATTAATAAATTGGTCGATAAAATTTTGGAAATACAAATTAATCTGTCGGAAAGAAAAGCACCTTGAAAGCTGTTGACAGAATTGCTGTTTGTCTGACAGTCTTTTTGATTTGTTTTGGAAACTTTTTTGTAACAAACTGTACAAATAACTCATAAAAATTATGCTCATCTTGTAACAAAATGCAAATAAATACTTGAATTTTAGTGAGATATTTGCTATGATAACCTTGTATAATTATGTGCAGGTATATTTTATCTGTACATTCAGCGAAAGGAGTGTGTCGCTTAAAATGGGTAACGTACCTCTTTACCTGTTTAATAAAGGCGAAAACGCAAGAGCTTACGAATACCTCGGTGCTCATTTTTGTGAAGACGGAAACGTTGTTTTCCGAGTGTGGGCGCCTAATGCTGTTGCGGTCAGTGTTGTCGGCGAATTCAACGGCTGGCAGAGTGGTGTTTCGCCTATGTATATGGTTGATGACAGCGGTGTATGGGAAACAGTAATCGGCGGTCTGAAAGTGTACGATACTTACAAGTATGCTATCCTTACCAAAGACGGCAGAGAGCTTTTCAAGTGTGACCCGTTTGCTTTCCACTCCGAAACAAGACCTGCCAATGCTTCAAAGCTCTACGATATCGAGGGCTACCGGTGGCACGATTCAAAGTGGCTCGAGAAACGTAAAAAGACAAGCGTTTACGACAGCCCCGTTAATATATACGAGGTGCACGCAGGCTCGTGGAAACAGTATGACGACGGCAACTTCCTCTCATACCGTGCAATGGCAGACGAGCTTATTCCCTACGTCAAAGATATGGGCTACACTCATATCGAGTTTATGCCGCTTAGTGAGTATCCGTTTGACGGCTCGTGGGGTTACCAGGTTACGGGCTACTTTGCACCTACCTCTCGTTACGGTACACCCAAAGACCTTATGTATCTTGTCGACAAATGCCATCAGGCAGGTATCGGCGTTATTATGGACTGGGTGCCTGCTCACTTCCCGAAGGATGCTCACGGACTCTATGAGTTTGACGGTACAACCTGCTACGAGTATGCTGACCCGCGCAAGGGTGAGCACTACGATTGGGGCACACGTGTTTTTGACTACGGCAAAACTCAGGTGCAGAGTTTCCTTATGTCGAGTGCGGCAATCTGGCTTGACAAATATCATTTCGACGGTCTTCGCATAGATGCCGTTGCATCAATGCTTTACCTTGATTACGGCCGTAACGACGGACAGTGGATTGCTAACGAAAAGGGTGGCAACGAAAACCTTGAGGCTATTGCATTCCTGCAGAAGCTCAATGAGTCGATTTTCCGCGATTATCACGACTGTATGATGATTGCAGAGGAGTCCACCGCATTCCCGATGGTTTCAAAGCCCGTATTTATGGGCGGTCTCGGCTTCAATTTCAAGTGGAATATGGGCTGGATGAATGACTGTATGCGTTACTTCTCGCTCGACGGTATTCATCGCAAAAACAACCACAACTGCCTCACTTTCTCATTTTTCTATGCTTTCTCCGAGAATTTTGTTCTGCCGATTTCTCACGATGAAGTCGTGCACGGCAAATGCTCGCTGATAAATAAAATGCCCGGCACTTACGAAGAGAAGTTTGCGGGCGTGCGCTCATTCCTCGGATATATGTACGCTCATCCCGGTAAGAAGATGCTGTTTATGGGTCAGGAATTCGGTCAGTTTATCGAATGGAAGTATGACTGCGGTCTTGATTGGCTGCTTCTCGATTACGAGGCTCACAAAAAGCTGCAGGATTACACCCGCGCACTCAACAAATTCTACGCCAAAAACGCTCCTCTCTGGGAGTCTGATTTCGGTTGGGAAGGTTTCAGCTGGATTTCCAGCAACGATAACTCCAACTCGGTAATCGCTTTCCGCAGAATCGACAAGAAGGGCAAGGAGATTATTGCCGTATCCAACCTTACTCCCGTATTCCGCAGCGGCTACGAAATCGGTGTGCCCTATGCAGGCACTTACGAGGTTGTTTTCAACTCCGATGATGAGGCTTACGGCGGTACAGGCAAAGGCACAAGCGGCAAAATCAAGACTAATGAGCGTCCCATGCACGGTCACGAGCAGAGTGTTTCGCTTGAGCTTGCAGGTCTGAGCACGATTTATCTCAAACTGTCACGCAAAGCACCTGCAAAGAAGGAGCCGAAAAAAGTTGAAAAGAAATAAAACGGCTGAGGGCATTCTGCATTTTGCCGATTTCAAATCGCCCTGCCGTGGCAACTTCATAAATTCGCTCGAGTATCTGCGACCCGTTATTGAGTCCCGGGGCAAGCAGTTTGTCTACCTCTTTCCTGCAGCTACCGCAAAGCGTGAATGGGCGCAGGAGTTGAAAAAGCAGGCTACGGTTTATTTTCTTGGCGACAGTTTACTGCAGAATGTGAAAACGGTACGCGGTATAATAAAGCGGCACAACATTAAAATCATTCACTCGCACTTCTATAAACTGCCGTATATCCTTATGCTCGACCTTGCATCGGCTTTTAAAGGCATAAAGCACTTTGTGCATCTGCACTGTGCACTGTATATTCACGGCGGAGTCGCAAGAACAGCAGAAAAAATTCTGCTTGGCGGAAAAACTTTTATAGGCTGCAGTCAGAAATTAACTGACGATGCGAAGAAGTATTATCCGAAGAACAAGGCATATACTGCAAAGAATGCGATATGGTTTCCGAGGCTTGAAGAGTACGAGGTGCTCGACAAAGAGAAGTTGGGCTTAAGCCTAACGGCAAAAACGCTTATGATGTTCGGTTTCCTCTACGAAGTAAAGGGTGTTGACCTTGCGCTTGAGGCTGTGAGTGAGCTTAATGAAAGCGGCGAAAATCTGCAGTTAATACTCATTCTTACATCAAACATTGACGAAATAAAAGAAAAAATAACAAAGCGTTTCGGTGGTATACCAACGTGGCTTCACCTTTTGCCGCCGCGTAATGATATAACAAGCTACTACAAGCTGTGTGATGCGTTTCTTGCTCCGAGCAGGAGCGAGGGGTTGCCGTATTCGGTAATCGAAGCATCGTATCTCGGCTTGCCGGTAGTAATGAGCGATATACCCGCTCATAAAAATCTGGAGCTGCCCTGCGGCTTCAGCTTCGAAAGTGAAAATGTCGGTCAGTTAAAGGAAAGTCTGATGTCTGCACTTTACGGTGCTTACGATAAAGACGCTTTTGCGGCTCAGTCGGAGCGGATAAAGAACGATTATCAGCTCTCAACCTGGGCAGACCGCATAGTCAAAATATATACTTCTTAAAACAGCAATCCAATATGTCTGAAATTCAATATTTCACGCACATTCGTGCATTTTTCTCTTTGACATACGAAAGTATGCCTGCAGAGAAGAAATACCCGACTGCACGCAAACTATTGGATTTCAGATGCGAAGCAGTTTTGAAAGAGAAGATTTTTATCACAGCAAGGCAAAAACCTGAAGGAATACGAGGCTATTTCAAAGGTTTTTAACGAAGCTGTGGCAGAAATATTCCTTTCAAAACCATATTTATTACTGTTTCAAAAAGTATTATTTTGAATCAAAAATAAAGCAAACTGAACTTTGAAAAAAGTTTCCCCAAATAACAAGGAGGTTATCAAGAAATGTCACAGAAAGCTGAATGTATTGCTATGCTGCTCGCCGGCGGACAGGGCAGCAGACTTGGTATTCTTACCAAGAACATCGCTAAGCCTGCCGTACCCTACGGAGGAAAATACAGAATTATTGATTTCCCTCTTTCCAACTGCGTAAATTCAGGTATTTACACAGTCGGCGTGCTTACCCAGTATCAGCCGCTCGAGCTTAACGATTATATCGGTAACGGTGCCGCATGGGACCTTGACCGTGCAAACGGCGGTGTGCACATCCTCTCTCCCTACCAGCAGATTAAGGGCAGTGAGTGGTACAAGGGCACAGCAAACGCAATTTACCAGAATATCAACTTTATCGACAGATATGACCCTGAGTATGTCTGTATCCTTTCGGGTGACCACATCTATAAGATGGATTACTCAAAGATGCTCACATTCCACAAGGAGAAGAATGCAGACTGTACAATCGCTATGCTCGAAGTGCCGTGGGAAGAGGCATCACGTTTCGGCCTGATGCTTGTTGACGACGACGGCTCAATCACAGCATTCGAAGAGAAGCCTGCAGTGCCCAGCAGCAATAAGGCTTCAATGGGTGTTTACATCTTCTCATGGAAGAAGCTGCGTGAATACCTTATTGCAGACGAGGCTGACCCGAATTCAAGCAATGACTTCGGTAAGAATCTCATTCCTGCAATGCATGAAGCAGGTGAGAGACTTTTCGCATATCATTTCGACGGCTACTGGAAGGATGTCGGTACAATCGACAGCCTGTGGGAAGCAAATCTCGACCTTCTCCGTCCGTCGGTTGACCTTGACCTTTCCGATAACGAGTGGAGAATTTACTCCAAATCACCTGCATCACCGCCTCACTTCGTATCCGCAACCGCAAAGGTTGAGAATTCAATGATGTCTGAAGGCTGCTGCATCGACGGTGATATTGATTACTCTGTTCTTTTCGCAGACGTTGTTGTTGAAGAGGGCGCAAAGGTTCATTCTTCAATCATTATGCCCGGTACGGTTATCAAAAAGGGTGCGGTTGTTCAGTACGCTATCGTAGCTGAAAACGCAGTTATCGAGTCCGACGCTGTTGTCGGTGAAGAGCCTGAAAACGTTGCAAACCGTGATGATTGGGGCGTAGCAGTTGTCGGTGCAGGCGTAACAGTCGGTGCAGGTGCAAAGGTAGCTCCCAAGGCTATGGCAGGCGAAGATGTGCCTGCTGCAAAGTGAGGAGGAATGAAAAATGATCAGAGGAAATGAAGTTCTCGCAATTATCCATTCAAACGCTTATGATGAGGTTATTCCCGAGCTTACCAATATGCGTACAATGGGCTCGGTACCTTTCGGCGGCAGATATCGCCTTATAGATTTCACACTTTCAAACCTTGTTAACGCAGGTATCAGCAAGGTTGGTGTTATCACCAAGAGTAACTACCAGTCACTTATGGACCACCTCGGCACAGGTAAGCCGTGGGATCTTTCCCGTAAGCGCAGCGGTATGTATCTTCTTCCGCCTTTCGGTTTTGCCGAGACAGGTACATTCGACAACCGCATTGAGTCACTCAAGGGCAATATGCACTTCATCAGCCGCTCTAAAGAAGAATATGTGCTGATTGCAGACTGTAACGTTGTTACAAATTTCAGTATTGATGAGCTTATGAAGTTCCATGAGAAGTCAAATGCTGATATCAGTGTTGTATGCAAGCGCGGCAAGACACCCGCACTCTCTAACCTTATGACCTACGAAATAGGCGAAGATTCAAGAGTAAACTCAATTGCAGTAGGCGTACCTTCTGATGATGCGGATTATTCGCTCAACATCTTCTTTATGAAGAAGGCTCTGCTTGAGAGACTTATCAACGAAGCATACGCAATGCATAAGACAAGTATCGGTATGGATGTTTTCCAGGCAAACGTCAAAAATCTTCGTATATGTGCTATGAGAACAGATGACTTTGTTGTTTCAATCGACTCTCTTGCTACCTACTACAGTGCAAATATGATGCTTCTTGACAGTGCAAACAGAAACAGCCTTTTCAATAAAAACCGTCCCGTTTACACAAAGGTTCGTGACGATATGCCTGCTCTCTACGCTATCGACAGCTCTGTTACAAACAGCCTTGTTTCCGACGGCTGCGAAATCAAGGGCGAAGTCGACAGAAGTGTACTTGGCAGAGGCGTTAAGGTTGAAAAGGGTGCAGTTGTCAAAAACTGCGTAATTATGCAGGATTGCTTCATCGGTGCAGGTGCACATATCGAAAACGTAATTTTCGATAAAGATGTTGTTATAAAGCCCGGCAAGACTCTTGTCGGTGCAGACGATTTCCCGATTTATGTCGGTAAGGGAATCGTAATCTAAACTTAAAAGGAGAGACAGATATGAAAGTTTTATATGCTGCCAGTGAGGCACTCCCCTTTATAGCCAGCGGCGGACTTGCAGATGTTGCAGGCTCACTTCCGCAGGCACTTCGTAAAAGACTTATAGGTGCACGTGTTGTTATGCCGCTCTATGACACAATCCGTCAGGAGCTTAAGGACACGATGACCTTTATTACTCACATTTCCGTGCCCGTTGCATGGCGCAGACAGTATTGCGGTATCTTTGAGGCACGCCATAACGGTGTTATCTACTATCTTCTCGATAACCAGTACTATTTCAAGCGTGACCGTATCTACGGCCATTATGACGATGCTGAGAGATTTGCTTTCTTTGCTCGTGCAGTGCTTGAAATAATTCCACACATCGGCTTCAAACCCGACATTATTCACTGTAATGACTGGCAGACAGCGATGACTCCCGTATACTACTCCACAATGTATGCCGACCAGCCCGGTTGGGAGAATATCAAGACCGTATTCACAATCCATAACATCCAGTATCAGGGTGTTTACGGTATGGAGCTTATCGGCGATGTTCTCGGTATGCAGCCCGGCACAGAGCATATTGTTGAGTACAACGGTTGCGTAAACCTTATGAAGGGTGCAATCGAAACAGCTAACGTTGTTACAACCGTCAGCCCCTCTTATGCAAACGAGATTCTTGACCCGTGGTTCAGTCACGGTCTCGATAACATCCTTGCACAGAGAAGATTTAAGCTGTCGGGTATTCTCAACGGTATTGATGTTGAAAATTATAACCCCGAAACAGATAAGAATATTTTTGCAAATTACAATGCAGAGGATTTCTCCGCAAAGAAGATCAACAAGGCAGAGCTTCAGAAGATGTTTAATCTTCCCGTTAAAGAGCGTACACCCGTTGTCGGTCTCGTAACACGTCTTGTATCACACAAGGGTCTTGACCTTATCAAGGTTATTCTCGATGAGCTTCTTGCTACAACTGATATTCAGTTTGTAGTTCTCGGCTCAGGTGACTGGCAGTATGAGGAATTCTTCAAGGAGATGGCTGCAAGATATCCCGAGCAGATTGGTCTGCGTATCGGCTTCGTGCCTGACCTTGCACGCAAGATTTATGCAGGTGCAGATATCTTCCTTATGCCTTCCAAGAGTGAGCCCTGCGGTCTCTCTCAGATGGTTGCTCTGCGTTACGGCACAATTCCGATTGTACGCGAAACAGGCGGCCTGAAGGATACTATCACAGACAGTGGCGACAATGAGGGTAACGGATTTACATTCGCACGCTACAACGCACACGATATGCTCTACACTATCCGCCGTGCGGTAGAGGGCTATCAGAATGAAGAGGGCTGGAATATCCTTGTCAAGAGAGCGCTCGAATGCAACAACAGCTGGAATCGCTCGGCAAACGAGTATATCAGACTCTACAAAAACATTCTTAAAGGTTGATTAAAATAAAAAACCGACAGGCGGAGAAATCCGTCTGTCGGTAATACAGCGTTATAAGGATTTTATTTTTCTTCTTTGTTATCGTAGCTTGATGCTATTTTGATAATATAATCCTCAACGGCAGTGACAAGGGTATTTGCAAAGGGCGGAAGCTTATCGTTTCGGATTTTGGCTACAGGCAATGGCTTGTCGTTGCAGAAAAGTCCCTCATAAACGGCGTCTGCAAGCTTTTGGAACATTTTGTCGTCCCATTTTATGGGCACATCAACGCAGTCCGGCGTGAATCTGCCGGCAGCAATACTTGCAACAAGTATTTTGTATTCAGATATTGCAGCACCCCACAGCATCTTGTCGCCAAGCTTGGCATCCGTTGTGCTGAAACGCTCAGCAAATGCACTCAGGCACAGCAGGATTGTGCTGATGTCGAGCTTACTGGTATCGTCCTCATATAAAGTTTTGCCGTATTCACCGAGAAGCGCGTTGTATGTGCCGTACTTGCTGTCTTCTTTACCAAGCAGGTAGTCGGTAGTAACGCCGAAATAGTCGGCACAGCGTACAACAAATTCAAGGCCGCACTCTCGTACACCTTTTTCGTAGTGGGAGAGAAGAGCCTGCGAAACGCCGAGGCTCATAGCGACTTCCTTCTGGCTGAGTCCGCGCTCCTTGCGCAAAGCAGTAATTCTGGTTGAAAAAGCAATTGCCATAACTTACCTCTGTACAATGATAATATACAGAGAGTATAACAAAAGAATTGACAAAAGTCAACAGCATAAATAATTTTTCCGGAGATTAATATGAAAAGCTACAAAATTCATCTGATTCGTAACGCTCTTACGCAGGAAAATCTCGATGGCCGTTACCTCGGCCATACGGATTCACCGCTGTGCGAGCAGGGTTTAGCTCAGCTTAACGAGCTGGTTGGCGGATACAAATATCCTTCTGCTCAGGTCGTTTTCAGCAGCCCCCTGAGGCGTTGCACAGATACCGCACGCGCAATCTATCCCGATAAGGAGATTGTGCCGATGGAATCACTTATAGAGTATAATTTCGGCGAGTTTGACGGAAAAACCGCAGAAGAGCTCGAAAAACATACACTTTTTCCCCGCTGGCTTGCAGGTGAGGAAGGGGTTGACCCACCCTTTGGTGAGAGTAATGCAGATTTCTCAAAACGAATTTGCGAAGGCTTCGAGGGTATAGTCGACGGTATGCTCAAGTCGGGCGTCGAGTCTGTTGCCGTTGTAACTCACGGCGGAATTATAGGTGCGCTGATGTCACGCTATGCAATTCCCGAGGCAAGTCCGCACGAGTGGCTTACCCCAAGTAGTTGTGGATATACACTGCGTATAACACCATCTCTATGGATGACGGGTCAGAAGGTCGAAGCGGTCTGCGAAATACCCGAGGAGGAGCACAGCTTTGATTATGAGCGTGCACTCTGGGGTCAGGAGCCGTATGACGAAAAAGACCTCGATAAATACTTTGAAGGTCTTCTCGATGAGCTGTATAACGGCGAAGACATCGATGATGATGAATTTTGATAAATAAAAAACTTTGGTAGGTGTGAAAAATGTCATTTATAAATAAGGGTGTCGGGATGGTGAAGGAGACTGTCGGTAAGGTACGAACTTACTGGAAAACTCCGCCGCTCGGCAACTATATGAACTTTAAAGAAATTGCTGCTTACTCGGGCGGTGGTATCGGCGCATATATGATTATCACGCTCGGTACAGCCTGTCTGCTCGGTACGGGTAATACTCTGCTTACGAGCACACTCGGTATAGACTATACCGATATGTACGTAATGTATGTTATCGCAGTACTTGCAAACATACCGCTTACAGGAATAAGAGCAAATATTATCGACAACACAAGAAGTAAGGCGGGTAAATACCGTCCGTACATTGTTACTATGGCCCTTCCTGCGGCTATAATATGTAACCTTATGGTGTGGTTCCCATACAACAAGCTCGATTCGCTGCTTGGTGACGGTATGATATTCGGCGAAACAAGAGGATATGTGGCAAAGTGTGCAATTGTATTGCTCCTTAATTTACTGCTTCATTTCTTCTACTATTTCTTCTACGACGCTTATGAGAACCTTATTCACGTTCTCTCTCCCAATACATACGAGCGTACTTACGTTTCATCGGTCAAGAGCATTGTCTATTCTTTTGCTCCTACCGTTGTAAATCTTTTCACACCAATTATCGCTTCTTCACTTTTCAAGACAAATACTACCGATATTCGTGTTTACCGCTTCCTTTATCCGATTCTTACGGTCGGCGGTATACTGCTTTGTATCGTAGTTTATAAGCACACTGAAGAGAAAATCGTTCAGGCGAGAACTCACGTTGTTCAGATTAAACTTATCGATGCTCTCAAGGCTGTTGCAAAGAATAAGTACTTCTGGATTATTTCTCTTGCAGGCTGGATCGGCTTCCTTGAATCCGCATACTCAAACGTACTTTATTGGCTCTATAACTACGGCGGTGTATGTTCGGGTAATACATACGGTCTGCTTTATACGATTTACGGTAATGCCTCTTTGTGGGGTATGCTTCTGGCTCCGTTCTGCGTACGTAAATGGGGCAAGAAGGCAGTTCTTGTTGTAACGAATGTTTTTAACATTATCTTTATTCTTCTGATGTTGCCGTTCCTCAATGAACTTAACGGTGCTACAATCTGGCTCATAATGGGCTGTCTGTGGTTCAATGCTCTTATGGGTTCGTTTATGCATATTCTCAACCCTGCAATTCAGGCGGATATCCGCGACTATCAGCAGTATAAGACAGGCGAGAGAATCGACGGTACGTTTGCTGCTGTTGCTACAATAGGTACGGTTATAACTCTTATAACATCTTCCGTTATTCCCAGAATTTACGAAAACGGCGGACTTACCAAAGCTAACGCAAAGCTTGTTACATCACGTCCCGAAATCCTTAACAGAATGCTTGGTGACGGTAAAACTGTCGGCGAGATTCTTAAGGAGCAGTTTGCTCAGGGCCAGAATAACTACAGCAATGCAAACTCCGCACTCTATGACCCGGATATTCTTCTGAGCCTTCTTAAGGTGCTCGTTATGGTTGCTGCTGTAGGTGCGGCAATGAATGTTATACCTTATCTCTGGTACGATTTCAACGAGAAGAAGCAGAAGTCCGTTATCCGCGTGCTTAAAATCCGTAGTATGTTTGAGGACTACGGCAACGGCGTGCTCAACGACGGTGATCTTGTTGAGGCTGTTGATATTATCCGTACTTCACGCGATATGCAGGACAAGACTCCCAAGGCTGTCAATAAGAAGTCCTGGAAATCCGTCAAGGATAAGGCTGAAAGAAAAGCCGCCAAGAAGGCATATCTTGCAGATGTTGACTATAATAACGAGATTGAAATTGCAAAGTTTGTTTGCGAAGAGCTTGACAAATTCTCAGGCGAAGAGTTCAAGTTCAGAGTTATGAAGAGCCGCGAGATTTACGATGCAGGTCTTGATAAACTCAGAACCGCCGATAAGGATGCACTTAAAGAAGAGCTGAATGAGGCAAAGGCTATGAGCGGCGAAAAGGTTGTACGCAAGGCTGCTGTTGAAATTGCAAAGAGCAGGATTACCGCTCTGAAGTATGCCAACAAGTACTATCCGCAGGGTACGGCTTTTGTTCAGCCGGATTTTGCTGAGCTTGAGAAAAAATATGAGAAGCTCGATAAGCTCGAGGCAGAGCTTAAGGCTCTCAACGAATCTGTCAGAGTAATCAAGAAGAGCGGCGATGCTCAATTGCTTGCAAAGACAAAGGCAGATATTAAGAATCTGAGCGGAAAAGTCAAGGCTCTCAATGCCGAAACAAAGGCTATGAGTGATGAATTTGCAAACTTCAACCGTGCGGCTAAGCCGTACCTTGATGCAAGAAAACTTCTCACTCAGGCAGAAAACTACACTCATTATGACGAGATTTCCGAAACGTACGATATAGCAAAGGTTCGTCATGAAGAGGCTGTAAGACTTGCCGCAGAAGAAAAGGCTGCAAAAGAGGCTGCCGAAAAGGCACACGCAGCTGAAATCCGTGCACAGCGCAAGGCTGCTAAAGCAAAGAAATAATAAAAACAGAAAGGTTGCTTACCGTAGCAGCCTTTCATAAATGAAAGAGGATAAATATGAGCAGTATAATAGCATTCTTTATGTCGATACTAACCTTCTTTGCTTCGATTACATCAATATTTGTGTCACCCGAAGCACCTGAGGATACGGACGATTTTACTCCCGTTATGCGCTTTATAATCAGCAGTGACTCTCATGTTTCAACCGTAGGCGATACACAGACAACACGTGTTGAGAAAATGATTAAGCTCGGCTATGCGATTGCAGAGAGCGACGAAGAATACAACAAGCTCGATGCAGTGCTGATGGCAGGCGACCTTACCGATGACGGCACAAAGCTCGGTTTTGCAAGCTTTAAGGCTGCACAGGATGCAGTGCTTAAAGACGGCACAAAGGCACTCTCGGTTATTGCAAAGTCTCACGACAGCAGCTCTATGGGTAACGCTGCCGCAGGCGAATACTTTACAGAAATAACAGGTCAGCCTACCGATTTCCACGAGGTTATCAACGGTTTCCACTTTATCGGTCTCTCTGTTTCTGCAACAGACGGCGACCACTACAGCGAGTATCAGAGAGAATGGCTTGTTGAGCAGCTCAACGAGGCTGTCAAGGATGACCCGTTTAAGCCGATATTCGTTATGCACCACGAGCACGTTGCAAAAACTGTTTACGGCAGCTCCGATTTTGATGGTTGGGGCGTAGACTATTTTGCTGATATTTTCAAGCGTTATCCTCAGATTGTTCACTTCTCCGGTCACTCACACTACCCGATTAACGACCCCCGTTCAATCTGGCAGGGCGAGTATACAGCACTCGGCACAGGCGGTCTTTACTACGTTGAGCTTACCGTTGACGATGAGCGTTGCGTACATCCCGACGGTCACAAGAAGGTTGCAAGCTTCTGGGTTGTAGAGGTTGATGCAAACAACAGAATCCGTTGCAGAGCGGTTGACCTTACTGCAGAGGAGTATCTTGTTGAGTACAATCTTGCAAGTCCTCTTGAGCGCAAATATACACCCATTCAGCAGATGCTTAAATCCAAAGCACCCGAATTCAAAGAGGGTACGGCACTTAACATAAAGAATAACAAGGTTACATTTGGTGCCGCAGAATCAAAGGACGGTATGCCGATATTTATCTACAGAGCTTATGCTGTAGATGCAGAGGGCAACAAAACACCCGTAGGCAAAACTCTTGCAGAGTATTACAACTACGAAGTGCCCGATACGGTTACAATCAAGCTCGAAAACCTGCCCGATGGTGATTATACACTCGAGGTAGTTGCCGAAAACTGCTACGGTATGCAGTCTGCACCTATTAAATAAAGCTGAATAAAATAAAAGCGGAAGATGCTTCGTGTGAAGTGTCTTCCGTTTTTTGTAATATTCTCGCACCGAAAGGTGCATATCGTGTTGCGAAGCAACATATCGCATTTTTAATATATCGCAAATCCGAAAGGATTTATATCGCATAAAAGCACGGAGTGATTTTACTCTTTTGACGATATGTGACCTTTCGGTCACGCAATATATTTTGCTAACGCAAAATGCGATATAGGCTCGTTTTACTTGCCTGCGATATGATATAAATTCCCTCGTGTGCCACAGCACATATCGCACTGTAAGGTATATCGAATTGCAACGCAATATATCGAAAATTCCGCAGGAATTTATATCACTACATAAAATTTGTCAAAGACAAATTTTATGTAATCTTCTCCGGCGTTACCGCAATTGTCGCACAGCAAACGGCTTTTGCACCTGCTTTTATGAGGGTCTTGCGGCACTCGTTAAGCGTAGCACCCGTTGTTTTTACATCGTCGCACAGTAATATTGTTTTATCTTTTACCGATTCGGGGTTATCTGCGGCAAAAGCATCTTTCAGATTTTTCATTCTCGCGTTACCTTTAAGCCCGTGCTGGTCTGCGGTTTCGCGTGTTTTTATCAGCAATAATTCGTCGTAGGGCAGTGAGAGATTTTTTGCGATTTCTTTTGCCAGCAATGCGGATTGGTTGTAACCTCTTTTACGGCGTTTGCGCTTTGTCTGCGGCACGCAGGTGACTACATCAATTTTCACGTCGCCGAATTCTTTTGCGACAACCTTTGCCGTTTCTTTGCCGAAGAATTTAGCAAGGTCTGTTTCACCGCTGAATTTGAATCGGTGTATCGATTCACGCAGTTTGTTTTCGTAAATAAACGGTGAGGCAAGAAACAGAGTGAATTTATGCTTTGAGCAGGTACAGCCCGTACGCGGATTGCCGCAACCGAGGCAACGGTCGGTAATTCTGCCAATGTTTTCGGCACAATTGTCGCATAAATGCAGATGCCGCTGCCCTATCTCGTTGCAGACAGGACAGCGGGCAGGAAAAAACAGATTTAAAATTTGTGATGCGAGACTCATCAGTGAGTGCCGTCACCCATACACTTGACCATAACAGCCTTCTGTGCGTGGAGTCGGTTTTCAGCCTCGTCAAAGATTTCGTCAGCGTGCTCTTCAAATACCTTTGCGGTAATTTCCTCTTCACGGTGAGCAGGCAGACAGTGAAGCACCATTGCACCTTCATTAGCGAGAGCCATAGCCTCGTCGTTAATCTGGTAGCTCTTGAATATCTTCTTTCTCTCTTCTGCTTCGCCCTCCTGACCCATGGAAGCCCAAACGTCAGTGTAGAGAACATCTGCACCCTTGACAGCTTCGGCGATATCGCTTGTACAGCAGAATTCGCCGTTTTCGCTTGCCCACTTCATAAGCTCAGCGTCGGGCTGATATGCATCGGGGCAGGCGATACTTACCTTCATACCTACCTTGATACAGCCTGCAATGAGGGAGTTAGCCATATTGTTGCCGTCGCCGATGTAGCAGAGCTTGAGACCCTCAAGTGAGCCCTTGTGCTCGCGGATTGTCATAAGGTCTGCAAGGACCTGGCAGGGGTGGCAGTAGTCTGTAAGACCGTTGATAATCGGAATTGAGCCGACCTTTGCAAGAGTTTCAACCTCTTCCTGGTCGAAAGTACGAATCATAATACCGTCGAGGTAACGTGAAAGTACACGAGCTGTATCTTCTACAGGCTCACCTCTGCCAATCTGGAGGTCGCGTGAGCTGAGGAAAAGTGCACTGCCGCCAAGGTCATACATACCGACCTCGAAGGATACACGTGTTCTTGTAGATGATTTCTGGAAAATCATACCGAGTGTCTTACCTGCAAGATACTTGTGGTCAATGCCGTTTTTCTTGGCGTATTTGAGCTGGTCTGCAAGGTCAAGAATGTCGATAATTTCCTGCTTAGTAAGATCGGAAAGTTTAAGTAAATGTTTCATTTCTATATTCTCCTTATTAAAGAAGTTCTACTGAATTTTCACGGCAGATGCGTACGGTTTCATCGTCCCATACAGAGACCTGAACCTCACCGATGTGAGCCTTGCCGAGCATAAGCATACAAAGTCTGGACTGGCCTATACCGCCGCCCATTGTGAGGGGCAGTGTACCGTCAAGAAGCATTGAGTGGAACATAAGCTTTGCACGCTCGGGACAGCCTGCCTTGTCGAGCTGTGAGCGGAGTGCATCGGCATCGACACGGATACCCATTGACGAAATCTCGAAAGCACAGCCGAGGACCTCGTTGTAGAAAAGAAGGTCGCCGTTGAGAGTCCAGTCGTCATAGTCGGGTGCACGGCCGTCGTGCTTTTCGCCCGATGCAAGTAAGTCACCAATCTGCATAAGGAATACTGTGCCGTACTCTTTTGCGATTGCGTTTTCACGCTGCTTTGATGTCATATCGGGGTAAAGAGCCTCAAGCTCGTATGTTGTGATATATTTTACGTTACGGTTGAGTGTAACTGTAATGTCGGGATACATTTCCTTAACCTTGTCGAGTGAGTCGCAGATTGCGCCGACAATGGCATCAACGGTTTCCTTAAGGAAATCTGTGTTGCGCTGCTCACGGGAGATAACCTTCTCCCAGTCCCACTGGTCGACGTAGATAGAGTGAATATTATCCATCTCTTCGTCGCGGCGGATAGCATTCATATCGGTAACAATACCTTCACCTACACTGAAGCCGTATTTATAGAGCGCATAGCGCTTCCACTTTGCAAGTGAATGTACAACCTGTGCCATAGTGCCTGTTTCTTTGATATCAAACGCAACAGCACGCTCGACACCGCTAAGGTCGTCGTTGAAGCCTGTGCTTGCCTCAACAAAAAGCGGTGCGGAAACACGGCTGAGGTTGAGTGCTTTGCAAAGGCTTTTGTTGAAAATATACTTGATTGAGCCTATGGCTATCTGTGTGTCGTGCACACTGAGTGTTGACTTGTAGCCATCGGGTAAATAGGTTTTGCTCATAACAATAGCTCCTTATATAGCTCGCTAAAAAATGATGTGCCGCGGATGAGTCCACAGCACATCATACCACAATATTAAATTATAAATCCAAGTAATAATTTTGTCAAGAATAATATATTATAAATATTACACCTTGGCTTTACCGCTCATAATTATTCTCAGCAGGTCTGCTACACAGCCCTTGTTACAGTGGCAGGCGACATACTTGCATATATCGTGTATCGGCTTGGGAGCCTGACCTGCACAGGCAGGAAAACCTACAGACTTGAGCATATCCCAGTCGTTGTAATAGTCGCCGATTGCTGCGGTATGCTCGCGGTCGATGCCGAGTATTTCTGCAAGCTTGAGCACGGCAGTGCCCTTATGTACGCCTTTTTCGAGCATTTCGAAGGTTAAGGGAGAGGAGGACATAAAATTTGCTATGTCTTTTGCACCCTCTGCGTCTGCCTTAAGCTTTTTGATTGTGAGCGGATTGCCCCAGAAGATTACTTTGAACCAATCGTCGTCCGGTACGGATTCGATATCGGTGATGATGTAGGGTACGTCGTCTAAGACAACCTGACCGACGGAAAGTATACCCTTATCGGTGATATAGGCTTTCTCAAGGCCGAAGATACCGACCTCAAGTCTGTCAAGGCCGTGGGAATATTTCTTCCTCATTTTTTTGACAAACTCTCTGCCCTGGGCAGATACGGTGCTTTTCCATATCAGCTCGTGCTTATTGAAGTCGTAAATGCCTGAGCCGTTGAGAATTATGGCAGGGCAGTTGGGGTTTACTCTGCGGTATGCACGCTCAAGTGAGCGTATCGGTCTGCCTGAAGCGAGGGTAAAATTACCGCCGCCTGCCATAAAACGGTCGATTGTTTTTTTATTGATTTCGGGGAGCGTACGCAGCTTGGAGTTGAGTGTGCCGTCAATATCCGAAGCTACGAGCCAGTCCTTATAAAGCTGTTTCATTATTTATCAGCGTCCTTTTTAATCTTATTGTTTACAAAACGCTTGATTTTCTTTGATGTGGTCTTTTCAAATTCTGTGTCGCGGATTTTAACGCTTGAAATCTGCTTGTAGATGGGAAGCTCTTTACATACTTCCTTGATGCTCTTGAGAACTTCTGCTACAGTTTTGTCTTCACTGAGGAAAACTTCTGCAGTAAGTGAGCTTGCGTTGCCGCTTTCGCTCATTTCACCGCTTACAACAACCTCGGTAACATAATCGATACCCTGAATGTAGCCTTCGATTTCTTCGGGGTAGATGTTCTTACCGTTGTCGAGAACGATAACGTTCTTCTTTCTGCCGCAGATGATGAGCTGCTCTTTATCGTTGATGTAACCGTAGTCGCCTGTGTAGAACCAGCCGTCAACAATAACCTCTGCAGTAGCTTCGGGGTTGTTGTAGTAGCCGAGCATAACGGTGTCGCCCTTAATACAGATTTCGCCTACGCCCTCTTCGTCGGGGTCGTCAATTCTCCAGTCGATACAGCGGAGCTTGATACCTGCTGTGTGGTAATCGTTAGCGGCATCGTGGTTTGCGCATACAAGGGGAGAGCACTCTGTAATGCCGTAGCCGTTAATGAGGCTGATACCGATATTATCGAAGAATTCGCCGACTTCGGGTCTGATTGCAGCACCGCCGCAAACAATCTTGCGAAGATTGCCGCCGAAGTTTTCGTGAATTGCACCGAAGAACTTTCTGCGCTTGTCGATGCCTATTTTGCGGAGCACATTGCTTGCCTTTACAAGGAGCTTGAACATTTCAGCCTTGCCCTGGTTTTCGATTTCGCGTGAAATTCTGCTGACAAAAAGCTCAGCAACTGCAGGTACGATGTAGATGTATTCGGGTTTATATGTCTTGAGGTTTTTGAGGACTGCCTTAAGGCTTTCGTTGATGCAGAGTGTGGAGTGCTTGTGGAATGAAACAAGCAGGTCAGCAACGCTTTCGTAAGTGTGGCTGTAGGGCAGGATTGAAAGACCAACCTCAAATACGGTTGAAACCTGAAGGCCGTAGCATACGCAGGAAACGAGATTCTTTTCGCTGAGCATAACGCCCTTTGACATTCCTGTTGTGCCTGATGTATAAACGAGCATTTTCATTGCATTGTGGTCGCTTGTAAGTGCGAGATAGTCGCTCTTGTCAAGCTCTGAGCCTTCTTCAAGTGCCTTTGCAAATGAAACAAACTTGCCGTCATTCTCATCTCTGTCAAAGCCGATGAAGAGCTTTACGCCTTCAAGCTCGTCAGCGTGCTCGCGGAGCATTTTTTCGTACTTCTTATCGTAGAAGAGCACGGTAGCGCAGCTGTCACAGAGAAGGTGCACAATATCCTTCTCGGGAAGCTGTGCATCAAGCGGAACAAAAGCGCCGCTGCTGCGAAGTGCTGTGAAGTAAGCTGTAATCCAGTTGAAGCTGTTTGTACCGAGGCAGGCGATTCTGCCTGCGCCCTCACCGTTTGCTGTAAGGTACGCTCCGAGTGAATAGATACGGTTGATGAATGCTTCGTATGTTATGCTTCTGATTTCATCGTGAACTTTGTATTTGTATGCAATTTTTTCGGGTGCTTCTTTGAGTGCCAGCTCAATCATTTCTTTGATGCTTGACACCATGGTAACATCGTAATAGTTGTAGTTAACTTTTGCCATAAATAAAACCTTCCGTTTGTGTTTTTTTGATGACAGTGTAATTATACACCAACGCTAAAATAATAACCGCTTAAGATATGGATTGTCACCCTATTTGTAAAAACTCGGGTTCTACCGCGCAAATTCACTCCGGTAGAGTTGATTGTTTTTTCTCTACTCACAGTAGAAAGCACGCAGTTTCAACGAAAATAGACTTGATTTTTTTGAAGATGTATGATATAATGCGAAACTGAAATAAAAAGGAGGTGACGGCGTGACCGAAGAACAACTCAGGGCAAATATTGCCAAAAACATAACGGAACTGCGAAAAGCGTCCAATATTACACAGGCGGATCTGGCTGAAAAACTTAATTATTCGGATAAATCCATATCAAAATGGGAGCGTGGCGACGGTGTGCCTGACGTCATCGTTTTGAATAAAATTGCCGAGCTTTTCGGTGTTACGCTCAATGACCTCGTAAGCGACGAGAAGCCGAAGCTTCCGCGTAAGAAGCCGTATCTTACCAACCGTATTATTATTCCGCTTCTGTCGGTCGGTCTGGTTTTCCTTATCGCATCTATTGTGTTTTTCATACTTCGCATGGTTGATGTGTGGGTTGACAAATCGGTGCTTCTTTTTGCCTATGCCGTTCCTGTATCGCTTATCGTTATGCTGATTTTCAGTGAGATATGGTGGGTGCTTACCGCCCGACTTCTGACATTGAGCGGTCTTATCTGGTCGTTTTTTGCCTGTATCCGTCTTACGGTTGCAAACGAAGATATCAACTATATTTTTATTATCGCCGCAATACTTCAGGTTATTACAGTTCTCTGGTTTGTAATGCGTTACCGTTCGCGGTTTCGCAAAAAACAGGAGGAAGCAAAAAAGAATAAAGAGTGATAAAGCATAGGGCTTGCCGGGGTGTAACCTCAGCAAGCCTTGTTTATTTGATAAAAATTATCATAAATTGTGTCTGTATAACGGCTGCGAATTGTGCACACGGACAAAAACATTTTATGGATGAAAATTTTCTTGACTATATATATAACGGGTGTTATTATGTATACGTATTTTTATATTTTATAACATGGGAGAAAATGCTTATGTTTGAGAAAATCGATGCACAGTACAGCTTCAGTGCAAGCGAAAAAGAAGTACGTCAGTTCTGGAAAGAGAATGACGTATTCCGGAAGAGCGTTAAAATGAACGAGGGTAAGCCCGAGTTCACTTTCTACGACGGTCCGCCCACAGCTAACGGCAGACCTCACGTCGGTCATATTCTGACCCGTTCTATCAAAGACCTTATTCCCCGTTACCGCACAATGAAGGGTTACCACGTTGAGCGTAAGGCAGGCTGGGATACTCACGGCCTTCCCGTTGAGCTTGAGGTTGAGAAGGAGCTCGGCTTCAGCGGTAAGTCAGATATCGAGAAGTACGGTATCGTTCCCTTTATCGACAAGTGTCGCAAGAGTGTCTGGAAGTATAAGGACCTCTGGGAGGATATGAGCGAGCGTATCGGCTTCTGGGCCGATTTCGAAAAGCCTTATATCACTTATGACAATAACTACATTGAGTCCGTATGGTGGGCATTCAAGCAGCTCGATGCAAAAGACCTTCTTTACCACGGTCACAAGATTGTTCCCTACTGCCCCCGTTGCGGTACAGCACTCTCGTCTCACGAGGTTGCTCAGGGTTACAAGAATATCAAGACTCGTTCCGCATACGTACGCTTCAGACTTCGTGACGATGCAGATACATGCTTCCTTGCATGGACAACAACACCCTGGACTCTGCCTTCAAACGTTGCTCTTTGTGTCAACCCCGATGCAGACTACGTAAAGATTAAGGCTGAGGACGGCAACTATATTCTTGCCGAGGCTCTTGTCGGCGGTCTTTTTGAAGAAGGTAAATATGAGGTAATCGAGAAGTACAAGGGTACTGACCTTGAGCACACCAAGTACGAGCCCCTCTTCCCCTATGTTAAGGACAAGTACTACGATAAGGCATGGTTTGTAACCTGCGACGGTTACGTTACACTCGACAGCGGTACAGGCGTTGTTCACATCGCTCCCGCATTCGGTGAGGACGACTCCCGTGTAGGTAAGAATTACAAGCTTCCCTTTGTTCAGCTTGCTGACGAGCGCGGCTGCTTCCCCGAAGAGGCAACAGATTACGCAGGCCGTTTTGTTATGGACTGCGACCCCGATATCATCACAAAGCTCAGCAACGAAGGTCCGCTCTTCAAGGTTCAGACCATCGAGCATCAGTATCCCTACTGCTGGCGTTGCGACAGCCCGCTTCTCTACTACGGTAAGCCCTCATGGTTTATCGCAATGAGCTCACTTCGCGACGAGCTTACTGCAGACAACGCATCAGTCAACTGGCTGCCCGAAACTTACCGTGACGGCCGTATGGGTAACTTTGTCAGCAACGTTATCGACTGGTCTATCTCTCGTGACCGTTACTGGGGTACACCGCTTCCCGTATGGGTTTGCGACAAGTGCGAGAAGCATCACGTAATCGGCAGTGTTGAGGAGCTTTGCTCTCTCACAGGCGCATCACCCGATGTTGACCTCCATAAGCCCAGCGTTGATCCGCTTACATTTACTTGTGAGTGCGGCGGCACAATGAAGAGAGCTCCCGAGGTTATCGACTGCTGGTTTGACTCAGGCTCAATGCCCTTTGCACAGCACCACTATCCCTTTGAGAATAAAGACCTGTTTGAGAAGCAGTTTCCTGCAGACTTCATCAGTGAGGGCAGCGACCAGACACGTGGTTGGTTCTATTCTCTTCAGGCTATTTCAACTGCTATCTTCGGCAAGTCACCTTATAAGAACTGCGTAGCACTCGGCCTTGTTAACGATAAGGACGGTATCAAGATGTCCAAGCACAAGGGTAACGTTGTTGACCCGTGGGAGGTTATGGAGCAGTACGGTGCAGATGCAATCCGCTGGTACTTCTACGTTTCTTCCGCTCCCTGGATTTCCACAAACTTCGACGGTGCCGCAATCAACGAGCATCAGCGCAGATTTATGGGTACAATGTGGAACACATTCCACTTCTACAACCTCTATTCAGGTATTGACGGTTTCAATGCCGCAGAGTATAAGCTTGCAGATTGTAAGCTTACTATGATGGACAGATGGATTCTCGGCGCTCTCAACTCACTTATCAAGAAGGTTGACACAGAGCTTGAGGGTTACCACATCACAGAGGCTGCAAGAGAGCTTGTTGATTTTGTTGACATTATGTCCAACTGGTATGTCCGCCGTTGCCGCCGCCGTTTCTGGATGAGCGAGCTTACAGAGGACAAGATTGCCGCTTACGTAACACTCTACACAGTACTCGACAGCCTTATCAGAATGGCTGCTCCGTTTGTACCGTTTATTACAGAGACTATATATCAGTCTCTTGTTCGCAAGAACAATCCCGACGCACCTATCAGTATCCATATGTGCTCTTTCCCCGTATGTGACGAGAGCTATATCGATGAGAAGCTCGAGCACGATATGGAGCTTGTTTACAACTCTGTCGGTATTGCAAGAAACGCTCGTAACCTCGCAAACCTCAAGATTCGTCAGCCTCTTTCACGTCTTCTTGTATGTGTTGACGGCGACGACGCAAAGTTTGACGAAGAGATGCTTTCAATCATCGCAGAGGAGCTTAACGTTGAGAAGGCAGAGCAGGTTGAGTCCACAAAGGGCTTCATCGCTCACGAAATCAAGCCCCAGCTCAAGACTCTCGGTCCGAAGTACGGCAAGGTGCTCAACGCTATCCGTGAGTATCTCGCTTCTGTCGACGGTGACAGCGTGCTTGACGATATCGAGGCTACAGGTTCACACAAGGTTAACCTTGCAGGCACAGACGTTGAGTTTACTGCAGACGACCTGCTTGTAAGCTCCGGCCAGAAGGAAGGCTTTGTAAGCGCTTGCGACAGAAACATCACAGTTATCCTTGATACAGTACTCACACCCGAGCTCATTCAGAAGGGCTATGCACGTGAGTTCGTTTCCAAGGTACAGAATATGCGTAAATCCTCAGGCTTTGAGGTTATGGACAGAATCGTTATCACATACTCAAGCGATGAAGAGTTTGAGGCTCTTCTTGCTCCGAGTGTAGAGTCTGTTTCCAAGGAACTTCTTGCAGACGAGATTGTACGCGCAGACTCCGTTGAGGGCGAAGCACTTGACATCAACGGTAAGAACGTTGTTATTTCAGTAAGGAAGGTATAAATATAATGCTCGAAAAAAAGTATGACTTCAGAACGGCTGAAAAAGCCATGCAGAAGCTCTGGGCAGACCAGGACGTTTACCGTTTTGATCCCGAGAGCCCCAACCAGATTTATTCAATCGATACTCCGCCCCCGACAGTAAGCGGCTCACTTCATATCGGTCACATTTTCTCCTACACACAGGCTGAAATGGTTGCCCGTTACCGTAAGTTTATGGGCTACAATGTTTTCTATCCCTTCGGCTTTGACGATAACGGTCTTCCGACCGAGCGTCTTGTTGAAAAGGAAGAGGGCATCAAGGCAAAGGACCTTTCCCGTGAAGAGCTTTACGAAAAGTGCATGAAGACTACTGCAAAGTATGTTGATGAGTTCACAAAGCTCTGGCAGTCACTCGGCTTCTCAGTTGACTGGAATCTCCGTTACGAGACAATCAACGAGCGTAGCCGCCGTATCTCACAGAAGTCCTTTATCCGTCTTGCAAAAGAGGGTAAGGCTTATGTCAAGGAGTCTCCCGTTCTCTGGTGTACAGAGTGCCAGACTTCAATCGCTCAGGCTGAGCTTGACAGTGCAGACATCAAGTCTACATTCAACTATATCTACTTTATGGTCGACGGTGAGCCTCTCACAGTTGCTACAACACGTCCCGAGCTTCTTTACGGCGTAGTTTGCCTCTTCGTTAACCCCGAGGATGAGCGCTACAAGAAGTACGTCGGCAAGAAGGCTGTTGTGCCCGTATTCGGCTACGAAGTTCCGATTCTTACAGATGAGATCGTTAGCCTTGAAAAGGGTACAGGTGTTGTTATGTGTGCTACCTACGGTGACCAGACTGACGTTGACTGGTGCGAGAAGCACAACCTTCCCTACCGCAAGGTTATCACAACAGAGGGCCGTATGGATGAAAGCGTACCCTATGTTGCAGGTATGAGCGTTTACGGTGCACGTAAAGAGCTTGTCAGAATGATGGAGGAGCAGGGTCTTCTTGAGAAGGTAGAGGACATTGTTCACCCCGTTCAGACTCACGAGCGTTGCGGCAAGCCGATTGAAATTCTTCCCTCACGCCAGTGGTATATCGATATCCTTTCTCATAAGGATCTCTTTGTTGAGGCAGGTAAGAAGATTAACTGGTACCCCACATTTATGAAGAGCCGTTACGATGTATGGGTTGAAAACCTTAAGTGGGACTGGTGTATTTCCCGTCAGCGTTACTTCGGCGTACCGTTCCCGGTATGGTACTGTAAGAAGTGCGGCAAGCCGATGTTTGCAGACGAGAGCATTCTTCCCGTCAATCCCCTTGAGTTCACTCCCGAAGCAACCTGCGAATGCGGCTGCAACGAGTGGATTCCCGAGTCATCAGTTCTCGATACATGGGCAACATCTTCAATGACTCCTCAGATTAACGCACACTGGGAAGAGCCGGACGGCACAGATATGTCCGACAAGCTTGCTCCCATGACAATGCGCACACAGGCTCACGAAATTATCAGAACATGGGCTTTCTATACAATCGCAAAGAGTGTTTACCACACGGGCAACATTCCGTGGAACGATATTATGGTTTGCGGTTTCGTTCTTGCAAAGAAGGGCGAAAAGATCAGTAAGTCAAAGGGTAACGCTGTTAAGTCTCCCGCACAGCTTGTTGAAGAGTTCGGTGCAGACTGCATCCGTTACTGGGCTGCAAACACAAAGCTCGGTACAGATACTTACTTCTCTGACGATGAGCTCAAGATTGCAAACCGTTTCCTTACAAAGCTCTGGAACGCTTCCAAGTTCACACTCACTCACCTTGAGGACTTCAATAAGGACGATGCTCCTGCAGAGCTCCTTCCTGTTGATAAGTGGATTGTTGAGCGTTGCAAGCAGACAATGCGCCGCTGCATCAAACTCCTTGATGAGTATGAAATCGGCTCTGCAAGACATGAGATTGACGACTTCTTCTGGAAGGATTTCTGCGACTACTATGTAGAAATCAGTAAGGAAAGACTCTATCAGCCCGAAGTTCACGGCTACGAGGCACGCAGAAGCGGTCAGGCAGCTATCTACTACTGCCTGCTCAACATCCTCAAGATGTACGGCATTTTCGTACCGCATATGACAGAGTTCATTTATCAGGATGCTTTCAAGGCTAAGGAAGGCATTGACTGCCTGCACATGAACTTCTGGAATGTTGACGGCGAGGACGATGCTGACAGCCTTGCATTCGGTGAGCTTGTTAAGGACTGCGTATCCGAAGTAAGAAAGTATAAGAGCGAAAACAACATTTCAATGAAGGCAGACATCGAGACAATGAAGATTGTCACACCCGAGAAGTACAAGGGTATGTTCGATGCAACAATGGGCGACCTTATCGCTTGCTGCCACGCACAGAATGTTGAGTTTGAAATTCAGTAAGTAAAAACAAAAACCTCACTGCAAAACAGTGAGGTTTTTTATTGTTTGAATTGACAACCCTTATATTATAAAGTAAAATAGAAAATAATAATTGAATAAAAGGAGATAAAGTTATGTTCTGTAAAATTTGCGGTACTCAATTGAGTGATGACAGCAAATTCTGTGCTGTCTGCGGAACAAAAGTTGAGCCTATACAGACAGAAGCAACGGTTGCGCCCGTTGTACCTGCCAAGAAGAAAGTTAAGCCTATTGCGATAATTCTTCCGATTATTGCTGTTATGCTCGTTGCCGCTATTGCTTTGGGTGTTGTATTTTTTGGCGGCAAAAATTCTTCGGATGATAACCAAACAGATAAAGAAAATATAACTATATCTGAGAAATCTGACGATACAGATAATGAGAATGATATGAATTCTCAACAGACTCAGACGGATAAAGTTCCCGAAGAAAAATATTACATACCTGTAAAGTACACATATACATACAGTAGTTTGAGTGATGGCGAAAGAATAACAGAGAATGAAGATATTCTGTGGAGCTACGGCTCGGTAAAAAGAAATAGCGGTACGTATAAATTTAATTCGGACGGACAATTGACAGAAGAGTCTTACAACCCCGGTACTGAGTTTTTCTGGCAGAGAACATATACATATTCCGATGGCAGATTATCAAAAGTAGACGATGATACTTTTTACAGCTATGATTCAAACGGAAATATTACCCATATTACCGATAAAGACAGTGATTGGGCTATAAATTATTTCTATGACTCGCAAAACAGGCTGATAAAGAGAACGGTAGACGGTGACGATGATGATTTTTATTATGAATATCCGGATGACAAAACAGTTGTCGTAACAGCTTACGAGGGTACACCTGATCAGTATACATGTACACTGTATTATAATGAAAACGGTAATCTTATAAAGCGTATTATTTGCGAAGGTGAATTGGTTGAAGAATCAAATTATGAGTATGACGAGAATAATAACCTTAAAACCATAAAAGTATCGTCAAACGAAGAAGATGATAAATATGCCGAATTTACCTGGGCAGAAGGAACTAAAGAGCAGGCTTTGTTTGCTAAAAATAATATGAGTGAGCTTGCTCCGTGCGATGCGGCACCGTATAATTTTACCAATGCAGAGCTTATGAAAATACCGGAATAATATTTACATTGTTTTGCTTGTGGGAGGGTTATACACCCTCCCATTTGTTTTTATGCCGTTAATTTTTAATTAATTGCTAATTGATTTTACTCTAACATATCTACCCTGCGTTGGTGTCTGCCGCCTTCGAATTCGCCGCCGAGCCAGATGTCGGCAATCATCAGTGCGAGGTCACAGCCGACTACTCTTGCACCGAGGGCGAGGATGTTTGTATCGTTATGCTGACGGGAGAGCAGGGCAGAGTAAGGCTCACTGCAAACTACTGCACGCACGCCTTTTACTTTGTTTGCGGCAATTGAAATGCCGACACCCGTACCGCATACGAGAATTCCTTTTTCGCATTCGCCCTTTGTCACTGCATCGGCAACGGCTTTGGCAAAGAGTGGATAATCCGTCCGCTCGCTGCTGTGTGTGCCGAAATCTTTTATGCCGTAACCTTTGCTCTGCAGGTGCTCTATGATATGCGTTTTAAGCTCAAATCCTACGTGGTCACAGCCGATTGCGATTTGTGTCATTTTGCGTTTTCCTTTGTTACGATATATGAGTCAACGGGAATCATTTTCGGCTCTTTGTTCGGGTCGATTTTCGGCTTGTTCTTTACTGCATCAACCATCTGGCGAAGTGAGGTTGCACCGATTTTTGCAGGGTCCTGCGCAACTGTTGCGTCAAGCTGACCTGCTTTGATTGATTCGAGCGCTTCTGCCGAGCCGTCTGTACCTACAACAATGATTTTGCCGAGCTTATCTGCATTGATTACCGCCTGAAGTGCACCGAGTGCCATAGTGTCGTTACAGCAGTAGATTGCCTTGAGGTTGGGGTACATCTGAATATAGCTTGTGGCTGTGTCGAGCGCCTTCTGTCTGTCCCAATCGGCAGGCTGTGAGGCAACGAGCTTGATTTTTGCAGCCTTTTTAAATGCGTTTGTCGCACCTGTTTTTCTGGATTCGCCCGAAGCGTTACCTGCCTTACCTTCGATGATTGCAACGTCGCCGCCGTTTTCACCGAGCTTTGAAATGATGAAGTTTGCACCCTTTTCACCTACGGCAACATTGTCTGTAGTTGCAAAGGCGATTACACTGCCGCCTGCGTTGCGAAGAGTGCTGATGTCAATTTTTTCATCGATATTCATTACATATATGCCGTTCTGATTTGCCTGCACGATACCGTTGATGAGGTTGGTAGGCGAAAGCGGTGCCACGCCGATTGCCTTGTAATTTTTGGTAAGGCAGTTTTCAAATATTGTCAGCTGACCTGCCGTGTCGTCTTCACTCTGTGCGGCGAAGATGTCGACCTTTACTCCAAGTGCCTTTGCCTCTTCCTCAATACCTGCCTTCATTTTTGCCCAGAAATCGTTTGAAAGTGTTTTGAGAATTATCGCGTATTCTGCGCCTGTGTCGGTTGTGCCGGGTGTTTCATTTCCTTTATCGCCGCAGGCTGTGAATGTGCAGCAGAGTATTGCGAGCGTAAGTAACGCCGCTACGGTTTTTCTGATTTTCATATTTTTACCTCTTTTCATTTGTTTGTTATATTATTCCCAATCTGACGCAGATATTCATTAAGCGCGAAATCACCGCTTCCGAAAACTCCGCTTTGCTGGTCGTGCTTTGTGAATATAAGTGTCAGATTTTTTTCGGGGTAGGGTTTGCGTGTGTAAAACCTCACCGAATCAGACAGTGTTTCTTTCGGAAAATCTTCCATATCCACAACTCCGCCGCCTATGATACAGCAATCGGGGTCGAGTATATTTATCTGTGTTGCAATCGGGATTGCAAGGTCACGCACAAACTTCTGAAGTACATGGCTTGTTTTGTGCTCCTTGAAAACTTTTTTTATATCGGTTTCGGGGAAATGTTTTGCCGCAAGTGCCTCGAGTGCTTTGCCTGAGCAACGCGTTTCTATACAGCCTACATTACCGCAGGTGCATACATCAGTGCTGTCGATTATCGGTACATGACCGAGCTCGCCTGCAACTCCGTTACTGCCGCTGTAGAGTCTGCCGCCTATTGATATTGCGTTGCCGAAGCCCGTACCTATATAAAAGCCGAGCACTGTCGTTTCGCCGATTAAGCAGTGCTTTGCAATATCGTTGTGAAGCAGGAAATTTACATCTCTGTCAACATAAACGGGAAAGCCGAATTCGGCTTCAAAGCTGCTGAAGTCCGCACCGTCAAATCCTTTGAGATTGGGTGATGAGTAAACCTTCTTTTTATCCTTGCTTACTATTGCGGGTATGCCTATTGCCGCTGCTTTTATCCTGCCTTCAAATCCGCTGTTTTTGAGGTAGCTTTTTATTTCATCTTTGAGTATGCGAGTCGCATCGCCGTGTGAGAAAATGCTGCTTGATGTACGCGTGAAAGCCCGAATTTGACCGTCACCGCCTACGGCACCCATACGGAAATTAGTGCCGCCGATATCAATTCCAAGTGCAAATATACTGCTCAACTTTTATTCCTCCGCTACTGCTTTGCTGAAGTTTCCTTTCATCTTTTTCCACGCTGTTTCAAGATTTGTATCCAGCGAAAAAAGTCCCGACGAGCCTACAACAAAGCACTCGGCACCTGCTCTGTAAAGCTCGCCGAAGGTTTTTTCGTTGCACGAGCCGTCGATTTCTATGATATATCTGTAACCGTTTTTCTCTTTTAGTGTGCGTGCCTGCTCGATTTTGGACAGCATCTGCCGAATAAAGCTCTGCCCTGCAAAGCCGGGGTCAACCGTCATAATTGTAATTTTGTCAAGCAGATCGAAATAATACTGTGCCGCAGATAACGGAGTTGCAGGGTTAAACACAACGCCTGTTTTGCAGCCGCTTTTCTTTATTTTTTCAAATGTGCGGAATGCATCTGCTGTAATTGTCTCTGCCTGAGGGCAGATATAAGCGGCACCTGCACGACTTAGCGGCTCGATGTAATCCGTAGGGTTGGTTACCATCAGGTGACAGTCGAGCGGCTTTGTCGCAACCTTTGAAATTGCACTCACAAAGTCGGGTGACAGCGTTAGGTTGGGCACATAGTGACCGTCCATTATATCTACGTGATAAAAATCGCATCGTGTGTTGAGAATTTCAATCTGATTTTTGATATCGAGAAAATCCATACACATAAGCGACGGGCTGAATAAAGCTGACATAGTTACCTCCTGTTTTCTGCCGCAACAAAACGGTCAAGTGTTACCGAGCCGATAATAAGCGCACCCATTACAACCTGCTGAAGCGTGCTCGAAACAGACAGCAGATTCATACCGAAGTTGATTACGCCGATTATAAGTCCGCCCATAACAACACCGAAAATTTTACCCTTACCGCCAAAGAAGCTTGTGCCGCCTATGATTGCGGCGGCTATTGCGTAGGTTTCAAATCCCGTTGCCGCCGCAGGTTCGGCTGAGCCTACTCTGCCAAGAAGCACAACGCCTGCAATACCTGCACAGATGCCCGAAATAATGAATACAATCAGCGTGTGGAGCTTGACGTTTATACCCGAATACCACGCGCTTTCGCTGTTACCGCCCAGTGCATAGATGTTTCGTCCGAGCTTCGTTTTTTTAGTCAGAAAAGCCAATACAACCGCCGCGGCAAATGCAATCAGTGCCGCTACGGGAATATAAAAAATACGCTGTGCCATAAACTTTGTGAAGCCTGCAGGGAAACCGAAAACCGCACTTGAATCGGAGATAATCAGCGTGACTCCGCGGTAAATTGCCTGTGTGCCCAGAGTTATGATAAACGGGTGAAGTCCCGTTGAATTGACAAGAATTCCGTTGATGAATCCGAGCAGAGCACCCATAAGAATGCCGAGTAAAACCGCGGTTACGGCTGAAGTGCCCGAAACCATCAGCTTTGCCATAAACATACCGGAAAGTGCTACAACCGAGCCGACAGAGAGGTCGATGCCTGCAATAAGTATTGCAAAAAATTCACCGAGAGCTATCAGAATGTTTACGGAGCTTTGCGATAAAATCTGTGTCAGAGTTGACGGCTTGAAGAAGAAAGCAGGTCTGAGCACTGCAAGAATAATGAGCAGTATTGTCAGTATTCCGAGTGTGCCGTAACGCTGCCATATCTGCTTGAATGAAATTGAGCTTTTGCTTTTGTTTTCGGCTTTCACTGTTTTTTCTCCTTTCCTTTTTCTGCGGTAGATGCGGCGACGAGCTTTTCCTCCGTCGCATCCTTACGGTCAAAGGTTGCGACGATTTCACCCTCGCGGAATACCGAAATCGTGTCACATACCGCAAGCAGCTCAGGTAATTCCGAGCTTACGACGAGAACACCCTTGCCTTCGTCGGCAAGTTTACGCATAAGCGTATAAATCTCACCCTTTGAGCCTACATCAATTCCCTTTGTCGGCTCGTCAAAAATAATTATCTTTGAGTCTGCGGCAAGCCACTTGCCGAGTATTACTTTCTGCTGGTTGCCGCCTGAAAGCTCTGTTATGCCCTGAGCTGTAGAGTAGCATTTGATGTTGAGCTTTTGTTTTTGCTCGTCAGCCCATTCGTTTTCACGCTCTTTACTTACAAGACCTATAGTGCCTCCGCACAGTGACTGCTTGACAAACGGAAGTACAGATATATTTTTCTTGATGCTGAAGTTGTGGAAAAATCCCGTTTCGCGTCGGTTTTCCGTAACCATAGCAAGTCCGTTTTTGATTGAACGGTAGGGCTTGCGGCAGTCCGCTTTCTGACCATTTATATATATTTCGCCCGATGCTTTAGGTTCTGCACCGAAAATCGAGTTCATCATTTCGCTTCTGCCCGAGCCTACAAGACCCGAAAAGCCGAGTATCTCACCGCGATGTAATTTAAACGATACATTTCTGACCTTACCGTCACGCCGTGAAAGATTTTTTACCTCGAATATAACTTCGGCTTTGCTGAAATCCGCATTTTCGTGCTGATAGCTTTTACTTATCTGTCTGCCTACCATCATAGCTACAAGGTCGTCCTGCGTTACGTCGCGGATATTTTTTGTGCCGACATACGTTCCGTCTTTAAGCACTGTCACACGGTCGCCGATTTCCATAATTTCACCAAGCTTGTGCGAAATAAAAACAATACCTTTGCCCTCGGATTTAAGCTGACGCACAACCTTGAAAAGGTGTGCGACTTCGCTTGATGTGAGTGAGGTTGTCGGCTCATCCATAATAAGAATTTTGCTGTCTGCGGCAAGTGCTTTTGCAATCTCTACCTGCTGTTTTTCAGATATGCTTAAGTTTTCAACAAATGTTTCGGGGTCTCGGTTAAGGCCGACTTTTTTGAGCAGCTCTTTTGTCCGCTCTTTCATCTGAGCGTAATCGACAGTGTTTATGAAGCCGAGCTTTTTTGTCGGCAGGTGACCTACAAATAGGTTTTCCTGAATTGAAAGCTCGTTTATTACGCTCAGCTCCTGATAGATTACACTGATTCCGTTGTCACGCGAATCCTTCGGAGTAAGCCCTGCGTATTCTTTGCCGCCAAGGATTATTGTGCCGCTTGTCGGCTTGTGAACTCCGCTGAGAATTTTCATAAGTGTGCTTTTGCCTGCGCCGTTTTCGCCGAGGAGTACATGTACCTCGCCTGCAAGTATGTCAAAGGTGATACCGCTCAGTGCAGTTACACCCGGAAATTTTTTCACAACGTTTTTCATTGTTGCCAGCGTTTGTATTTTTATCACACCTTTTTTTAGTCTGCTTTGAGTTAGTGTGTTCATATCAATAAAAAATATGCTTGCAATTTTTACTTAATATCCTATATAATATTTACAGAGATTTGATATAGGAGGCTTTGTTATGAACAGGATTATAACTATCAGCCGTGAATTCGGAAGCGGAGGCCGTGAATTTGCACGTCGCCTTGCAGATAAACTTAATTTTGCTTATTACGACAGCGAGATTATTACCGAGCTTGCAAAACGCACCAACCTTGCCGAGGATTATATAAGCAGTCTTAACGAGCAGAGACCTGCACCGCTGTTGCCGATTACAATAGGTGCTACTTTTTCGCCTATTGTCAATGTAAGGTGGGAGCACCAGAATACGATTTTTGCCGAGCAGAGCAATCTCCTCAAGGAGCTTGCCGCAAAGTCCGATTGCGTTATTGTAGGCCGCTGTGCGGATTACAGCCTGCGTGAGTTTAACCCGATACGTATCCGTCTTTATGCAGAGCTTGATTCAAGAATCGAGCGTTGCAAGTCGAGGGCGGCAGACGGTGAGAAGCTGACCGACAAGGAGATTAAGCAGAGAATAAACGAGGTCGACAAATCAAGGTCGAAGTACTATCAGTTTTACACAGGCAAGAAGTGGGACGATATGCTCAACTACGATATCTGTATCAATACCACCGACAAGGATATCAAGCAGCTTGTTGAGGATTTTGCCGTAACAATTAAATAATGTGAATACAAAAGACTCCTGTACAAATATCAGTACAGGAGTCTTTGCTGTATAAACTATTGTTGAGAGTGTAGCGTAGTGGCAACCCTGTGTGGTTGCCCGAATTTAAAAAAGATATAAAATAAAAGTCGGGTCGTCGAGGATGCCGAACCCTACAGAAATTGTTTTGCAGTTTGACACAAATGTCATATTATGGTATTTATATTATATATTATAAAAAAAGCTGAGGTTTTTGAAATGAAATCAACAGGTATTATGAGGCAGATTGACAGTGCAGGCAGAATCGTGCTCCCTAAAGAACTGCGTACAATGCTCGGGCTGAAAGAGAATTCCGACTACCTTGAAATCTTCACTCAGGGTGAATTTATAATGCTTAAAAAGTATTCGCCCTGCTGTATTTTCTGTGACAGCACAGAGGATGTTATAGACTACTTCGGTAAAAAAGTCTGCCGTACGTGTGCGGCGGAGCTTTTTGAGAAGTCACGCAATATCTAAGGAGAATTTTTGTGATGACAGACGAAGAAAGACTGCTTGCAAAGCGTTTTGAAGAGCTGAGCACACGCAGTTACAACAAGGGTATATGGGTTTATTCCGATTTTCTCACTACCGCACAGCAGGCACTTTTGCAGTCGCTGAAGCTTGGTGCGGTCAGTTTTTACGGCGGCTACGACGGTGCGGAAAGGCGTGTTGCGTGCTTTGGCAGTGAAGATTCCTGCGGCTACGAAGCCTGCCCCGAATGTGTTTGGCTTGAGATAAAACCTGTTGCAAAGAAGTTTGCCGATGAGCTTTCTCACCGCGACTTTTTCGGCTCGGTTATGGCACTTGGCCTTAAAAGAGAAGTGCTGGGCGATATAATAGTTTACGACAACTGCGGCTACCTTTACTGTATGGAGAGCGTGAGCAGCTATATAATCGAAAATCTTACGCAGGTGAAGCATACGACGGTTGCGTGTGCAGTGATTGATGCACCGCCCGTTGAGAGTGTTGCCCTGCCTGATGCGGAGGATTTTGTAATCGTTTCCGAGCGGCTCGATGCGGTTATCGCTTCGGTCTATAACCTTTCACGAAGTGTCTGCAAAGAGCTCGTAGAAAAAGGTATGGTCAGCGTAAACAGTATGCTTACCGAGAATCCGTCCCGTCAGCTCGAAACGCACGATACGGTTTCGGTGCGTGGCAAAGGCAGATTTGTTTACGAAGGTATATTGCGTGAAACCAAAAAAGGCAAACTGCGTGCAAGCATAAGAGTGCACAGGTGAAAACAATTCGAAATGCGGAATTAACAAAATACTGTAGGGCAGAGTCTTGACTCTGTAG
Source organism: Acutalibacteraceae bacterium (assembly GCA_045123695.1). Classification (GTDB taxonomy): domain Bacteria; phylum Bacillota; class Clostridia; order Oscillospirales; family Acutalibacteraceae; genus UBA8612. The sequence continues at coordinate 81,265 of JBGVKJ010000057.1, forward strand.
CCATTTATAAGAAAAATGCTATGGGCAGATTTGCTCATAGCATTTTTTATGTTAAGTTTATATTAGTGTTTCTTACAGTTGATTTCTTTCGTGTGAAGTTTTTGCAAAAGCAAAAGTGAAGTAGTTCACTGTGTTTACTGTGAAGTTTTGTTTTTAACAAAGTGAAGTTAAGTTTGCCCTGCTGCTTTGCCGAAGGCGAAACTTCACTGCGCAGCAACTTCACTCAATTCATTGAACTTCACTTGCCGTCAGGCAAACTTAGTCGGAAACCGTAAGCAACGCCACGGTTTCGACTGTTGTTTCACTGTCCCAACAGATATGTGTCACATTCTCATCCCCGTCATAAAAGACGGGGAATTTGAAATTGATACACTTTAACAGTCTGCCGTCGGGCTGTTCTTCTTTGAATATCTCAATGCTTTCAATAAAGGTATTAAGAAACCTCTTTTTCTCAGCATCGGTAAATTCCTTGTACATTGTACCATAATAATGCAGAAAAAGATAGACGTTTTCACCTGATATTTTTTCTTCGTTGATATTTGCTATACGGGACTGCAGTTCGGTTATTTGTTCCTCTACAACCTCTATCTCATCATAGAAATCATAAAGTCTGTTTTGCATATCCTGATACTTTTTATCGTAATGTCTGTCTGTGACATCAAGGGTATCCATTTGAGATGCAAGCTTTCTTTTTGACATTACAAGCTGATTTAACTGCTTTTTGAATACTGCAAGTTCTTCTTCAAGACCTTCTGTGCTTATCCTTGTATTAATCTTTTCACACAAGGCCTTTTCGAACTCAGGATTAGATACAAGCCTTTCAATTACCTCTTCAACAGCACCGTTTACAACAGTCTGATTCCATTGTCTGTGATAATCGCACTTGTGTCCGTCAACCTTCATTCGGTGCTTACAGGCATAATAAAAGTGGTCTTTATAGATTGTACCGTCCGGCTTTTTCTTACGGTTAATATTGCCATACATTGCCGCACCGCAAACAGGACAGCGAAGCAACCCGGATAATAAATGCTCGTGATCAAGATTGTAAATTTTTTCCCGTTTAACGCCTAACTTTTTACGCTTCTGTTGAGCCAACTCCCAATCTTCAACAGATACAATAGCCTCATGAATGCCGTCATAAACAGGATAGGTATCCTGCTTGACTATATGATATTCATTTCGGGTGCCGTTAATCTTTTCAGTCTTTCGTCTGCCAAAAGCTATCTTTCCGCAATAGACGGGATTCTGTATAACCAGCTTTATAAAATGTGCGGAAAAGGTATCTAATGTGCCGTTCTGCCTTGGCTTTTTAGCAATACTGTGTTGGTTGAGATATTTAGCAATACCGTTTGCACCCATATTTGTATTTATATATTTATCAAATATAATGCGTATGGTTTCAGCCTCATCTTCGGCAATTTTCAATTCGCCTTTTTCAAGATAATATCCGTAAGGGGCAAAGCCGCCGTTCCACTTACC
>JBGVKJ010000058.1:0-36258 GCA_045123695.1 Acutalibacteraceae bacterium
TGTTTAATTTTCAAGGTGCGTTTCGGTGTTGCGTTTTAGCCGCAACATTGTGAATTATATCACATCGTTTTGACTTTGTCAACACCTTTTTTCAACTTTTTTGAACTTTTTTTCAGTTCGTTGTTCAGTTGTTGTGCGCTCCTCAGAGCGCTTTGCTATAATACCAAATCAAACGCCACTTGTCAACACTTTTTTTCAACTTTTTTCAACTTTTTTACAGTTTCTTAACACGCTACCTCGTGTCTCAAAAAGCACTGATACATACTATATATAATTATATACATTATATAGTATAACTGTCTGCAAACTGCACAAAAGGCAACCCTATTGCATTAAAAAGCAAGGCGTGATAAAATAACCGCAGATATTAAAAGTATGGAGAATTTTATGTTCAACTCTTTCAACAATGCAATGAAAAGCAGATTTGGCTGTAAAATTTACAAGCTGACTTTAAGCGGCGGTATGACCTGCCCCACTCGAGACGGTACACTCGGCACACGCGGTTGCATATTCTGTTCGGCAAAGGGCAGCGGTGATTTTGCCGCAAAACCGTGTAACGATATTTCAAAGCAAATCGAAAATGCCAAGAATCTCATATCTCATAAAGCCAAAGATGCGAAATACATTGCTTATTTTCAGGACTACACAAACACTTATGCACCTGTTGACAGATTGCGTCATCTTTTTACCGAAGCAATCAAGCCTGACGATATTGTTGCATTGTCTGTTGCAACCCGTCCCGACTGTCTGCCCGATGACGTGATTGAGTTATTGTCTGAAGTCAACAAAAGCAAACCTGTGTTTGTTGAGCTTGGACTGCAAACAATTCACGAAGCAACCGCCGAATACATCCGAAGAGGATACAAGCTTGATGTTTTCGACAATGCGGTCGCCAGACTTAAATCAGCAGGTATAGAAGTAGTTGCGCATATCATAATAGGTTTGCCGTATGAAACGGAAGAAATGATATATGAAACCGTAAGACATCTGGCAAAGCTGAAAATTGACGGCGTGAAATTGCAGCTGCTTCACGTACTTGACGGCACAGACCTCGCCGAAGAATATAAGCAAGGCAAGTTTGAAGTATTAACAACAGATAATTATATAAATATATTAGAAAACTGTGTGCGTATGCTTCCGCCGGAAACAGTAATACACCGTTTGACCGGTGATGGTGCAAAGAAGGACCTGATTGCCCCGCTGTGGAGTGCAGACAAGAAAAATGTACTCAACATAATTAACAAACGCTTCCGCGACCACAATGTGATTCAAGGCAGTTTATATAATGTAATATAATATATATATAATATATAAAGACCTGTACGCATAAACGCACAGGTCTTTTTTATTAATTAAGTTACTTAATTCTTTTGATTTTATTACCCTTTACAAAATAAACCGAATCAGAGATATCCATAAGCGGTTTATCGTGCATAGAATCAGTATAAAGTGCACTTATATGTGCATCGGGATACGCTTCACGAAAAGCAGCAATCTTATTTTCACGAAAACACACTCTGCCGAGTTTGCCTGTTTTGCGGTCAAACTGAGTACCGATGCAACGCTTTATACCGAGCCTGCGACAAACCTCATCAACAACAATCTGAGGTGAAGCAGATATGACGAGATCATCATCGCTTCTGACCTGATCATAAAAAGGCTTTATCTTATGCATATGTTTATCCCAGAATTCGTCAACCAATGCATCAATATCAGACAAAGCGGATACATATTCCTCAAACGGTTTTGAGTATTGCTCAAGTGCCGTTTCGAGCCTGAGTGTACCTGTCTTATACTGCACTATACCCGAAACCATAGTAGGCACATACCTGAGCAGTGTCGGATCTTTGCAAAGTACCATAATAAACAGGTCAACAAAGCTTTCACCATCGTAAATGGTATTATCGAAATCAAAAACATTCATTGGCTTTATATTATCTCAAAGTAGCGAGCATATCGTAATCCGAAACAGTGATGCAAAGATCACATGTGCGGTAAGGATACTCATCGGTATAGTAAATAGCTCTTACATAAAGACCGTTAGCAACTGAATAGTAATTATAAGATTTGCCTGCTTCAGGGGATTCGGGAATCAGGCTTGCATTATCCTGAACAAAACCTGCCTTCTTGCACATTTCTACATACTTAAGGAAGTCTGCATAGCTCAATTCGTTTATATAAATACTTGTCAAGTTACCGTTTTCGTTGGATGAGCTGATGACCTTGTCAACATTATCTCTGAGCTTAGGCAGTTTTGCCATAAACTTATCAGCAGGCCACTTAACATTTTCACTCGGACTTGTATTGCCTACAGGCATCGTAGGTTTAGGCGGTATAGTCTCGCCGGGTGCAGGCGGATAAGTAACATTGGAAAATGCGACGTTGGTGCGAATATTACCGTTTTTATCAAGCATAGTACTACCGTTCTCATCGAGATCATAACTGTACTTGGTAGCGGTCACGGGATCACCGTTGGCATATGTAACATTTGCGCCTGCCTTATATGTAACATACTCAGAACGGTATGTTGTCACTTCCTTACCGTTTTTATCGGTAGCTTTCTCGAGAATAAGTGTAGTCTGAGCATTACCGTCAGCATCCGTAATTACATTAATCGGCAAAGTAGTTGCAGTAGTTGTTTCGCCCTCGGAAGCTTTTTTGGTACAAGCCGCAAAAGCAAAAATTACGGCAAAGCAAAGTAAAACCGCAATAAAGTTTTTCATTTTTCATTCCTCCATTGAGTAGTTATATAATTTTATCATAAAGCAAGTTACAAGTCAACAAAAGGCAGTGCCTACGCACTGCCTTTTGAAAACAATTATAAAACTTTTGAAAGGAAATCCTTGAGTCGGTCGCATTTGGGGTTAGAGAAGAATTCCTGAGGCGGAGCTTCTTCCATAATAACGCCGTCGTCAATGAAAATTACACGGCTTGCAACTTCTCTGGCAAAGCCCATTTCGTGAGTAACAACAACCATTGTCATACCCTCGTTTGCAAGCTGTTTCATAACATCAAGAACCTCACCGACCATTTCAGGGTCAAGCGCACTTGTAGGTTCATCAAAAAGAATAACCTCAGGGTTCATAGCAAGTGCACGAACAATCGCAACACGCTGTTTCTGACCGCCTGAAAGCTGGCTGGGATAAGCGTCTGCCCTGTCTTTAAGACCTACTCTCTCAAGAAGTTCGAGTGCCTTGCTTTCAGCCTCTTCCTTTGACTTTCCGAGAAGAGTTATGGGAGCTTTGGTCATATTCTTAAGCACATTCATATTCGGGAAAAGATTGAAGTGCTGGAAAACCATACCCATTCTCTGACGGTGAACATTGATATCGGATTTTTTATCTGTGATATCATTTCCGTCAAAATAAATTTTACCCGATGTAGGAATCTCAAGCAGGTTGAGTGAACGAAGGAAAGTTGACTTGCCCGAACCGGAAGGACCGACGATAACAACAACTTCGCCTTTTTTGATTTCGCAATTAATACCGTCGAGTGCTTTAACAGCACCGCCGTTATAATGCTTTTTAAGATCTTCTACCTTAATAATAACTCCGTTATCTGTCACTCTTACGCAGCCTCCTTTCGAGAATACCTACAAGCCATGACAAAATCATAACAAGAACAAGATAAATCACAGCAACCGTAATAAGCGGTATAAAATATTCGAATGTTCTGCCTGCAATGGTGTTACCTGCTTTTGTAAGGTCAATAACACCGACATAACCTGCAACCGATGTTTCTTTAAGAAGTGCTATGAACTCATTACAGAGTGTAGGAAGCACAGCCTTAAACATCTGAGGAATAACGATAAATCTCATTGTCTGGAAATAGTTGAAACCAAGGCTTCTGCCTGCTTCAAACTGACCGTGGTCAACAGACATAATACCTGCACGGAAAATCTCAGCAACATAAGCACCTGAATTTATACCGAATGCAAATATAGCAACAGGAATACCGTTATCGGCAAGAGAGAAAATTATGAAATAAGAAATCATCAACTGAACAACAACGGGGGTACCACGGGTAATGGTAAGATAAAACTTGCATATTGTATTCATAACTGCAAGTATAGCGTATCCTATACCGCCGCGAAGCTTTAACGACTCCTTATTTTTATCGTAAGATGTTCGTATCGCCGCAACAAAGATACCGAGAACGATACCTATTGCCAGCGCACCGAATGTAATAATAAAAGTATTTCCGAGACCGTTGAGCAAAAACTCAAAACGACCGCCTTCAAGCATAACTTCCTTGAACTCATCAGCTAAAACGGTTACGGAAGAAACAAGCTTATCTAACATGAAACTTCTCCTTTTGTAAACCTAAAAATTCAGGGTGGAATTTTTCCACCCTGAACTAAAAAACTCAATAAGAATTAATCCTTCGGGAGATAGTAGGGATCAAGATCTTCGATAGACTGAATCTTGCTGTCCTCAGAAACGATAACAACCTGAACGCCTGTTGCATAAGAATCGGAGAATTCAACCTGCTTCTGTCTTTCTTCGTTAACTGTCATACCTGCCATACCCATATCGTATTTGCCTGCCTGAACGCCGGGGATGATAGAATCGAAAGCAACGTTTTCAATAATAAGGTCATAGCCGAGCTTGTCAGCAATAATCTTTGCTACCTCGACATCAATGCCGTAGTACTTGTCACCGTCTATGTATTCGTAGGGCGGGAACTCTGCGTTTGTAGCCATAACAAGGTTGGGCTTATCGGTATCAACAGCCTTTACGGGGATACCGTTGAGAGCTTCGCCTGAATTGTTGATGTACTTATCAACAATCTTCTTAACAGAACCGTCAGCAATAAGTGCCTTAAGAGCACCGTTAACAGCGTTCTTCAGCTCTGCATCACCCTTCTGGAAGCAGATAGCATAGTCTTCTGTAGTGTACTCTGTCTCGAGAATCTTGAGACCTGTATTTGCTGCTACATAAGATTTTGCAGGCTCGTTATCGATGATAACGCAGTCGACCTTACCCTTTTTAAGAGCCTCAACAGCAACTGCACCGTTTTCGTAGCTTACAACTGCACCTTCGCCGAAATCACCTGCAGCGTAAATGTGACCTGTTGTGTTTGTCTGAACACCGATTTTAATTGTATCCTTCTTATCACCGCAAGCCCAGAGTGCTGTCATACCAAGCACGAGAGCAAGGACGACGGATGCAATTTTGATTATTGTTTTCTTGGACATAATAAATTACCTCCTAATTTTAGTCGTGTTGATTATAACACCAATATGTATTTTATGCAAGTTTTTTTGTAAATTTATTCACCTATAACGCCGTAGTACCTTCCCATCCAGTAAGGCAGCAGATAACTTATACCCTCAAGCAGTGTAAGCTTTGACGGAGTTGAGTCAGCAAGGAAGTGGTTGCGTGTGTAGCGCACAACGGGTTTCTCATCGTAAGGAAGCGGCTCATCAAGCTGAGGCGGCTCGCCGAAATCGAGCGGAGAATAATCCCACACCATATCGTTACGCAGGCTGTTGAGCACTTTCATTTTCATATATATAAGCGGCATTTCCTTAAGACTTGTGACCGCCTTATCAATATCCGCATTCTCTCCCGTCATCGCCGCATACACAATGTTGAGGAACGGGTTGCGTTCTACACGCTCATACTCCCAGTGCTCACGCATACCCGTAAGATAAGCGTACCGCAAATCGGGGTCAGTTTCGTAGCTGAGAAGCGGAATTGAAGTAAGGAAGCAAAGATTATCGTCAATATGGCAGGTATGCGCATCCTTCTCCTTGCAATGCATTGAGTTGAGTGCATAGTGTTCTTCTTTGATAAGTCTTATATATTCTACATTATATTTCTCGTTGCCGCTCATATAGTAAGCTGTTTTGAGGAACGAAAGCATCTCGAGTGCGTTTGTACCCTGCTCACCTGACCAATCGGGGTTGTGGTTGATGTCATCGGGATTCCAGTTGCCCCAGCGTGTATAATTACCGTTTGCATCTTTGAGCTTATAGTCATTCTCAAGTATATGGTCAACAACCGAGCAGAGAGTTTTACAGATTATTTGCTTTTCAGCCTCATCGGCACATATATCGTAATAAACCGCAAGACCTGTAAAATGACCTACAACCTCATCGCTCGAAACATCGCCGAACCATTCGTACTCACCTGCATCATACCACTTTTTATTCGGGTTGCCATAGTAAGCTTTATCACCTTTACGGCGGATACAGCGTGCCATAAGGCCCGGCACACCTGTAATATCAAAAAGCTTCATCATAGCGTGAAAGCTTCTGCGTGCAAGACGAAGTGCTTCCTCGTCACCGGTAGCACCGTATTTGTAAGCCATAGCCATTATGTAAGCACCAAGACGAAGTCCGTCATTATCGGTGATTTGCACATAGCCCGAAGATAAATCCCTGTCATCGGTATACGCACGCTGTGCTATAAAACCTATATCACGCACATTGTATTTTTCGTTATACTCCTGATAAAACTCTGCTTTTTCAGCAAGAGTCATCATAACGGTTTTTATACAGACCGCACCTTTTTTAGTGCCGACCCAAACGGTGTTACCGTCAGCACTTTCGGCAACAGCCGTAACTTCGTTATCGGGCAGCCAATACTCTGCGCCGTAGAAGTGACGCTTTGCACCGTCGTAAATCACAAGGCCTATATCGGTTGCAACATAGCGTTTGCCGCTCGCACCGAAAAGTATCTTTTTTACGTTATAGCTTGTAAGTGACTTAACATCTTTTTTTGTTACATAGTGACTGCGTGTATCATAGACAATAATACCCTTGTCCGTACCTACCCAGACAGAGCCGAGCTTATCACCTGCAACAGCCTGAATACGGCATTCGGGCAGCTTTGAGGTTTCAGAGGTTACATTAAACCAACGAAGTCGCTTACCGAGTGCTGTTTTGATGCTGTCACCTGCCGCAACGAAAATTTCGCCGTCGGCAAAAGCACACATATCAAGCGGAGTCTTACCCTCCAACCAATACCACTGTATAAACTGACCGTCTTCAAACTTATAGAGAAACTTTTCGGTTATAAGACGAAGTCTGCCTTTATGGTCCTGCGAGATCGCAACAATGCTACTGTCGAGAGTCTGTCTGTTACTGCCGTCTGAAGTACAGACATCACAACCGCTCGCAACCCACAAGTTACCGTCACGGTCAGTATACATAGCCTGCACTTCACCGTCAAAAAGAGCAGACGGCACAAAACTGCCATTTTCAAAACAAACAGCACCCTTATCCGTACCAAGCCAGGCCCTGCCGTCTTTATCAAAAGCGGCAGAAAGAATATTGCAGGAAGGCAACCCGTCACTGCAATCGTAACGGGTGCGCATATCCTGCTTGAAAGCGTTGTATTTTAATGTTGCCAATAAAATCACCACAGTTCAATGCGCAATTCGAAATTCGCAATGCGCAATTATTACTTACAGAAAACGAGATAAAATATAATTGACATATTACGGTTTTGTCCGTTTCTTTTTAAAATTACGAGAAAAGCGATAAGATGGCATTTTCTTTGACCCGAAGGAGTATCAAGATACTTCGAGCGGGCAAAAAAATGACATATTGCGGTTTTATCCGTAGCTTACTCGCCTATTAAGCCGTAGTAGCGGCCTATCCAATACGGCATAAGATATATTGCACCGTCGCAAAGGCGGTAATCATCACGGGTACGGTCAGCCATAAGCTGATTTGTGTCGTAGGCGGCAAGGGGCTTCTCGTCGTAGGGAAGAGCAACCTTCATCTGCGGTTCTTCATCATATTTTTCAGGTGAGTAATCCCACTCGAGGTCATTACGAACACTGTTGATGAGCTTGAGCTCAAGCAGATCAAGAGGCAACTCACGAAGGCCGTTAACACCTGTATCAAGATCAGAGCACTCATCAGTAAATGCGGCATAGAGTATATTCCAGAAAGGATTATGCTCAATACGCTCATACTCCCAATGCTCACGCATACCGATAAGGTAGCAATGAAGAATATCGGGGTCGGTTTCGTATCTGAGAAGCGGAATTGAAGTAAGGAAGCCGAGGTTATCGTCAATATGGCAGGTGTGAGCATCGTCAACCTTGCGTGACATTGTATTGACAGCGTAGTGCTCCTCCTTGATAAGGCGGAGATATTCGGCATTGTACTTCTCGTCACCGCTCATATGGTAAGCAACCTTGAGGAAGCAGAGCATTTCAAGTGAGTTGATACCGCGCTCCCAATACCAGCGGTCGCTTCTGTTGAGGTCATTGGGATTCCAGTTTGCCCAGGTTGTCGGCAGACCGTCAGCATCACAAAGGCGGTAGTTGTGGGAAAGAATATGGTCAACGATAGCACAGATTGCATCGCTGATTTCTTTCTTCTCTTCCTCTGTTGCACAGAAATCGAAATAGCAAGAAGATGCGGTAAAGTGACCTACCATTTCGTCACTTGAGGTTTCACCCTTCCACTCAAGCTCACTGATATCGTCTTTGGTAAGATGCCACTCGGGATGTCCGTTGCCGAAGTTTGTTTCACCGGGACGGCGGATTGCACGCGCAGTAAAGCCGGGGATACCGGTAATCTTCATAAGGTGAAGCAAAGCTTTCATTGAGCGACGGGAAATATCGAGTGCCTCCTGCTCGCCTGTTACTGCATAGCGGAAAGATTGAGAGATAAGATAACTGCCTGTCCACAGACCATCGTTATCCGAAATCTCTACATGACCTGTACTAAAATCGTAATCATTATCAATAAAACGGTTTGTTACAAAGCCGATATCACGAACATTGTATTTTTCTGTCATCTGCTCATAATGTCTTGCCTTGTCAGCAAGAGTCATTGTAAGAGTTTCGATATAAGAAATTCCGCTCTTTGTACCGACGATTATTGCATTACCCTCGGCATTTTCGGCAATAGCAGTAACCTCACTGTCGGGAAGCCAATAACCTTTGACATAGAAGTGACGCTTTGCACCGTCATAAATCATAATACCGATATCTGTACCGACATAGCGTTTGCCGCTCTTACCAAAAAGGATTTTCTTTATGTTATAGCTGCAAAGTGAATTTACATCTTTCTTTGAAATCCAATGATTGCGCGAATCATAAACCAACACACCATCCTTAGTACCAACCCAAAGCATACCGAATTTGTCGGCAGCTACAGCCTGCACCTGAGTTTCGGGCATATCAGATGTTTCATTATTTATTGCAAACCAACGAAGACGCTTGCCGAAAGCGGTCTTAAGGCTGCTGCCTGCGGCTATATAAACCTCACCGTCGCCGAAAGCCGACATATCCAGCGGAATTGCACCGTCGTTTGAGTGCCAGAATACAAACTCACCGTCATATCTGTATAGAGTGTTTTTTGTAATCAGACGGAGATTGCCCGAATGGTCCTGAGCGATTGAAACAATCTCGCTGTCAAGCTCTTGCCTGTTTTTGCCGTCAGCAGTACATACAACGTTGCCACTGCCAATCCACAGATTGCCGTCGGCATCATTGAAGAGCACCTGCACAGCATCGGTGAAATCCTCAACAGCCGTGAAGCTGCCGTTTTCAAGCACAGCCGCACCCTTATCGGTACCGACCCATGCTCTGCCTGTACTGTCAAATGCGGCAGAAAGTATATTGTCAGAGGGTAGTCCGTCTTTTATTGAATAAAAAGTTCTCTTGTCCTGCTTGAACGGTTTATATGTAACAGTTGCCATTGTTTAACATCTCCATTCTGCTTTTATTTTCAAAAAAGGCAGGAACGAACCTGCGCTCCTGCCTTTTTGATAGATTAATTATTCAGCGTCTTCAGTTGCTGCTTCTTCTGCAACCTCAGCTGCTTCTTCTGTAGCCTCTTCTGCTGCGGGCTCGATAAGAGCACGGATTGAAAGGCTTACACGCTTCTTGTCGAAGTCAATCTCTGTAACCTTAACGTCAACAACATCACCGATTGAAAGAACATCTTCGGGCTTGTTGATGCGGCGGTCAGCAATCTGAGAAATGTGGATAAGACCGTCGATGCCGGGGATAACGTTTGCGAAAGCACCGAATGTTGTCATACCGACAACTGTTGCCTTGCATACTGTATCAACGGGATAGTCGCGGCGCATGATCTCCCAGGGATTGTCCTCAACCTTCTTGTAGCCGAGAGAAATCTTCTTGTTCTCAGCGTCAAGCTTCTTGATGTAAACTTCGACAGTATCGCCAACGTTGACAACCTCTGAAGGATGCTTGATGCGCTTCCAGCTGAGCTCGGAAATGTGAACCATACCGTCAACACCGCCGATATCAACGAATGCGCCGTAGCTTGTGAGAGACTTAACGGTACCTGTGTATACCTTACCCTCAGCTGCGTTATCCCAGAATGCCTTTGAAAGCTCCTTGCGTGCCTCACGGAGAACAACGCGAACAGAGCCGACTGCACGCTTGCGCTGCTTATTTACATCGATAACCTTGAACTGAACCTTCTGCTTGAGAAGAGTCTCAAGGGGCTCGTCCTTGGAGAGACCTGTGTGTGAGCCGGGGATGAATACGCGAGAGCCCTTGCAAGCAACAAGTACGCCGCCGTTGGGGATAACCTCGAATACTGTACCCTCGAGAACTTCGCCGCTCTCGTTAGCTTCACAGATATCGTTCCATGCTTTTGAAGCATCAAGACGACGCTTGGAAAGCATCATTGTGCCCTCTGCATCGTTTGTCTTCATGATGATGAGCTCGATTTCGTCGCCGATCTTAAGTTCCTTGGACGGGTCAGCTGTAGGATCGTTGCTGTACTCGTCAATCGGAACGTAGCCTGTCTGCTTGCGGCCGATGTCCACCTGAATTTCACTCGGGGAAATGCCAACAACGATACCACGAACCTTCTGGTCGGTGCTCATGCTCTTGAGTGACTCCTCCATAAGTGCCTCGAAGGACTCCTCTGCAGCTTCTGCGACTGCTGTCGCTTCCTGACCAGCTGCCTGAGCAGTTACCTGCTCCTTTTCAGCTTCAAGAGCGTCATTCTCGAGCTGAACATTTTCAATTACGTTTTCAGACATGGTTTGTAGTACCTCCTTTATTATACCGGCAGGAGTGGATGCCCCTGCAGTAACGCCAACACGGGTGCAGCCGCTTAAGTCAAGCTGTCTCGCCTCGTCTGCTGTTTCAACCAGCCAGGTCGGACAGTTAGGCTCACATACAGCTTTTAGCTTTGCCGTATTTGAGCTCTGGCGGCCGCCAATAATAATCATTGCGTCACTTGTGAGAGACAGCTCATAAGCTTCTTGCTGCCTTTCTTGTGTCGCACAGCATATTGTATCAAAAATATTTGCATTTGTATATAGTTTTTTTATCTTTTTTTCGCACAAATTCCATTCTTTTGTGCTGAAAGTAGTCTGAGCGACCACCAATATTTCTTTTTCGGACAAATACGGCTTTTCTTCTGCTATTTTTTCAAGCTCTTCACTATCTGAAAAGACAATACACTCGACTTTACAGTGGCCGACTATACCCTGCACCTCGGGATGCTTGGCATCACCCGCAACAAGCACGACGGTATTTTCGTTCACTTTATCCGAAACAAGCCTGTGTATTTTTTTAACAAAAGGACAGGTTGCGTTACAGCACTCGATATCCATAGAGCTGATTTCTTCTTCAACCGCGGCAGTAACACCGTGCGCACGCACAACAAGTGTTTCGCCGGACACCGCCTGAGAAGGCTTGTCGATTATTCTTGTACCCTTTGATTCAAGGTCTGCAATAACCTGAGGGTTGTGAATAAGCGGACCGAGTGTACACACACGCTTACCCTCATCGAGCATAGAATAGACAAGGTCAACCGCTCTGTTTACGCCAAAGCAAAAGCCTGCGGTTTTTGCAAGTTTTATTTGCAATGTCCTTCCTCCCAGAGGTCAACGATTTTGCCCATAATCTTATCTGTAGCTTCACGAAGCTCGCGTGTACCGCCCTCTTCTGTGATGCCGAGATCCTCATACTTTATAAGCTCGCCGTAACGAACGGTAATCTTGCGGAAGAGACCGCCCTTCTTCTCACAGTAAACTGAAGCAGGAAGAACGTCTGCCTTAGTCTGTCTTGCAATAAGAGCAACGCCTGCCTTTGCCTTCTGGGGCTTAAGGTCTTTTGAACGTGTACCTTCGGGGAAGATACCGAGAACGTGACCGGTTTCGATAAGGCTGATAGCATAGTTAACCGATGATTTATCACTTCTTGCACGGTTTACGGGGAAAGCGTTGAGGTGAGTAAGGAACCACGCAGCAAGCTTGCTTGACTTGAAAGCCTCTTCCTTAGCCATAAAGTGAATGGGACGGGGGAAGTAAGCAAGAAGCACTGCAGGGTCAACAAAATGGATGTGGTTACAAGCAAGGATGAACGAACCGTCCTTCGGGACGTTCTCAAGACCCTCGTGCTTAATTCTCAAAGCGAGTCTGAGAACAAACTTGCAGGGACCTTTTACAGCATTGTAATACTTTCTGTCACGGACTACGGAATAATCAAAAAGCATTTTATATATTCTCCTTCACAATATTATCAAGTGTTTCAATAACCTGCTCGAGGTTCATATCGGACGTATCGACAAGCACTGCATCATCAGCCTGCTTAAGAGGAGCAATCGCTCTGTGAGAATCCTGATAATCGCGCTGTATCATCTCTTCAAGCACCTGATTGTAGTCAGCCTGCATACCCTTTGCAAGCAATTCGTCGTATCTGCGCTTTGCACGCACTTCGGCGGATGCTGTAAGGAATATCTTTACCTCGGCATTCGGAAGCACGACAGTGCCTATATCTCTGCCATCCATAATACAGTTATTCTTTGCAGCGATATCACGCTGAAGGTCGAAAAGGAACGCTCTGACCTCAGGAATTGCAGAAACGTTTGACGCCGCCATTGAAGCTTCGGGAGTACGGATTGCAACTGAAACATCCTCTTCGCCGAGGAATACGCGCTGCTCACCGTCGACAAAACGAAGGCTTACATCGGCACCCTCAAGTGTTGCGCATACCTGCTCGGGATTTTTTGTGTCTGCACCGCTACGCATTGCGTTGACACCTACCGCACGGTAAAGCGCACCTGTATCGACATATATGTAACCGAGCTTTGAAGCAAGGCTTCTTGCGATTGTACTTTTACCTGCACCTGCAGGACCATCTATTGCTATATTAATCATTTATTTCTCCTCCTCTTTCAGAAATTGTTACCTGCGGCATAGCCTGTAGAAAACGCAATCTGCAGATTAAAGCCGCCTGTATATGCATCAACGTCGAGCACTTCACCTGCAAAAGCAAGGTTAGGCACGAGCTTTGATTTCATTGTTTTCGGGTCAACCTCACTGACCTTTACGCCGCCGGAAGTGATAATCGCCTCATCAAGCGGACGGAATCCCGTGACGGTAACCTTGAAATCCTTGAGCAAATCCACAAGACCTGCACGCTGTTCTCTTGTAATCTGGTTAGTCTTGGTTGAAGCCTTGATACCGGAAAGAGAAGCGATTACGGGGATCAGCTTACGGGGAAGAAGCAGACCAAGAGAATTGACATAGTCCTTGTTTGCATTCTCCGTAAAGTCTTTTATTACTCTTTTATCAAGCTGCTCGTGGGAAAGTGCCGGCTTGAGGTCGATATGAATAACGTATTTTTCTCTTTGCATATCGCGCATATGTGAACTTGCACTGAGAATTATCGGACCCGAAACACCGTAATGAGTGAATATCATTTCGCCGAAATCCTCATAAACGGTACGGTACTTCTGCGTATCTTCAACGCGTACCGCAACATTACGAAGTGACAAGCCCTGAAGCTGTGAGCAAAAGCCCTCGTGAGCCTCAAGAGGTACGAGCGACGGCTTGAGCTGAGTTACGGTATGACCTGCCTGAGCGGCAAGTGTATATCCGTCACCCGTAGAGCCTGTACCGGGGTATGATTTACCGCCCGTTGCGACAATCACACCTGCACAGCCGAGTGTTTCACCGTCCTCGGTTTTAACCGCTGTAACCTCGCCGTTTTCAATCACAAGCTCAGTCGCTCTGCCCTTACGGAATTTAACGCCTGCTTTTTTTGCGGCACCGTAGAGTGCGTCGACAATATCAAGAGAAGAATCGGACACGGGGAAAACACGGTTGCCGCGTTCAATCTTGAGCGGTACACCCTGCCCCTCAAAGAAGTCCATGGTATCCTGCGGCATAAACGAAGAAAATGCACTGTAAAGAAACCTGCCGTTGACAGGTACTGCCGCTATGAGGTCATTGAGAAGATTGGTAGCATTGGTGACATTACATCTGCCCTTACCCGTGATAACAATTTTTCTTCCCGGGCGGTCGTTACGCTCAAGCATAGTAACGCTGTTACCGTTGGAAGCCGCCTGAATCGCAGCCATCATACCTGCGGCACCTGCACCGATAACAATTATTTCATTTGTCATTCTTCAGGTCTCGCCTCCTGTTTATCGTAAACATTATATTCATCCCAGATTTTTTCAAGCTCGCTGAGGTTATCGTAAACCTCACTGCGACGGTTGAAGGTTGCGGCAACGATGAGCGCATTGATAAGACTCAACGGTGCAACAAGTGAATCGACAAAAGATGCCATCGTACTGCGTGCAAGCAGAAGATAATCGGCAAACTGTGCAATCGGTGACAGCTCACTGTCGGTAATTGAAATAATCTTTGCCTTTTTATCGTGAATAAAGCGCAGAGCACTTATTGTTTGGTTTGAGTAACGCGGAAAACTGATTGCAATACAGATATCCCTTTCGTCTATACGGAATATCTGCTCAAAAACCTCACTCGCCCTTGCACTGTCGACAAGAACGACATTCTCGTAAACAGGTCTGAAATAAAACGCAAGGAAGTTTGCAAGCGTTGCGGCACTTCGGACACCGAGAATATATATAGTCCTCGCCTTATTTATAGCTTCAACGGCACCGTTGAAATTTTCTTTTGAAGTCTGCTCAAGTGTAGCCTTGATCATTGAAGAGTCTGCAGTAAGAACGGTTTCAAGAATTTCATCCTGGCCGATACGCACGCTTGCGCTCTCCATTCGCTGTACGCTTGTAAGTTTACTGCGTATAAGCTCCTGCAAATCATTCTGAAAAGCGGGATAGCCCTCAAAGCCGAGCTCGGTTGCAAAACGCACAACAGTGCTTTCGCTGACACCTACGGTTTCGCCAAGACGCGCCGCCGTCATAAAAGCGGCTTTGTCGTAGCTTTCCATTATATAGTCGGCAATCTTCTTCTGACCTTTTGAAAGCTTCGAATAAAGTGCATCTATTTTGTTGAGAATTGACTTGGTCATAAATTCTGCCGCTCACTTTACTAATTAATTACATAATAACATACCATATAATTATACTCTTCTGCAGTGAAGGATGTCAACCGTTTTGCAAGATTTGTTTCATTTTCATGCAATATAAAACCTCTCTCCGATAACTCGCAGAGAGAGGTTTTATCAGTTATTTATTTCAGCCTTTTTTATTTTTGTTTTTCTTGTCCTGTTTTGATTTATCGTAGGCTTCACGCTCTTCTTTTATCTTGCGCTGTCTTTCTTTTTCGTCAGCAGCTTTCTTTGCTTTCTGCTTATCAATATACATTTTTGCGGGCACAGCCACAATTACAGCAACCAACAAAACCATACCCAATGCAACAAATATACAATGGCCGAAAATCATACCGTCACAGATACCGCACACCTGACATTTGGCGGGCAATACACCTTTACCCTCTTCCCAACGCGGAACAGAAAACTCAAGCACATCACTGTATTCGGAATGCAATACTGTATCTTTGATATACGCTCTGTACCTTAACCTGAGCTTCATATCGGTTGAATCTGCAACATCAGTCGGCATAAGAGAAACAGCCTTTGTTTCATTTACATAGTGACCTGACGAAGCAAACAATGCAGTCTCTTCCCATACACCGTCGCCCTTGTTAATTTCAACGCAAAGTTCGATATAAGTAGGTTCCTGCGTAGAAAGCCACGCCTCGGCTTTTTTGATGCTTTCAGGTGTCTTTATATCAAAGCTGAGATAAGGCATCTGGGTTTCGTCAAAATATGCAATATGAGGATTGTAAACAACGGGTACATCAAGCTTTTCGGGTGCTTTACCGAAATCCTTGTTACGCTCAACCTTAACGACCTCACTCCAGTCGGAAACTGCGGTATGAACTTCACTGTCGGCATAGGTCATTACAGTTCTCATTTTGAACTCAAGTGTATGATTATCAAGGTCAAAAACGTTTCTGCCCATATCATCCTTAATTGCAAGGGCACCTGCGTTCTGAATATCTGCATCGTTTATAAGATAAAGCAAGTCAAAAGTTCTGACAGTATCACCGCCGCTTACACTTCCGCCGTAATGTGCATTAGCCGGAGATGTACGCCAGTCGGGTGTTTCATGCCATTCACCGCCATCAATACGGTAGTCAATCTGAACATATGTGTAAGCATTTACAAAGCCGTATTTCTGTTGGCTTTCTTCGTTTGACATACCTGAAAAAGCTGCATACTCATCGGTAAAACAACAGCTTACACTTACGCGCTCAGCCTGAGTGTCATCGTAAACCCTATACATAATACCATACGGTGTATCAATCTTCGGCATTTCTATAAAAGCGCTCGCCGTCATTGCAGACGCAGCAACAACCGCAAGGACAAGAATTAATGCAAAAAGCTTTTTAACCATATTTAATCCTCCGTAAGACTAAAACGTAAACTTAATTTCTTATATATAATAAACTTTTTTTAATATAATTTCAAGTAGCAATTTGACTATGAAGTTTTTGTGATATATAATGCATATATAACTAATATTAACGGAGATTAAGATGGGAATTTTACTCTGCCCTGTATGTAAAAGTGAATTAAACCGCAACACCCGCTCTTTTTCCTGCGAAAAAGGGCACTGTTTCGACATAGCCAAAGAGAATTATGTCAATCTTTTAACCGGCAGTAAATCCGGTGACCTTACAGGTGACAACAAAGATATGGCACGCTCACGAAAGGCATTCCTCGACAAAGGTTATTTCAGCAGTCTTGCAGATGCACTTTGCAAAGAAATTTCGGATATTCACCCGACAACAGTGCTTGACATATGCTGTGGTGAAGGCTATTACGCAGAGGCGGTAAAAAGTAATTGCGACACGGAAGTTTACGGTTTTGACCTGTCAAAAGAGATGATTCGTCTTGCCGCAAAGCGCAGATGCGGTGCTGAGTTTTTTGTCGCAAATATGGCAAATATTCCTATTGCAGACGTTAGTATTGATTGCGCAATACATCTTTTTGCTCCGTTTTGTGAAAAAGAGTTTCTGCGCGTAATCAAGGAAGACGGTTATCTTATCAGCGTTTGTCCCGGTGCAAAACATCTGTGGGAAATGAAGGCAACGCTGTACGAAAAACCTTACGAAAACGAGGAAGTCAGCCCTACCCTTCCCGGGTTTTCGCTTTGCCGTGCTTTCAATGCAAGCCAAAATATCACACTTGAAAGCACGCAGGACATCGAGGCGCTTTTCAAAATGACACCTTACTATTATCACACTTCCGAGAATGACAAAGCAAAGTTACTATCTCTCGGCACACTTACAACCCGTGTCGATTTTTATATCAGAATCTACCGTAAGGACTAATCGGTTATGAAAAAGAGAAAAAATGAAATTGATATGTGCAACGGCCCATTATTCGGTAAGGTACTGCTTTTTTCGTTGCCGCTGATGCTTTCGGGAATACTGCAGTTGCTTTACAATGCGGCTGACGTAGCTGTTGTAGGCAGGTTTGCAGGCAGCGAATCACTCGCAGCCGTAGGCTCAACCGGTGCACTGATAAACCTGATAATTAACCTTTTTATAGGTCTGAGTGTCGGTGCAAGTGTTGTAGTTGCACGAAATCTGGGTGCGCATAACTTCAGTAAAGTGCAGGACTCCGTACACACCGCTGTTGCAATCAGTCTGGTAGCAGGTGTTGTCACGATGCTCATTGGAGTCAGCCTTTCAAAAGTATTCCTGTCACTTATGGATACCCCTGCAGACGTAATAAATCTTGCAACACTTTATATGCGGATTTATTTTATCGGTATGCCGGGGCTTATGGTATACAACTTCGGCGCCGCTGTACTGCGTGCTATGGGTGATACCATGCGGCCGCTGTTTTTCCTCACAATTTCAGGAATCATTAATGTTTTGCTCAATCTGTTTTTTGTATGCGTATTCCATATGAATGTTGCAGGCGTTGCGCTCGCAACAATCATTTCGCAATATATTTCAGCTATACTTGTTGTAATCTGTCTGCTGAAACTTGAAAACAGTTGCCGTGTAAATATAAAGAAAATAGCTTTTCACAAAACAGAGCTGTCAGAAATGGTTAAAGTCGGCTTACCTGCAGGTATTCAGAGCTCACTTTTCTCCGTATCAAACGTACTGATACAGTCATCAATAAACTCTTTCGGTTCAACGGTTATGGCAGGTAATGCCGCAGCAAGCAACATCGAAGGCTTCACCTACACCTCAATGAATTCGGTTTATCAGGCGGCAATAACATTCACCAGCCAGAACGTCGGTGCAAAAAAGCCCGAGCGTATTTCAAGAGTCGCCGCAGTTTCGCTGATTATAGTAACGGCAGTTGGTCTTATAATGGGCAGCCTATCATATTTCGGCGGTGAAACACTGCTCAGAATTTACTCAACAGATGCAGCTATAATTCCCTACGGAATGACCCGACTCCGATACATCTGCCTGCCGTATTTCCTGTGCGGTGTGATGGAGATTTTCGTAGGATTGTTGCGAGGTATGAACTGTTCAACGATACCGATGTTTGTTTCAATTTTCGGTTCATGTGTTTTCAGAATAATATGGATATATACGGTTTTCCGTATACACCGTTCTCCCGAAACGCTCTATATCGCATATTCAATATCGTGGGCACTGTGTGCCGGTGTTCATTTCATTTGTTACCTTATAATCAAAAAACGCCTGACAAAAAAGCTCAGGACAGAAGCCCTTCTCAATTAACAACCAATAAAAAAAGCGGAGACTGCTTCACTATGAAGCGTCTCCGTTCTTTTGTTATTATCAAACCTCGGTCGGCGAGTCTTGAGAGTCATCATTATGAGATGAAGAGCCGTAACCGTAACCATATCCGCCGTAGCCGTAACGACCGTAGCCGCCGTAGCCGTAACCGTAGCCGTACTTATACTTACTGTAAGCACCACGCACACCGTCGGAAGCAACATTGTTGAATATACAACCGATAAGCTCTGCCTTATTGGCTGAAATATCCTCGATAACATTACGGATTCTTGCGCAAGCAGAGAAGTTCTCACGTACAACGAGAATTGCCGCATCGGCAAAGTTGGAAAGGATATTCGCATCGGTAACAACAGCTGCGGGAGCAGTATCGATAATTACATAATCAAACTCTTCTCTTGCAGCCTTGATAACCTTGTGCATCTGCTGAGAAGAAAGAATTTCTGTAGGCTCATCGTTTGAGTGAGCAGTGGTAAGAATAAAGAGCTTGTACTTTTCGACAAATTTGATAGCATCACTCAACTCTGTCTTACCGCTGATAACAGAAGCAAGGTCATAATCGGGGCTGACATTGAGATTGAGGAATTTGCTGACAGCAGGCTTACGAAGGTCAGCATCGATAACAAGGACGGATTTACCGTTCTGTGCAAGGCTGAGTGCCAGATTCATTGAAACGGTTGTCTTACCTTCGTTTTCACCGGCACTTGTAACAAGAATAACCTTATGGTTCTTTCTTGCGCAGTAAGTTTCAACCTTGGTACGTATCGCCTTATACGATTCGATAAACGCGAAGCCCAGCGTTCTGTCTGTAATAATCAGACGGTTACCCTTGTTCTTCTTTTTACCCTTGCTGCCCTTACCGTGTACATTGGCAATAGTACCGATAAGGTTTGACTCCAGCTTCATCTGGATATCTTCAACCGTCTGTACGGTATCACGCACTGCATTCGTAACAATAACAGCGATAAATGCGATAACGAAACCTACAATCGCACCAATTACGGAGAAACGGAACATAGACTTACTTGTATCGGGATTTTGAGGTTCAAAAGGATCTTCACAAAGTTTCAGTGTTGCATTCGGGTAAGCGATATCAACAACATTCGGATAGCACTCTTCAAAGCCTTTAGCAATACCGTATGAACGCTTGGCACTACCTGTTGTGATACGGATGATAATGATATTTGTATCCGACTCATTGCTGACGGTCATACACCTGCGGATTTCATCGGTAGTAACATCAAACTCGCACTTGTCAGCAACCTGTTCGAGCATCTTTCTGCTCTTAAGAATATATTTGAATGTGTTAGCCATCTGAACAGAGCTTGTGATATCACCTGAGGAAACAACATTGCTTGCCTCCTGATTATAAATTGTAAAGCTAAGATCGGATGAATAAGTCGGGTCTGTGGTTACAACTGCGATACCAAGACCGATTGCCGCCATAACTGTTGCAGAAACAACAAGCAGCCACCATTTTTTCAGTACAGTTTCGAGCAGATAAACAACATTGATTTCAACGCCCTTGGTTGCAGATGTACTATTGACGTTAGAGTTCAAATTAATCTTCCTTTCTGAAAATCCCTTGTAAATATCTTGATTTAACAGTTATATAATGCGTTTATACGAATAAAGCGGTGTGCTTTCACTCAAGTCGTCTTCGCTGTCATAAGCACACAAAAACAGGTACGCACAACAAATTGTCACATGAATATAAACCTGATAGTAGCTGACCAGACCGTATTCGCAGATCATTATGGCACCTAACAGGACAATCATAAGCTTAACTATCGAACCGCAACCTTTGTACCACGCCTTGAACAGTGAGGCCATAAGGTAAATATAGTAGCTGTAGTATGTCAAAAAGCCTACAATACCCAGATCCGCAAGAATCTCATAATAATTGTTATGCGCATATGTCCAAACACCGATACGCTGGCCGATTTTTGAAACAAAGTTGTTTATTCCGTAACCGAGAATCGGCTTTTCGTAGAACATATCCCTTGCATTTTCGATAAATCTCTTGCGCAAGGCTATACTGTAGTCGCCGCTATCAGTCTCAAAATACTCGAACATTCTCTCAATGCGCACACCGATAGTATCATAAAGCTCCGGCACTGTCATTATCAGATAGAACACAGCAATTGCAAAACCTAAAACCGTAATTATTCGCCATATAATATTGCGACGCTGTGATTTCATCAGTATCAGTATCATTATACCGGCAACAGATGTAAGCAAAGATTTTCTTGAGCTTGTAAGAACAATCGCAAAAAACTGAAGGCCGCTAAATATATAATACTTTTTTTCTTTGCAATAGAACGCAAAGAAAAAAGAAATAAGCACACAAATAGTAAATATCATACCTATCGTGTTAGCGTTAAGTGCTGTTGTATAGTGACCGAATTTTCCTGCAAACCATTTGTCAACAGGAGTGTTAATCATTATATAGACAAGCGCATAAATACCCGCCCAAGAAAACATCCTGATACACTTAAGAAAGTTTTTTCGCGTGGCATAATTCTGCGCCATACAGAATGTAATAACCAGGCTTTGCAACAGTCGCGACATAACCTTCAAACTTGTCGAAGGGTGCTCTGCCCACAAAACGGACGCAAGCGCCAGCAAGATAAAAACACCAAACCATATAGTAATCGTCGGCAATACAATCGTACCTTGCTTTTTGAAAAGCGAAAACAGCTTTATAATCGTCGAACCCAGAAACAAAAAGAAGGCAAAATAATAGAAATAGTTGCCGCCGTTATATGCTGTTACAGGCGTAGAAAACTGTGAGCATAACAGCAGAAAAAAGCCTGCGTCGACAAATGTATCCAACCCCGGCTTTTCTTGACCTATTCTTAAAATACCGTTTCTGAACGAAAACATAAGGCTCCTTATTTTTTACCGTTAACAGAATTTTTTGCAATCCTGCGGTTGTACAAAAACCGACTAAACTCTTTAATAATATCGGGTGGAGAAATAACAGCCGTTCTGATACTGTAGCCTACTGCACTTAAATACTTGTGACTACGGAAACTTGCAACCGACAAAACGGCATAGTGCCTGAAGCGGACATACCTGCGTTCTTTTGAGGTAAGAAGAGCAAGCTTTGTCTTTTTAAGATTATAGAGTGCTTTTTCACCGTTGATTTTATTTTTACCTATTGAAATTCTGCCGCCGTCGTGAAGGTACTGAATAATGTACGACACAGGCAGATAGCCTGTCTTTGCACCGTGCTCAAGCATATCCCACATAAGCATAAAATCCTGTCCCATCGGCACAGCACGGAAGCCGTCGGTAGAAAGAATAAAACTGCGCTTTATCATATAAGTAGATGTCGGGCAAAGCGAATGAAGTATATGCTGGCGGAAAAGAGCCTCGTTAGAGCAGTCATAAATATACGTATGACGTCTGTACTCTACAAGCTTATCATCTGAGTTGTAAACAAAAACATCGGTAAAGCTCATATCAAGGTCGTTCTTCAGCATAAATGAAAGCTGAGTATCAATCTTCTCGGGCAAATACACATCGTCGTCGTCAAGGAAAGTTACATAATCACCGGTCGCTTTTTCGATGCCTGCATTTCTTGCAGGACCGCCGCCGAGTGATTTTTCGTTCTGAACATATATAACATTATCGCAGTCTGCATATTTTGCCATAAGAACCTGAGTATCTGCTCTGGCAGAACTGCCGGGCTCGTTATCGTCAACAACAACAATCTCTATAGGATGGTATGTCTGTGCCAACAAAGAGTCTATTGTGCGGCCAAGATAATGCGGCCTGTTGTGCGTAGGAACAATAACGCTGACCTTAACTGACACCCATACCACCCCCAATTTTAAAATACTTCGACACATTATAGCACATAAAATCTGATTTGTACACCTTTTATTATACTTTTGTATATTTATTTTACTTTTACTTTACAAAGTAAAATTTATGTAGGCAGCGTAAAAAACGCTGCCCGTGCAATAAATTATTATACTGTGCCGGTAATTGTGAGTGTGCTGACACCCGGTGTTGTAACCCATACACCCGTTGTCGGATCCTGAGTGAATGTCGCGGCAGGCACTGTAATAACACCTGCAACGCTTGAGAATACGCCTGTTGTTTCGTCATAGGTGTAATCTGCAGGCTCAGTCCATGCTTCTCCGTTGAAAGTAACGGCAAGATTTGAAAGCACAGGGTTGAATGTGTCGGTAATAACAGCAAGGTCATCTGCCGTTGCAGGAGTATTACCCACATTCTGAATCACAAAGGTGTAAGTGAGTGTGCCGTTTTCTGCTACCGGTACGGGGCTGACAGATTTAGTTACCGAAAGCTCAGGCTCTGATTCTGCGGTAACCGTTTCCTCGGCAGTAACGGGAGTAATTCCGCCACCGCTTAAGGTTACCGTGTTTGTGATTTCAGCGCCTGTTTCAAGAGGTGCATAGCGGTTTGTGCTTGCCTCGTAAACGATAGTTGCGTTGCCGTCTGCAGGCACGCTTATACCACTGATAACAAGATTTGTTCTTTCTGCGGTTACCGCAGGTACAGGCTGAAGGATACCGTTGATATAATAGGTTACCGTACCTTCATTATAGGTAAGCGGTACCAGTGTACTTGTATCGAAAGCATACGCACCGAGGTCATCGGTAAGAGTAAGTGCATTGAAGGGTGTTGCGCCTGAATTTACAACAGATATAACATAAGTCAGGTTGCTGTCTGCACCGTAATCGTCGCCGACGGCGGTTTTTGTAACAGAGAGTACTTCAAGAATCTCACCGACAGCTATATTTGAGTTTATCACAGAGTCGTTGTAAGCGAGCTGTGCCTGATTGGTAAACTGTGCCAAAATTATCATCTCCCATATAAAGTTGAGCTTTTGCTCTTTTTATACTATGGCAGCTTGTCGCTTTTCGTGATTTGTTTGTGCGCTCGCTTGACTATTTTTGTATTATAAAATATAATTATTTGTTAGATTGTTACTATGTATCCTTATTTGGAGGCGATACCATGCTCAAGAAAACTCTTATTGCAAAAACAGACGCAGAAGCTGACAAATCGCAGATTTACAGCGGTAAAGGCTGGCGTGCAACCTACATCACACCGCGTCTGATAAGATTTGAAGCAGGCACATTTACAGATTTGCCGAGTGTTGC
Organism: Acutalibacteraceae bacterium; assembly: GCA_045123695.1. Taxonomy (GTDB): domain Bacteria; phylum Bacillota; class Clostridia; order Oscillospirales; family Acutalibacteraceae; genus UBA8612. The sequence goes on from JBGVKJ010000058.1 coordinate 24,101, forward strand.
CGTATGGTTCAGGCGATTTGAAAGCGGCAATATGAAAACAGAAGAAAAAGGCTCGGTTATTACAATAGAAACAGACGAAGCTGTATTCACCGTTAAAAGCCTCAGACCGTACAGTGTGTATTTCAAAGACACCAAAAGAACAGAGATTTTTGCAAAGCAGAAAAACCTCAAGGGCACCTGCCGCACACTTGATATGACAAACGGACACGCAAAACTCGGCGACGGTTTCATAACCGAAAACGGTGCATATCTGTTTGATGACAGCGATTCTCTGCTGATTGACAAAAACGGCAGATTTGTAAAGCGTGAAGATGGCGGTAAAGACTTTTACCTTTTCGCCTACGGCAAAAACTACCGTGAAACAATCAACGCTTTTTACAATATCTCTTCCCGTGTGCCGATGATTCCCCGTTTTGCTCTCGGTGTTTGGTGGAGCAGATACCACGCATACACCCAGCAGGAATATCTCGACCTTATGCTTCGATTCAAGGATGAGGGTATTCCGCTCACTGTTGCAACAGTCGATATGGACTGGCACTGGGTAAAAATCAAAGATAAATTCGGTATGAAGTACAACGGTTGGACGGGTTATTCCTGGAATACCGACCTTTTCCCCGATTACAAGGCTTTTCTCAGAGAGCTTCACGAAATGAATCTTTCCGTAACGCTCAACCTCCACCCTGCTGACGGTTTCCGTGAGTATGAGGATATGTATGAGGATATGGCAAAGGCTGTGGGTATTGACCCCAAGAGCAAGAAACCTGTTGAATTCAGTTGCTCCGACGATGATTTCTGGAATGCATATTTCGACATCGGTCACAAGCCTTATGAGCGTGACGGCGTCGACTTCTGGTGGATTGACTGGCAGCAGGGTAAAAAGAGCGATGCACAGGGACTTGACCCCCTTCTTGCGCTCAACCATTATCACTTCCTCGACAATGCAGAAAACGGCAAGCTGCCGCTCATACTCTCACGCTACAGCGGAGCAGGCTCTCACCGCTATCCTCTCGGATTCTCCGGTGACACATTCATAAGCTGGAAATCGCTCGACTTCCAGCCCTACTTCACCGCTAATGCCGCAAACGCCGCATACACGTGGTGGAGTCACGATATAGGCGGTCACATGTTCGGAACAAGAGATGACGAGCTTTATATCCGCTGGCTTCAGCTCGGTGTATTCTCACCGATTATGCGACTTCACTCAAGCAATATGCTTGCCCTCGGCAAAGAGCCTTGGAAATACAGCGCAGAGGTATGCCGTGCCGCAAAGGAATGGCTCAGACTCCGTCACAGGCTGATTCCGTATATCTACACAATGGACCACCGCACACATACCGACGGTGTTGCACTGTGCGAGCCTATGTACTATTCCTACCCCGAGAACGAATCCGCATACAATGTACCGAATCAGTTTATGTTCGGCTCTGAGCTTATGGTGTGCCCGATTACAAAACCCAACAGCAAAAAAATTCTTATGGGCAGCACAAAAGCGTGGATTCCCGAGGGCAGATGGACAGATATTTTCACGCTTAAATCATATACGGGCGAAAAAATGCTCGAGCTTTTCCGCGATACCGAAACTATGCCCGTACTTGCAAAAGAGGGCGCTATTATACCGATGTCTGCAGACGAAGGCAACTCATCCGCAAACCCTGAAAGCTTTGAGATATGGGCTTTCTCGGGCAACGGTGAATTCGCACTCAAAGAAGATGACGGCTCGGTTGACTTCAAGAATCACACTGCATCAACCGAGTTTGAAATCAGCTACGATAACGGCAAGGTAAGCTTTACAGTCAATGCCGCAGAGGGTGACACTGCTGTTATACCTCAAAAACGAAACTACACTGTAAGAGTACGTGACCTGACCGTTGACGGTAAAGAGCTTGTACTCGAAATTAAAGATGCCGCAACAAATCAGGCACACACCGTAACGGCAGAAAATGCAAAACGCATTACGGGTGAGAGCAAGCACGAGCGTGCAATACGCATATTCTCACGCTGGCAGGGCTTCTCACTCAAAAAAGAAATCTGCTGCCGACTTCTCGGTGCTGACGGTGACGTTATGCATAAATTAAACAAACTACCCCTGCCCCACGATGTCAGAGCGGCAATTATTGAAGAATTGGAAAGTGAGTAAGAAATGAGCAAAAAAGAAAAACAGCCAAACAGATTCAAGCTGTTATGTCAGCTTTTTGTATCGTTTGCCAAAATAGGTGTAATGACCTTCGGCGGCGGTCTTGCGATGCTGCCGATGCTCGAGCGTGAGCTTGTAGAAAACAAAAAATGGGTAACAACCGAAGAGATACTCGACTACTACGCTGTAGGTCAGTGTACACCCGGTATCATCGCGGTAAATACGGCAACCTTTGTAGGCTACAAACAGTCAAAGGTGCTCGGTGCAATTTTTTCAACCGCAGGTGTGGTATTCCCATCGGTTGTAATAATTGCCGCTATTGCCGCAGTGCTCTCTAATTTTGCGGATATTCCTGCAGTACAGCACGCATTCGCAGGTATAAGAATTGCAGTATGCGCACTTATTACCGCAGCAGTAATCAAGCTTGCAAAAAGCAACGTCAAAAGCCTTGTGCAGATTATAATTGCCGTTGCCGCATTTATTATAATTGCCGTATTCGGTGCAAGCCCCGTTGTAGTTGTTATCGGCTCAGCTGTTGCAGGTCTTGTGCTCGGTAAATTCGGCCTTACGGTTAAGAAAAAGGAGGGTGAAAAGAAATGACAATCATTCTCAAAACCATTCTTACCCTCTGCTTTGAGTTTTTCAAAACAGGTCTGCTTGCTGTCGGCGGCGGCCTTGCAACACTGCCCTTCCTTTCTGAAATGGCAAACAAATACCCCGGTTGGTTTACACACGCGGAGCTTGCCGATATGATTGCAGTTTCCGAATCAACCCCCGGACCGATAGGTGTAAATATGGCAACCTATGTCGGTTTCCGTGTTATGGGTGATTACGGCTTTGGCTGGAGCATTCTCGGCTCGGTACTTGCTACGGTTTCACTCGTGCTTCCGTCGCTTATCATTGTCGTTATCATCGCAAAAATGATGAACAAATATATGTCAAACCAATACGTACAGTGGGCATTCAGCGGCCTTCGCCCTGCGGTAACGGGTCTTATCGCCGCCGCAGGATGGAGTGTTATCGAGCTTACTCTGCTCGACCTTGCTGACTTCAATATTATGCGTTTCTGGGAAGCAATCAACATACCTGCAGTAATAATATTTGCTGTTATACTCTTCCTGACAATGTTCAAAAAAACAAAAAAGCTTCACCCGATTGTGTTTATCGGTGCGTGTGCAGTGCTCGGTATAGTGCTCAAGCTGTAATTTCAAAGCAGTCCTTCAAACGAAGGGCTGCTTTTTTATCGACATATATTTACAATTTTATTCTTATAACCTGCGTCAATTTCGTCAATCATACCATTGGAAAAACTGATTATATAGTATATAATATTTACTTGTGATTTTATTAATAATTGGAGTTTGAATTATGGAGCGCAGAGAAATAAGAAATATCGCTATCATCGCTCACGTTGACCACGGCAAGACAACACTTGTTGACGAGCTTCTCAAGCAGAGCGGCACATTCCGTGAAAACGAGCAGGTTGCCGACAGAGTTATGGACTCAAACGACCTTGAGCGTGAGAGAGGTATCACAATCCTTTCCAAAAACACATCCATCCACTATAAGAATACAAAAATCAATATCGTTGACACTCCCGGTCACGCTGACTTCGGCGGCGAGGTTGAGCGTATACTGATGATGGTTGACGGCGTACTTCTGCTTGTCGATGCATTTGAAGGCTGTATGCCGCAGACACGCTTTGTTCTTAAGAAGGCTCTGGGTCTGGGCAAAAAGGTACTCGTTGTTGTCAACAAGATTGACCGCCCCGGTGCTAGACCCGATGAGGTGCTTGACGAAGTGCTTGACCTTTTCATAGAGCTTGGTGCAGATGATGACCAGCTTGAATTCCCCGTAGTATATGCAAGCGGCCGTGACGGCTACTCTTCGCTTGACCCCGAAGTACGCGAGGGCGATATGCGTCCCCTGCTCGAGGCAATTCTCGAAAACATCGAGCCGCCCAAGGGCGACCCCGACGGCCCTCTTCAGATTCTCTTCTCTTCACTTGAGTATGACGACTATGTAGGCAGAATCGGTGTCGGCAGAGTTGAGCGCGGCAGAGTAAAGAAAAACCAGATTGTTACACTCTGCAAGGCTGACGGCTCGCAGAAAAACGAGCGTGTTACAAGACTTTATCAGTTTGAGGGTCTCAAGCGTGTTGAGGTTGAGGACGCCGAGGCAGGCGACCTCATCTGCGTATCGGGTATACCCGAAATCAACATAGGCGAAACAGCTTGCGCGACAGACTGTGTTGAGCCGCTTCCCTTTATCAAAATCGACGAGCCTACAATCTCGATGAACTTTATCGTTAACGACAGCCCCTTTGCAGGTCAGGAAGGTAAATTCGTCACATCACGAAATATCCGCGACAGACTTTTCAAAGAGGTTGAAACCAACGTAAGTATGCGTGTTGAAGAAACCGACTCAACCGACACATTCAAGGTATCGGGCAGAGGCGAGCTTCACCTTTCAATCCTTATCGAAACAATGCGCCGTCAGGGCTACGAATTCCAGGTTTCACGTCCGAAGGTTATTCTTAAAGAAATTGACGGTGTTACCTACGAGCCTGTTGAGCTTCTTATTGTCGAAGTACCCGAGCAGTATGTCGGCGCTGTTATCGAAAAACTCGGCTCACGTAAGGCAGAGCTTGAAAATATGGGCGTGCGTGAAGGCGGCTCAACTCACCTTGAATTCAAGGTACCGTCAAGAGGTCTTATCGGCTACCGCTCCGAATTCCTTACCGACACAAACGGTAACGGTATTATGAATCAGCTCTTCCACGGCTATGAGCCTTATGCAGGCGATATCCAGACAAGAGAGCGCGGCTCAATCGTAGTACACGAAACAGGTGAATCAACAGGCTACGGTCTGTTCAACACTCAGGACAGAGGTCGTCTCTTCATCGGCCCCGGCGTACCCGTATACGAGGGTATGATTGTCGGCGAGTGCTCAAAAAACGAGGATATCGTTTGTAACGTATGTAAGAAAAAACAGCTTACAAACACACGTGCGGCAGGTAGTGACGATGCACTCCGCCTTGTACCGCACTCAACACTCAGCCTTGAGCAGTGTATGGAATTCATCAAAGACGACGAGCTTCTTGAGGTAACTCCCACTTCACTCAGACTGCGTAAAACAATACTTTCAAAAGAGCTTCGACTCAAGAAACAGTTTAAGAAATAAATTCAATTCGAAATGCGCAATTCGTAATTCGCAATTTTACGCACAAACACCCTGCAAGGTTTCGTAAAATCTTGCAGGGTGTTGTTTTTTATCTTGTCATCCTGAGTGAAACGAAGGATCTTAATGCAGATCCCTCAACGAGGGAGTTTTAGATTCTTCGCTTACGCTCAGAATGACATTAATTTTATTATACTATTTCATCAGCTTTTTCAGTCTTTCGATTGTATCCGCATCGCACTCGGGTGTGTCAACAAGCGGAAACTCAAGACCTAAATCGTTATACTTCTGCACGCACAGCTTTTTAAACGGAAGAAGCTCGATTTTAGTCAGATTCTTAACAGACGAAGCGATTGACGCAACAGCTTTTATATTTTCTTCGCTGTCGGTCATACCGGGTACAACAACGTGCCTTACAACAACGTCAGCATCGGTTTTGTTACACTCGGCAATAAACTCCTTAACCGTATCAATACCAATTCCGATATGCTTTTTATACTGCTCATCGGTCGGGAATTTGATATCGCAGAGCACTGTGTCGGTACTACTGAGCACACGCCTTACAGTATCGGTAACCTTAACACCTGCGGTATCAAGTGCGGTTGTAATGCCTTTTTTATGCAGTGCTTCAAAAAGCTCTGCAACAAACTCTGCCTGCATAAGCGGTTCGCCACCCGATACGGTAACGCCGCCCTTTTTGCCGAAGTAGGTTTTATAACGCTCGGCTTTTGCGACGATTTCATCGACGGTGTATTCCGTGCCGCCGCTGAAAGGCCTTGTGTCGGGATTGTGGCAATACGGACAAGAGTACGGACAGCCTTGTAAAAACACAACAAACCTTATACCCGGCCCATCAACTGCACCGAAACTCTGAAAAGAATGAACCTTACCGACTTTGCTCATATTGCACCTCCCATTATAATTTGAGGAGAGGTTTCCCTCTCCCCTTTTATCAGTTGTTTATTACCCGTACCTCGGTGTCTCAACTTTACTCTGAGGAATACGATTTATTGAGGTATCAGGTGCAGCGGTACGCTGCTTATATGCAGCAGTGGAATGTACGTGCAATAACTTCCTTCTGCTGTTCTTTGGAGAGCTTGTGGAAGTTGACCGCGTAACCCGAAACACGGATTGTAAGGTTGGGATATTTCTCGGGATGCTCGGAAGCATCAATAAGCATCTCACGGTCAAATACATTGATGTTGATGTGCTGTGCACTCTGACCGAAGTAACCGTCAATAATATTGCTGAGGTTTTCGTAGCGTGTCTCATCGTCACCGCCGAGAGCCTGCGGTACTACGCAGAATGTGTTTGAAATACCGTCCTTACATACGTCGTAAGTCAGCTTTGCAACGGAGTTGAGCGAAGCAAGAGCACCGCTTGCATCTCTTCCGTGCATCGGATTTGCACCGGGAGCAAAAGGCTCGCCTGCACGTCTGCCGTCAGGTGTGTTACCTGTCTTCTTGCCGTAAACAACGTTTGAAGTGATTGTGAGAATAGAGAGTGTGTGCTCTGCATTTCTGTATGTGGGCACCTTCTTGAGTTCTTCAAAGAAGAGACCAACCTGCTCTTTTGCGATAAGGTCTGCTCTGTCGTCATCGTTGCCGTACTTCGGGAATTCACCCTCTGTTACAAAGTCTGTGATAAGACCTGTATCGTCACGCACAACCTTAACCTTTGCATACTTGATAGCAGAAAGTGAATCGGCAAGAACGCTTAAGCCTGCTACACCGAAAGCCATATAACGGTGAACATCACTGTCGTGAAGAGCCATCTGCACCTTTTCGTATGCGTACTTATCGTGCATATAGTGAATCATATTCATCGCCTTGACGTAAGTCTTTGCAAGCCAGGGGCGGTAAATATTCATCAGCTCAATAACTGTATCGTAGTCGAGGTATTCACCCTCAAACTTCTTGCCTGCGGGAGCAACCTGCATACCGCTCTTCTCGTCTCTACCGCCGTTAAGACTCATAAGAAGGAGCTTTACAAGGTTAGCTCTTGCGCCGAAGAACTGCATATCCTTACCTACTCTCATAGCGGAAACACAGCAGGCAATAGCATAGTCATCGCCGTAAACCGGACGCATTACATCGTCATTCTCATACTGGATTGAGTCTGTGTCACAGCTTACCTTTGCGGCAAAACGCTTGAAAGCGTGGGGCAGACCCTGTGACCAGAGCACTGTCATATTAGGCTCTGCAGAGGGATTGAGGTTGTAGAGGGTATTGAGAATACGGAAAGAGGACTTTGTGACAAGTGTTCTGCCGTCCTCACCCATACCGCCGATTGCTTCTGTAATCCACATCGGGTCACCTGCAAAGAGCTCGTTATATTCGGGTGTGCGGAGATGACGTGCCATACGCAGTTTCATAACAAAATCGTCAACGATTTCCTGAATCTGTTCTTCTGTATAAACACCGTTTGCAAGGTCACGCTCAAAGTAAATATCAAGGAAGGTTGAAACTCTGCCAAGGCTCATTGCCGCACCGTTCTGCTCCTTGATTGCACCGAGGTATGCAAAATAGAGCCACTGTACAGCTTCTTTTGAATCCTTTGCAGGAGCGGAAATATCGTAGCCGTACATAGCTGCCATTTCCTTGAGCTTACCGAGGAAAGCAATCTGCTGGTAAAGCTCTTCAAGTCTGCGGATTTCTTCTGCAGTAACATCCTGTGCTGCAAGTGCAGCCTTGTCCTTCTGCTTTTCTTCAATAAGCTTGTCTATACCATAGAGTGCAACACGGCGGTAGTCGCCGATGATTCTGCCTCTGCCGTATGCATCGGGCAGACCGGTAATAATGCCTGTGTGGCGTGCCGCACGGATTTCATCGTTATATACGCGGAAAACACCGTCGTTATGAGTTGTACGGTATGTGAACTCCTGCTCAATTTTATCGCTGAGCTGGTAGCCGTATGCCTTACAAGCCTTACGTGTCATATTAATGCCGCCGAAGGGGTTGACACCTCGTCTGAGCGGAGCATCGGTCTGCAGACCGACGATAATCTCATTCTCTTTATCGAGATAGCCGGGGGCATAAGCTGTAAGTGAAGTTACAGTCTCTGTATCTATATCAAGAACACCGCCGTTTTCATGTTCTTTTTTAAGAAGCTCATCAAACTTTGCATATACAGCCTTTGTTCTTTCTGTAGGGCCACAAAGGAAGCTCTCGTCACCTTCGTACGGTTTATAGTTAGTCTGGATGAAGTTACGGACATCAATTCTCTTCTTCCAGTTACCGCTTACAAATCCTTTCCACTGTTCAAACATAATAATTCTCCTTTCTTTATCTTTGCCGTTTAAACAAAACAGGCAACACTCCGCACTTACGGAATGTTGCCCAGACGATCGACATACATCATATAAAACCTCACCGTGGTTATCTCCACGCAAGCTAACGCTTGGTTCGTCAGAGGCTTCATTACGTTTGCAAAATGATTGTAACACAATATATAGTGCTTCGTCAAGCAGGTTAATGACAAATAAGCTAAAAATTTAACAAGATTTTTTGTTTAAGATATACACATCTGCGCAGAGTACGCTTGCACTCTGCGCAGACTTTCGAGGGGTATTGTGCTAAAACTCAGTTATTCAGCAGCCGCAGCCACAACCTGAGTCTCTGCCGCAACCGCAGTTGTTATTGCAACCGCAGCTGTCGCCGCCACCACAGCAGCACAGGAGAAGGATAAGAATGATAATCCATGAACAGTTGTTACCAAAATTGCATCCCATGTTCGTTTCCTCCTTTCTTCTTACACCACATACTATGGTAAAAGGAGGAAAAGTGTTACACTTTTATTTAATTTTATTTTCCTTTCTCACACGCACAAGAGAAAGTATAAGCATCACAACCGGAAATACAGCCGCAAAAGCAAAACCGTACTTTATATCCGAACCGAATGTATCGGCAATTTTACCTGCCAGCGAAGGACCTGATGTGCATCCCGTATCACCTGCAAGAGCGAGCATAGCAAACATAGATGTACCGCCAAGCGGTATTGCGGCACTTGCCATACTGAAAGTACCGGGCCACATTATGCCGACTGCAAGGCCGCAGAGTGCACATCCGCCGAGTGACAGTAACGGATAGGGCGACAGCACCGTAACCGCATAAGCAACAACGCAAAGCGCACTGCTTGCCGCCATAAACTTTGAAAGCGAAATCTTTGCGCCGAATTTGCCGTAGAACACACGGGCAATGCCCATGAACACAGCAAACATACACGGACCGAGAAGGTCGCCCATAGCCTTTGATACACCAAGGCCTTCTTCCGCAAAGGCAGACGCCCACTGACTCATCGAAAGCTCGCTTGCACCTGCACAAAGCATCATAAAGAAGAAAATAATAAAAGTCTTATTTTTAAACATTGAAAACAGTCCCGAATGCCCCTCTTCAGACGGCAGGGCATTAATCGGCACACGCATATAAAGGAATGCATTGACAAAGGGTATCAGTGCCCATAAACCGGCAACCGCACGCCACGAGCCGATACCTGCAAAGCGAAAAACAAGGGTAGACACAAGAACAACAGCCATCTGACCCCAGCAATAGAAAGAGTGAAGTAAACTCATAGCAGCTGCCTTATTGTCGCTCGGGCAGGCTTCTATAATCGGGCTGACAATAACTTCGATAAGCCCTCCGCCTATCGCACTGAGTACCGTTGCGATAATCAGACCTAAATACGGAGCCATTACATAGGGCAACACGCCAAGCAGTGCAAGACCTGCGGCACAGAGGAAATGAGCCAGCACTACAAGCGGTCGGTAACCTATTCTGTCTACAAATCGTGCCGCTGCAAGGTCGGTCAGAAGCTGCACGCCGAAGTTGAGCGCAATCATAAGACTAAGCTGAGAAAGTGAAATATTAAATTCATTACCGAACATAACAAAAAGCAAAGGCGAAAAGTTATTAACTATCGCCTGCGAAACATAACCTATATAACAGCTTATAACTGTACCTTTGTAACCGGGTTTACGCATAGTTTCTTCTCCGTTAATATAAATCTAATCCACATTATATTACCACCACTTAAAAAAAGCAAGAAAAAAGCACTGCCCTGTAAAAACAGAGCAGTGCGTGTAAAACATTTTATTTATGCAGCGATACCGTCAAGGATATTGATAAAGCCCTTTGCACCGAAGATTGCATAAACAGCATCGTTAAGAGTCTTGAGTGCTACATTGAGAACCTTGTCGCCTGTTGTGGGCTCTGCAGGAGCATCATAGACGCCGATTTCAACCATCATATCCTCAACTGCTACGAGATAAGGATCGTCAACCTCAGGATTACAGATGGGATTCTCCATCATCTTGTTTGCATCGTCAAGAATTGCCTGCTGTTTAGCAGTGAGAGTATAGTCATTCTCTTTGCAGTATCTCTCAAGATCGCCGAGGTTGTATCTGATGTAGTTTCTTGTGTTTCTTGCGCCGTTGAACTGCGGGAAGTAATAGCCGTCTTCCTTAAGGTTGTCACAGTCAGCAACAGTCTTTATGTTACCTGTAGCAAGCTCGATTGCAAGTGCGATAGCAACATTGTTGTACTCGAGCTCGTGCTTCTGCTGATAGAAGAACCATGTAGCGTCCTTACGGATTGTTGTGGAAATATCGATTTCCTTATCGGGTGAAAGCTCTCTGCCCTTTTCATCCTCAAACTGTGTACCTGCAGGTACGAAGGATGTGCCGGGTGCAGTAGAGTCGATGTTGATAATTTCGTCGGAGTTTGTCTGAGCAGCACTCTTCATAAAGCCGAATGCGCTGTAGTCGGATGTGATAGCACCGAAGGGAAGACCGTAACCGGAGATGAAGGAGAATGTAACACCCTCTTTCTCAAGGTTTTTCATTGTTGTGTCGAGGTTCTTCTTTGCTTCCTGGAAAGCATCAGCCTCTGCTCTTACAACGTCGGACTTAATGAGGTCTTTAATACCGTCGTACTTGTCAATCGGGATAAGGTTGCAGAGAGAAGGAGTTGAACAGAAGAGCTCTGTTGCGATTGCACCAAGTGCTGCATCAACAAAACCTCTGAGAGTTTCCTTCGGGAAGATACGAAGTGCAACGTTTACAACATAGCCCCAGGGCTCGCCGATAAGGTCAGCGATAAGGCCGTTGTAGAAAAGGTCTGCAGAGTTGTCTGCAAATGTACCTGTAAGAAGGTCAGCAACAACGTCACTGCCGTCCCATGCGCCAACAATACTTACAACGCGGCGGATGTGGTTTTCTGCAACTGTGGGATACTCATTCATATAAGCTGTAACAACGGAAGCACCCATACTCATGGGAACAAGAACTACATCTGTTGCGCCAAGCTCTTTTGCGTTGTCACTTGCAAGGATTGTTTCGATAAACTTGTGCATCTCTTCAACATTCTTTGAAGTGTAGGAGAATGCGCTGTAGTTGAATACATAGAGGTACTTCTCATAGTCCTCACCGAACTTCTTCTCAGCGATATCCTTACAGGGAATTGATGAATAGAAGCGGCTCTTTGCTTCGCTCTCAACTGTACCGTCCTCAAGAGTGATTGAGGGATACTCGGAAACTGACATCGGGTACTTGGGAGTAACTACTCTCGGGTTAGCGTTACCTTCTTCGTCAACAAGGTTGAACTTAAAGAGACCTCTTACAATAGCTTCAACCTGAGGCTGTGTGAAAAGGTTTGTTCTGAGCATTGCGGAAGCAAACAGCTCCATAACAACCGTTACAAGATTGAAGATAGTCATAGGATCGGAGAAAGCTTCATCAAAGCTGTTGAAAAGATTCCACTTTGACAGATACTCGCCCTTTGCAATAAGGTCACCGTAAACTTCAAAAGTCTGAAGGTCTTCGCCGTACTGGTCAACATAGCTCTGGTCA